>JAGQYJ010000160.1 GCA_020436145.1 Cyclobacteriaceae bacterium | reverse complement strand
TTTTAATAAGTAATGCAGCATCCAAAATACTGCTAATGAATAATAAAACGGCCAACCTTACAGAAGGATTTATCGAAAGAAAAATAAATCATAAATCAAGGTATAATTTTACTTACTACCAAGCAAATAAAGGTCAATTACAGCCTTTATGCGGGCAAAAAATTCTCTTAACCTTACATTCCCCGACTCATTAAGAGGTAACTTTCGGGTGCTTATAACATAGGCATTCAATTGGTAATAATCACTTATAAACAGCGCCCTATATCCGTGAAACTTCTGGGTAATTATTGTTACATTTTTTAACTTAAATTCATTTTGAGTGTTTCTGATTGATTCTATGGTTCTTAACCCGGACCTGTCGAGCAAGATCCTGTCCTCCGGAACCCCTTGTTCCACCAATGCCTTTCGCATCATTTCTGGTTCATCGTAATACCTGGAAGGATTGGTACCACTAACTATTAGCTTATTTACTTTACCGGATTTGTACAACTCGGCAGCTGTATTCATTCTTTCCTTAAAAAACAGATTCTCTCCCCCGTCTTTGTTTTTGTTGCTTGTTCCCAGCACGAGGCCAACCTCATTAAATGGAATTTCTTTGACAGATTCGTAAATGCGGTCTTTAGTAGAAACAATCATCCAGATGTTTATTCCTACGGCAATGGATATAAATAAAAGAAAAAGACGGTTTATGATTTTCAAGCCAATAAGAATTTACAGATTATGTCAGATCTAGGGTGTTTTGTTATTAATACGTAAGTATTCACGCTCCAAAACGTCAGATCGGGCAATAATGTTTTTATACCATTCTAACCTAAGCATTTTTTTCTCAATATCGGAAAGCTTCCACGCAACACCGGAGGCTCTCATTTTATTGGTTGATTCATAGAGGCAAATAGCAGCGCTTACTGACAAATTGAAGCTTTCGGTGAATCCGTGCATAGGAATGTGAGCAAAATCATCCATTTGTTCCATTGCGTACTTGCTAAGGCCTGTTTCTTCTGTACCAAAGACAAAAGCGATCTTAGTATTAATATCAATATCTCGTATCGATTTGTAAGATGCATCCGGAGTAGTTCCTATTAACTTATAACCTTGATTTTTTAGCTGAACAAAACAGCTATTCTCAGATTCTTCATTTAAGGGATACTTATGGATAGATATCCATTTTGCCGAACCACGCACCACATAAGGGTTTATATTGTACTCGTTGTGTCCTTCTATTACATGAACATCCTGAACCCCAAAACAGTCGCAACTACGAACCACCGCACTGGCATTGTGCGGATGATAGATGTTTTCCAGCACAACTGTTATGTGCCGGGTTCTTTGTTCCAGCACTTCCTCCACAAGGTTTTGCTTATGTTCCGTTACATAAGGTTGTAGAAATTCAATTAACCCGATAACGGAACCATTCATAACTAAAAGAGTTCAAGGGTTGTTCCTACATCATACCCTTTGTCATCGTCTTTTTTAGAACTTTCCTGCCTGGGTTTTGGTACATCCTCCTGCTTGCTCTCAGTTTCTTTTTGTTGTACAACTTCTTCTTTCTCTTCCTCAACTTCGGGCTTAGCAGTTCTATGGTTCTCATCTTTGGGCTCCAGTAGCAGGGCCTTGCGCACCTGATATTGCGAAAGCCTGTTGCCAATAGCCTTCCAACCCTTAATATCAATTATATCAGCTGCAGGTGTAATAAGAGTTTCTTTTTCCTTTGCTTTGCCCTTAATAATATCTACCTGAACATCCGGATTAGGATGGATCGAAACAGCTATCAATTTTGAGCCTGGTGAATCGCTTATGAACGGACTCTTCTTCCCTACCGTGTTCGTTTCGATAACAAACCGCTTGACAAAATAGTTTTTAGTCTTACCCTCCTGATGAATGGCCGTAATTACCAGATCATCCGAAAGTTTGGTAACTATCTCTATTTTATCGGCCTCATACCTGTTGGCCAGGTCGTAGGTGGTTAGCTCATACTGACCGTCTTTGTAAAGCACAAGAATCTTATCTTCCCCATCAAAATTGCCTACCAAAGCTCCGCGAGCTTCTTTATTAAGACGGCCAACAGAAGAGTCGTACCAAATATCCATACCCGAAAGTGTAGAAACACCTTCCGTTTTAAGATCTATTCTTCGAATGGGATATTTGGTGAGAATATTTCCTCCAGCTCCACGCCCTTTGATTTCAATAGATGAAAAATCAAAATCAAACACCTTAATGCGCGCACTACAGCCCGATGTTAACTTTACGGTTACAACTTCGGCTTCCCCATTAGGGTTGGCGCTTACATAAAGTACTTTCGATGCTTTGTGACCTTTCGTGAGATCGTACTCTTTGTCGCGGGTTATACCTAATACGCTAAAGCGTTTCACCATACTACGACCGCTAGCACCGTCCACATAGATTACATTATACACCATGCGCTCATCGTTCTTCTGCCAAACGCCCACATGCATAATATCCTTTCCCATAAATATCTTTTCCGAAATTCGGGAGACCATGCATTTCCCATCCTTTCGAATAACGATTATGTCATCAATATCTGAGCACTCGCATACATATTCATCTTTCCTCAGCCCATAACCTATAAAACCATCATTTCGGTTAACATATAGTTTCTGGTTATTGGCTACAACAGCCGTTGCAGTAATGCTGTCGAATGTCTTTATTTCTGTTTTACGCTCTTTGTCTTTGCCGTATTTATTCAATAGGCCTTCAAAATAAGCAATTGCATATTCGATAAGATTGGCCAGATGGTGTTCCACCTCCTTCAACTCTTCTTCCAACTTGCGCATCAGCTCGTCTGCTTTAAACGAGTCGAATTTGGAGATACGCTTGATCTTAATTTCTGTTAACCGAACTATATCATCATGTGTAATCTCACGATAGAACTGTGATTTATAAGGTTCCAGCCCCTTGTCGATTGTCTCAATTACCGATTCCCAGGTCTCGCACTCTTCAATATCGCGGTATATTCTGTTTTCAATAAATATTTTTTCGAGTGATGAAAACAATATCTTTTCAAGCAACTCGGCCTTCTTGATCTCCAACTCTCGTTTGAGCAGGTCGACTGTTTGATTGGTGTTTATTTTAAGAATATCCCCCACCGACAGGAACATTGGTTTCTCATCAACAATCACGCAGGCGTTGGGAGAAATTGAAACCTCGCAGTCAGTAAAGGCATAAAGAGCATCGATGGTTACATCGGGAGAAACTCCAGGCGCAAGACTCACTACAATCTCTACATCTTTGGCCGTGTTGTCAATTACCTTTTTGATCTTGATCTTGCCCTTGTCGTTTGCTTTAATGATGGAATCAATAACAGAAGAAGTAGTGGTTCCATACGGAATATCCCGAATGATCACTTCCTTCTTATCCAGAACCTCAATACGGGCACGAATCTTGACCTTGCCACCGCGTTCGCCCTGGTTATAATCCGTCACATCTATCGTTCCTCCTGTAGAGAAATCAGGATATATTTTAGGCTTCTTGCCTTTAAGTACGTCTATTGACGCTTTTATAAGCTCGTTGAAATTATGAGGAAGTATTTTGGTTGACAATCCAACCGCAATGCCTTCTACTCCCTGCGCAAGTAAGAGGGGAAATTTAACCGGAAGTGTTACCGGTTCTTTCTTGCGTCCATCATATGAAAGCTGCCAGTCTGTTGTTTGAGCATTGAATACCACATCCAATGCGAACTTAGACAGCCGTGCCTCAATATATCGAGCTGCCGCAGCACTATCACCTGTTCTAACATCGCCCCAGTTTCCCTGGGTATCAATAAGCAGGTCCTTTTGCCCAAGGTTGACAATGGCATCTCCAATGGATGCATCCCCATGTGGGTGGTATTGCATGGTGGTTCCTATAATATTAGCCACCTTGTTAAAACGCCCATCATCCATTTCTTTCATGGAATGCATAATACGCCTTTGTACTGGCTTGAAGCCATCTTCAATGGCTGGCACAGCACGCTCCAAAATTACATACGATGCGTAATCAAGGAACCAGTTTTCGTACATCCCCGAAAGCGGTATGGTATCATGAAATTCTTTTGGATTCTCCTGCCCGTTTACATGTACTTCGTCACTCATTCTCCTCTAAGCTATTTCTT
>JAGQYJ010000159.1 GCA_020436145.1 Cyclobacteriaceae bacterium | reverse complement strand
CGGGGATGTCCTCCAGGTCGTACCATGCAGGAAACCAGAAATGGGTGGTCTTTTTCTCACCTTTTGCATCAAAATCATAGTAGCCCAAATCCAGCCGTACACTCGTCCAGTCCTTTTGCTGCATTTTGTTCAAATACTCTAAAGGTATAGCCAGCTCAAGTTGCACTCCAGTAGCTGTTTTCTTCACTGCAGATTCTACCTTTACAGGCAAACGAGCCTCACCATATACCGGAGCCTCTTCTTTAAAACTCCTCAGGTAAGCCAGCCATTCTTTACCCTGGCCTTCGCCTTTGCTAAAAGCACTTACGTGCATGGGGCGTGCATCCAACCCCAGCAAAAAGGCATCCTGATCCCAGTATGAAACTTTTTCATCCACAAACAATTCATCATCGGTGATGTCCACTGCCACATAAAATTTTTCCTGGTCATAGCCTGTCATAAACTTCATGGAAAAATCTTTTTCACCTGTATAGTCAAAAGGGCTCCCGCTCACATTTTTAACTTCAATCCATTCCCCTTTCCACTCCTTCAGGTCGCCATCCAGCTTAACCTTTTTAACAGCGCCTACCTTATACGTTTTGAACGGTGCAAAATTCAACGTATTGGAAAAGCTCACATTTGGCTGGTGTTCATACTCATAGGTAATATCCGCATTAACAACCACCGGCTCTGGGTTGGACAGATCGAATTTCTGAAGATTTTGCATGTCCAGCGCAAGCGTTTGCACATCATTGGGCTCTACAGTCAGTTCTGATTCGCTTAACTGGTAAAAAAGCTCCGGATGGATCATTCCCGAAAGTTTTACTTTCATGCGGGTATCAGAGCTGTTCGTCACTCTAATCTCCGATTTGCTTTCATTTACAGAGCCATCGGCCAAATAAACAGGTTCTATCCTTACAGGGAAAGGCCGGTTACGAACCAGGTCCACCATATCTTCCGTTACTACGTTTTCATCCCAAATACCATCCAGGAAAAGGTTGGCAATAATGGGCCCTTCGTCCGTCATGGTTACCCAAGCCACATGGTCAAACTCTCCGTAGGCTCTGCCTCTCAACAAGCTGTGCCCCCCGGTAGTGGCCAGGGCAATATAGTTACCATTGTTTCGGGTTGTCTTCCAGTACCGATGGTAGTGACCGGCAAACACATTATGATTCCGGTCTTGCAACAGCTTTTCTACATCCTTCCATCGCTTGGTATCTTCCTGCACCCACAAGGCCTGATGCAGAAAAACCAATGTCCATTTAACATCCTTATTTTCCTCCAGTACCTTTTTAATGTATTCGTATTGTTTATCGTCAATGGTACCACGCCCCGATCCTCGATAATTGTCTTCTGAATTCAAACAAAGAAACAACACATTGTTGTACACAAAATGATAGTAGGAAACACCGAATAGTTCGTCCCACTTTTTGGCCATCACCGCATTGGTAATATCGTGATTCCCGGGAACGTAAAAAAAAGGAGCTTGCAGGCTGTCAATAAACCCAATGAATTCTTTCCATTCGGCATTCAGACGTACGGTGTCTTGCGTGTAGCCTTCAATGAGATCGCCCACGCTCATTACAAACTCAGGCTGCAGCAGGTTGAGCTTACGAATGCCCATAGGAAAAACTCCCGGCCGGTGCCCACCGGTGCGGTCGGTTACAATCGCAAACTGGAATTGAGATTTCGATTTATTCCAATCCAGGTTGTTCCAGGGTTTTTGGGTGGTAGGTATATCAATGTAAACGGTTGGTTTTTCCTGTCCGAAGCTATGAAAGGAGACCAGGAACACGGCAAAAAGCAGGGCAAGCTTATTCATTTGGCTTTTTTTTTTAAAGATTGCAAATCCACCTGAATAATTGGCCGGATTGTAGTTAAAAAATAATTAAATATTCAGAATATTCCATAGAACATTATTCTTGGGTATATAGGAATGACGCATCTGGTTTTACTTGGCACAAAAAAGGCTGTTCCCCAATAGAGAACAGCCCTAACTAAAACTAACTCAAAAAACTTATGAAATCACTAGCAATTCCTTTTCAATCACATCCTTTAGCACGTTTTTAGGTAACGCACCTGCCTGCATCTTAGGCGTGTCGTTCAAAGGAATAAACAGCATGCTGGGAATACTACGGATACCAAATACAGCAGAAAGCTCCTGCTCAGCTTCTGTATCCACTTTAAAAATATCGATCTTACCGGCATACTCTTCCGATAATTCTTCCAATATGGGTGCTACCATTTTACAAGGTCCACACCAGTCTGCATAAAAGTCGATCAAAGCAGGTTTGTCACCTGCAAATTCCCACTCTGTCTTAGTTGTATAGTCAAAAACTTTCTTTTTGAAATCTTCAGTACTTAATAATGTCGTTGCCATAATAAAATCTATTTAATGCAAAAAAAAGGCGCCTTGGCATAGGGTTTGGTGATATAGATCACAAGGCTAAATCATTTTTTTTATCGAAATTAGAGCGAAATTTTTAAGATAAATTCTCATGAGTAATAGTAAGCATCAAATAGTAGTAATTGGAGGTGGAACCGGTGGAATTATGGTTGCCGCTCAATTGTTAAGAGCAAAGAAAGGACTGGATGTAGCCATCATTGAACCTTCAGAACAACACGGTTATCAGCCGGCATGGACACTGGTGGGAGCCGGATTAATGAAGAAGTCGGACACGATAAAACCGGAGAAAAAAGTAATGCCTAAAAAGGCTACATGGATAAAAGAATATGTAGAAACCATCAACCCGGATGAAAACGAAGTAGTACTTAAAAACGGTGATAAAATAACCTATGACTATCTTATCGCTGCCCCTGGTATTCAAATTAACCTGGATGGTATCGAAGGCCTGAAAGAAACCTTTGGTAAAAACGGGGTTTGCTCCAACTACGTGGATCCGGATTACACCTGGGAGGTGCTTCAAAATACAAAAAGTGGTGTGGCCTTGTTTACACAGCCTGCTACCCCTATCAAATGCCCGGGAGCGCCACAAAAAATAATGTACCTCTCGGCTGATTATTTCAGAAGAAACAACCGCACAGATGTTCAACCCGTTTTTGCAACTCCCGGTACGGTTATTTTCGGTACGGAGCCATTCAAAACTGAGCTTACGCATTATATAAATGATGTTTACAACATTCCACAACGCTACGGATACAAACTGGTAAAGGTAGATGGTGAGAAAAAAGAAGCCCACTACGAGCGCATGGCGTTACCTGATGGCCGCACCGATTATGTGGTAAATGACGAACGTAATGCTGCTGGTTGTATTGGTTATGTATGGGATGGCCAGGAACAATATGTGGTAGAAGAAGAAAACAACCATATTGATGAGCTGAAAGACGGCACCCACTTCATTATTAAATTTGATATGCTGCACCTGGCTCCACCACAATCGGCCCCCAGCTGGTTCCAGAAAACAAAACTGGCCAATCCTGACGGCCCCAATAAAGGATGGATGGCTGTTGATGAAGGAACGCTTCAGAGTCGCTACTATCCTAACGTGTTTGGTGTAGGCGATGTAACCGACCTGCCAACCGCACGAACTGGCGCTGCCATCCGTAAACAGGCACCTACTATTGTGAAAAACCTGCTCAATGTGATGGATGGTAAAGAGGCTGATTACAAGGGTTATAATGGGTATTCTTCATGCCCATTGGTAGTTTCGCATAACCGTATGCTTTTGGCAGAGTTCAAATATGGTAACGTGCGTAGCTCAGACCCATTGCTCTCCAAATTCTTTGACCTGGGTAAGGCAAGCTACCCTATGTGGCTGATGAAACGCTATGGATTGCCAATGCTTTACTGGCAGGCAATGCTGAAAGGATACCAGTTCTAAGCCAAGCAAATTTTGATAAAAAAGGGCTTCTGAATTCAGAGGCCTTTTTTCTTAAAAACTAAAATGATAAGTAACTTTTGCCCTGTTTATGGCACTCACAATTATGAAGGTTTTATTTTAGCATTATGCGTGAAATTATCGAAAAGCATTTTCCTTTCTTCAAAGAGCCCGAATTAATAGATGCCATTGCCAATGTAGGCAAGGAAATAGTGGTGAAGGAAGGGGAGCCAATCATTAAAATTGGAGAGTTTATCAAGAGTACTCCCCTGATTACAGATGGCCTGCTTAAAGTTATCAGGCAGGACGACAGCGGGCATGAAATACTGCTGTATTACCTGGAAGGTGGCGATAC
>JAGQYJ010000015.1:20228-34206 GCA_020436145.1 Cyclobacteriaceae bacterium | reverse complement strand
AATTATTCTTTTTAAAGTTCATAAAGGTTGGCAAACTTAAATCCTTGTCAGAAGTAATTATTTCATTATCATTCAGTTGCCAATCAATATTCAAATCTGGATCATTAAAAATAATTCCTGACTCATGCGTTGGGGCATAATAATTATCCGCCTTATAGTGAATAGTGGCTTTTTCTGAGAGCACCGCAAATCCATGTGCAAAACCTTTAGGTATGAACAGTTGTTTTTTATTTTCCTCGCTTAGAGTAATAGAAAAATATTTTCCAAATGTTTCAGATCCAGGCCTTAAATCAACTATTACATCTAGTATAGAACCTTGTATTGCCCTTACAAGCTTGGATTGAGCCATTTCTTCTAATTGCATGTGTAAGCCGCGGATTACACCGTAAGAAGATTGTGATTGGTTATCTTGCACAAAATCTAAGACATATCCCAGTTTTGATTCCAGCATTTTTTTGTTAAAGCTTTCAAAAAAATAACCACGCTTATCTTCAAATACAGCAGGTTCAATTATATAACAACCACTTATACCTGTTTCCCTTATATGCATTCTTGATCTTTGTTTTCCCAGAACCATCTGGCATATTTCTTTATTCCACTCCTAAAGTTCTCCATTGGTTGATATCCAAGCAATTCTCTAGCCAGGGTTATATCAGCTTGGGAGTGTCGCACATCTCCTTTTCTTTCAGGACCAAAAATAGGGTTAACTTTAGAGATTTCCGGATTGAAATCAGACAAGGCTTCTTTTAAAAGTTCGAACATTTTTATTAGGGTAATCCGATCACCAAAAGCAACATTATATACTTTATTGATAGCACTTTTGTTATTGGAAAGGGCAGCCAACTGGTTAATTTGTACCACATTGTCTATGTAAGTGAAATCCCGAGAAGTTTTGCCATCTCCATTAATTGTAGGTGACTCTTTTTTAACAAGATGGTTAGTGAATTTCGGTATAACGGCTGCGTAGGCGCCATTGGGATCTTGTCTTCTTCCAAAAACATTAAAATACCTTAGACCTATGGTTTTCAATCCGTAAGTCTTTGAAAAAACCGATGCATAAAGTTCATTAACGTATTTAGTTACCGCATAAGGGGAAAGCGGGTTACCAATTTTTTCTTCTCGTTTAGGTAAGTCCGGGTGATCTCCATATGTTGATGAGCTTGCCGCATATACAAACCGCTTAACATTTGTGTCTCTGGCAGCAACGAGCATGTTCAGAAAACCGCTAATATTTACTTCGTTGGTAGTGATGGGGTCTTCTATTGATCTGGGTACGGAGCCTAAAGCTGCTTGATGAAGCACAAAATCTACGTCCAAACAAGCCTGTTTACATGTTGATAAGTCTCTAATATCTCCTTCAATAAGCTCAAATTTTGGATTACTTAAATTGTGCTCAATATTTTTTTTCTTTCCTGTAGAAAAATTATCCAGGCACACAACATAGTTATTTTGTTCTAACAGCGTATCTACAATATTTGAGCCTATAAAACCTGCTCCACCGGAAACAAGGACCCTTGAATTAGTAATAATCTTTTGATTGTCAGACATGCTTATCGTTTGACCAACTTTAGTAAGTAATCTCCATAACCGCTTTTTAATAGAGGCTCGGCCAGCTTTACAAGCTGCTCTTTTGAGATATATTTCATTAAGTAAGCAACTTCTTCAATACAGCCAATTTTCAAACCTTGTCTGTTTTCGATTACACGCACAAATTCGCTTGCTTCTATTAGTGAGTCAATTGTACCGGTATCCAACCATGCAGTGCCTCGGTTCAAGACACCAACTTCAAGCATTCCTTTTGCCAGATATTCTTTATTAATATCAGTTATTTCTAACTCCCCTCTTGCACTTGGTTTAATATTATGGGCAATTTCAACTACATCGTTATTATAGAAATAAAGGCCTGGAACTGCATAATTCGATTTAGGATTTTGGGGCTTTTCTTCAATAGAAATAGCCTTTAGATCACTATCAAATTCAACAACACCATACCGCTCCGGATCATTAACGTGATATGCGAATACGACACCTCCTTTTGGTTCTGCATGTGATTGCAAGAGTTGAGATATTCCTGATCTGTAAAAAATATTGTCTCCCAATATAAGGGCTACATTCTCTTTTCCAATAAACTTTTCTCCAATAAGAAATGCCTGTGCAAGACCCTCAGGTTTTTCTTGAACAGCATAAGAAAATTTGCAACCCAACGTTTTTCCATCACCTAATAACCTTTCAAAATTTGGTAAGTCAACAGGGGTAGAGATAATCAAAATTTCCCTAATTCCGGCAAGCATAAGAGTAGAAAGAGGGTAGTAGATCATTGGTTTGTCATACACAGGCATAAGCTGTTTGCTTACAGCAAGTGTTAATGGGTGCAGCCTTGTTCCCGAGCCTCCTGCTAAAATTATTCCTTTCATTCTATAGTGTCTCGTTTGCTATTCCTTTTTTTAGTCCTCCTTTTATATCAAATACGACTGTATCTTTCGACTTCAGAGCATCCCAATTAATAGATTCAAAAGCTTTATGTTTAACTGCATAAACTATTGCATCGTAATTCGATCCTGGCTCCTTGGAAAGCTTGATATTATATTCGTTCATTACCTCTTGACTGTTCGCATTCGGGTCAAATACTTCTACATTAGCTCCAAATTCCTTTAATTCATAAATAACATCTACCACTTTTGAGTTGCGTATGTCAGGGCAGTCCTCTTTGAATGTTATTCCAAGAATAAGAATTCGGGCATTGTGTCCTCTTCCTGCAACATTTAGCAGTTTCATTACCCTGCTTGCCACGTACGCTCCCATGCCATCATTAATTCTTCTTCCTGCAAGTATTACCTCCGGATTATATCCAAGACTTTCAGCTTTATAGGTTAGATAATATGGATCCACCCCTATGCAATGACCTCCAACCAATCCGGGTGTGAAAGGCAGGAAGTTCCATTTTGTTCCCGCTGCTTCCAAAACTTCATGGGTGTCTACCCCTATTTTGTGAAATATTTTAGACAATTCGTTGACAAACGCAATATTGAGATCTCTTTGCGCATTTTCAATAACCTTAGCTGCTTCAGCAACTTTAATAGACGAGGCCAGGTGTGTACCCGCTGTTATTATTTCAGCATACAGTTCGTCAATTTCTTTTCCAATTTCAGGAGTACTCCCACTGGTCACTTTTTTAATTGTTGAGACTCTGTGTTCTTTGTCCCCTGGATTGATCCTTTCAGGTGAATAACCACAATAAAACCCATTATTGAATGTTAAACCACTTTTGTTCTCCAAAATTGGTACGCAAACCTCTTCTGTAGCTCCCGGATAAACAGTGGACTCGTATATTACAATATCTCCCTTTTTTAAAACAGTACCTACTGTTTCGCTTGCCTTAATTAAAGGGGTTAGATCAGGTTTTTTATGAGTATCAATTGGAGTGGGTACGGTTACAATATAAACTGAAGCTTTTGAAAGCTCCTGAATATCATTAGAATAGTTAAGTTCAGAAGCGGATAATAGCTCATCTTTTGATAACTCTAGTGTTCGATCATATCCTTTCTTTAACTCTGAAATTCTATCAGAATTAATATCAAAACCAATTACATGTCGCTTTTTACCAAACTCAACGGCTAAGGGAAGCCCTACATATCCCAGGCCAATAACAGCTATGCTTTTTTTTGATGTATCCATTCGCGCTAAAACTGATGGCAAAATTAGCTACTAAGAAGTTACTAACCCAAAAAGGTTTAGTATTGGGTTTTTTCTAACTTTGCCAAGTTTTAAAATGTTTTGATATGAGTGAGCAAATGTCAGGTACAAACAACAACTTTAGAGATGATGAAATCGATTTGAGAAAACTTTTTCAATCTATCGGCAAGGGGTTTTCTAATTTAGGGAAATGGCTTGTTACTCTTGTAGTACGATTTAGAAGATCTACCTTAAAATACAAGTTTTTGTTAATTACAATGGTTGTAATTGGCGCTATTGCAGGGTTTGTATTTACTGAAGTTACCAAACCATATTACAAAACCTCCATGTTAATCTCCTCTGAATATTTTAATTCAAGACTAATCGAAAACAGCATTGATAAATTAAACAGTCTTTGTGCTGAAGAGAGCAGAAACGGGCTGGCCAGTGTCTTACATATTAAGGAAAATGTGGCAGGTAATATTAGAGCATTTGATTACGAACCATTGATATCTGAACAAGACTTAGTTGATGTTGAAGTATTGAAGCAAAAGCTAAGCGAATTGAAAGTCAAAGATACCGATATTCAGAAAATCATTAATCAAATTGACTTTGAAAATAAGAACACTTTTACCATTACTGTCGAAGTATTTGACAACAAAATAATAGATAGACTTGAAGAAGCTGTTGTTTCATATTTTAGAGATAACCCTTATGTAAAGAACCGAATTAGAATTAATAAGGAAAACCAAATTAAATTAATTGAAAAACTTCAGGCAGACATCTCTCAACTTGATAGCTTAAAGCATGCTTTTAACTTGAATCTTAAGGCAAATGCTTCCAGAAAGGGAGAAACTTCTAGTAATGTATATGTAGGAGAGTCAGGAGCCATGAATCCAACAGAAGTATATTCTGAAGGGGTAAGTTTATATAGACAGCTTCTTAATGTGAGGGAGGAAATGGAACTTGGTTCAGATTTTGAACTGATTGATGGGTTTACCTCTTTTTCTAAACCGGAGAGCCCCGGTCTTTTAAAGGCTTCTGTAATGACTGCTTTAATTTTTCTTGGACTCGGTTATCTACTAATTATTTTAATTGAAATTAACAGATATCTGGACAAGGTTGAGAAGGAAGAATTTAATTAATCGATAGTCTGATTTTTTGATGGTTAAAATAGGTATCATTCGGGAAGACAAAATTCCAATTGATAAACGAGTTCCATTAACCCCAACGCAAGCATCTAGGGTAAAAAAGGATTTTAGAACTGAAGTTGTTGCCCAAACCAGCAGTATAAGATGTTTTTCAGATGAAAGTTATAAAGGTGAGGGGATAAAAGTTGTTGAGGACGTTACCGATTGTGATATTCTTTTAGGCGTAAAGGAAGTGCCAATTAGTGAACTTTTCCCAAACAAAACCTACATCTTTTTTTCACATACTACCAAAAAACAGCCATATAATCGTAAGTTGTTGTATGAGGTTGTAAAGAAAGGAATCCGATTAGTAGATTATGAGTGTTTAACAAATGCAGAAGGTAATCGGGTCATTGCGTTTGGAAGATATGCAGGTTTAGTGGGCGCATACAATGGAATACTCACCTACGGGAAAAAGTTTGGCTTGTTTAAACTAAAGCCTGCTCATCAATGCCATGATTTTGAAGAACTGGAAACAGAATTTAAAAAGGTTGATCTTCCACCCATCAAAATTGCTCTTACCGGAGGTGGCAGAGTGGCCCATGGAGCCATGGAGGTTTTAGACGGTATGAAAATTAAGAAAGTGACGCCAAAGGAGTTTTTGGAAAACAAGAATCATGATGAAGCCATTTATGCGCAGCTAGGCATGGAGGACTATAATTTAAAGATGGATGGCAAAGAATTTACCAATGACGAGTTTCATAAACACCCTGAAAGGTTCACAGGTGATTTTTTGAAGTACACCAAGGAGGCGGACTTATTAATAGCTGGAGCTTACTGGGACCCTAAGGCTCCTGTTTTGTTTACAAGAACAGATATGCAAAGTCCTGATTTCAACATTAAAGTTATAGCTGATATTACATGTGATATTGAAGGGTCAATCCCCTCAACATTAAGGGCTAGTACAATTGACCAGCCACACTATGATTATTCACCCATTGAAGAGGTTGAAAAACCTGCGTTTTCGGGAGAGAAAAATATAACGGTCATGGCTGTGGATAATCTGCCTTGTGAATTGCCAAGAGATGCATCAAATGCATTTGGTGAACAGTTGCTAAACAATGTGCTTCCACATTTATTAGGAAATGATGGGGAGGGGATAATCAAAAGGGCCACTATTTGTGAAAATGGCAGACTAACGGAACGCTACTCTTATTTGCAGGATTATCTGGATGGCCAATAACTTCAGAAAAGAAAAGGGATGTTTAGCACCCCTTTTATATCTCTGAAATTTTAGTTTCTATCCATTCATTGAAACAAGAAATTCTCCATTGTTTCGGGTTCCTTTCATTTTTTGTAGAAGGAATTCCATGGCTTCTGATGAGTTCATGTCGGACATGAATTTGCGCAAGATCCAAATACGTTGCAATTCTTCTTTGTCCATCAACAAGTCTTCTCTTCGAGTACCGGAAGCAGGAACGTCTATAGCGGGATAAACACGTTTGTTGGAAAGCTTGCGATCTAACTGAAGCTCCATGTTACCTGTTCCTTTAAATTCTTCAAAGATTACTTCGTCCATTTTAGAGCCGGTTTCAATAAGCGCAGTTGCCAAAATGGTTAAAGAACCACCATTTTCAACATTACGGGCAGCGCCAAAGAAACGTTTTGGTTTGTGCAACGCATTGGCATCCACACCTCCAGAAAGTATTTTACCTGATGAAGGAACCACCGTGTTGTGCGCACGTGCCAGACGTGTAATTGAGTCCAACAGAATTACCACATCGTGGCCACATTCAACCATACGCTTCGCTTTTTCAAGCACTATGCTAGCAACTTTCACATGTCTGTCTGCTTGTTCATCAAAAGTCGAAGAAACAACCTCAGCCTTTACGCTACGAGCCATATCTGTAACCTCTTCCGGTCGCTCATCAATCAATAAAATGATCAGATAAACTTCTGGGTGGTTTTCAGCAATTGCATTAGCAATTTCTTTTAAAAGCACAGTTTTACCTGTTTTTGGCTGCGCCACAATCATACCCCTTTGCCCTTTACCTATAGGAGCAAACAAATCCAATATTCTGGTTGAGTATTTATCAGGCTTGGTACTTAAGTTCAACTTTTCTTCCGGGAAAAGGGGCGTTAAGTATTCAAAAGGTATTCTGTCGCGTATTTCTTCCGTTGTTCTTCCATTTACCGAACTAACTCTTATGAGAGCAAAATATTTTTCGCCCTCTTTAGGAGGACGGATATGACCACGAACAGTATCACCTGTTTTTAACCCAAATAATTTTATCTGCGAAGGGGAAACATAAATGTCATCCGGGCTGGCCAGGTAGTTGTAATCCGAAGAGCGAAGAAATCCATATCCATCCTGCATCATTTCCAGAACGCCTTCATTTTCAATCAGGCCTTCAAACTCTCTAATGGTTGCCTGGTTCTTCTTTTTTTGATGGTTACGCTCATTTCTTTCTGAATGGTCGTAATTATTTTCTTCACCTTCTGAGCCGCCCTCGGAATTTTGTTTCCTGTTAGTTCTCGGTCTCCTGTTATCAGGTTTATTGTCAGACGAGTGATCTCTTTTCGCTTCTTCTTTTTTAGGAGATGGAGCTTCTTTAATCGATGGTGCCTCTACGCTTTCAAGCTCCAGATCAAATGATTTAAGCAATTCATCCGCTGAGAGGTTTTCTTTTTTCTCAGGCTTTTTGTCTTTGTCGTTTTTAGGGTTGGATCGTTTTGGCCGTTTGGAATCCTTTTTTTCTTCCGCTGGTTTGGTTTTGGCAGGTAAGTCTTTTTCGGGAGTAATAGCCTGCTTATCGAGGATTTTGTAGATGAGTTCCTTTTTAGGTAATTTTTTAAAATCCGTGATATCCAACTTCTCCGCAATCTCCTTTAATTCAGAAAGGAGATGCACATTCAATTCTTCTAATGTGTACATAAATTTTTGTAATGTGTGTTCTCAGATAAGAACATTTTAGTCATTTAAGATCAATAAATAGTTTTTGTATGATCGTTTTTATTAAGGAATAGCAATAAAAATGGTTCAGATCGAACAGTTACCAGAGATGGTTAAGTTCGTTTTTGACAATGCAAGTATAATTGTTTGGTATAAGATAATCAAGAATACCATGTATTTTGTACGAATCTGGTATTTAAGCTTCATTGCTCATCTTTTAATTGTTGCTTATTACCTTATTTTGCACTCAATTAAAATGCATTAAAATGTTACAAGTTGCACAAGTTCTTAAGGATAAGGAAACCATATTACATGGTTTGAAGAAGAGAAATTTTAAGGAACCCGAAAAGGCTATTGATATTCTATTGGAGTTGGATGAAAAGAGAAAGTCATTGCAACAAAAACACGATAACGCATTGGCAGAAACAAACCAGCTTTCGAAGCAGATTGGCCAGCTAATGGCCCAAGGCAAGAAAGAAGAAGCCGAAGCAATAAAAGTAAAGACTGCAGAATATAAGAATGAAGGCAAAATACTGGGAGAGGAACTAAAAGCAGTTGAAGATGAGTTGAGAGAATTGCTTTACACTATTCCTAATGTTCCTAATACAAAAGTACCTGCGGGGAATACAGACCAGGACAATGTGGTTGAAAGTACACATGGCGAAATTCCTCGACTACATGCTGGTGCAAAACCCCACTGGGAACTTATTGAGCAATACGACATCATAGATTTTGAGCTTGGGAATAAAATTACCGGTGCAGGATTCCCCGTTTATAAAGGCAAAGGCGCAAAGCTGCAACGTGCTTTGATAAATTTCTTTTTGGATGAAGCCGAAAAAGCAGGGTATGGCGAAGTTCAACCTCCAATTATGATTAACCAGGCATCAGGTTATGGTACAGGCCAATTACCAGACAAAGAGGGCCAGATGTATCATGCTACGGAAGATGACTACTACTTGATACCCACCGCTGAAGTTCCTATAACCAACATTTACAGGGATGTAATTTTACAGTTGGACGAGCTACCCAAAAAACATGTGGGTTACACCCCGTGTTTTAGAAGAGAGGCAGGCTCATGGGGTGCTCATGTACGTGGTTTGAACCGCCTGCACCAATTTGATAAAGTAGAGATCGTTCAGATTCAGCATCCTGACAAATCTTATGCTGCTTTGGATGAGATGAGCACTTATATTCAATCGCTGTTGAAAAAGCTGGAGTTGCCTTATCGTGTATTGTTATTGTGTGGAGGAGATTTAGGTTTTACATCTGCTATTACCTACGATATGGAGGTTTTTTCTGCTGCACAGCAGAAGTGGTTGGAGGTTAGCTCAGTAAGTAATTTCGAAACGTTCCAGGCCAACCGACTAAAACTTCGTTTTAAGGATGAGAACAAAAAAACTCAGCTATTACATACACTAAACGGTAGTGCCTTGGCTTTACCAAGAATTGTGGCAGCTATTCTGGAAAACAACCAAACACCTGAAGGGATTAAAGTACCAAAAGTACTTGTGCCTTACTGTAGATTTGAGTGGATTAACTAAAGAAAAGCTACATCTTCAACAATTCCGGGACCAATTTCTTTGGAGAACAACTCAAGAATCTTCTTTTTAGAGAGGATAAGTTCTTGTTTTAAGGGGGCTGAGCTTAATTCAACAATTAGCTTTTTGTCTTTAAAGAACAATTTGGTAGTTCGGTTGGCAATTGGTTTGCCCATAAGCTTTGGCCAAAGGGCAATTACAGTACCTTCATCAACTTTACGCTTCAAATGGTAGGTTTCGTACATCTGATCAATGGCCTCTTTTAAAGCGGTGGGTTCGGCTTTACGATAGTTTTCATTTTTGGGTCGGCTCATAATCAGTTGTTGTTTGCACCTTTCCTTTTTCTATTTCAAATATACGGGCCTTTAGCTGGTTGTGCTCTAATAGGGTCATAGTTCTTTCAGGTCGAGCATCTGTTATAAAAAGCTGGCCGTACGTTTCATGCGTTACCTTTTTCAATAGCATTTGCATGCGCTCATCGTCTAGTTTGTCAAAAACATCATCCAGGAGCAGCACTGGTTTTAAGCTCTTTTGGCTGGCCAATAAATCGTATTGTGCCAATTTAAGTGCTATTAAAAAAGATTTTTGCTGCCCCTGAGAGCCATGCCGCTTCAATGGCTTATCAAAAATGTTGAATAAAAATGCATCTTTATGAATACCAACCGCTGTACGTTGCATAATCTTATCCTTTTGGAGGGAATGCTTGTATAGTATCTCAGGCTCCCCTTCCGACAATTGACTTTCATAAACAATTGAGACAGATTCGTTTTGTGATTGCAATGAAGCGTAATGATGGTCAAAAAATTTAAGAAATTGCCTTAAATAAACCTTTCGCTCCTTGTAAATGGGTTTACCATGTTCAACCAATTGTAACGTATAAGTCTGTAAAAGATCAGAATCCAGGCGACCTGTCTCTCCATATTGCTTTAACAATACATTCCTGTTTTTGAGGGCAAAAGCATAGGCAATCAAATGGTGCAGATAGTTTTTGTCTGCCTGGCTAATAGCAATATCGAAGAACTTTCTTCGTACCTCATTGGTATCATATATCAGATCTGTGTCGCTGGGAGAAATCATTACAAGTGGAAACAGCCCAATATGTTCACTCAATTTTTCATGCTCTTTTTTATCTACCTTAACTTCTTTCTTTTTTCCTGCTTGGACTGAACAACTGACCAGATGTTTCTTCTCATTTACTTCAATAACTGATTTGATAAGTAACGCATCTTCCTCAAACTTTATGTTAGCAGAATCAATAGAATTGACTGAACTTTTAGTCATAGACAAATAATGGAGAGCATCCAGTATGTTCGTTTTGCCAGCACCATTATGGCCCACAAAGCAATTTAGGCCACTTTCAAAATCAATGTCCAATGCTTCAAAGTTTTTGAAATTGAATAAGGTCAAGTTTTTGAAAAACATGGTTGGATTTGAGTATTTTTGCAGCCAAGTTAAATATAAAGACCCGTATTGATTAACTTCGCGGGTTCAAATAACAACCAAAGGTAGCTACCAGAAAAATGGCAACATCAAAAACAAAAAAAGCCCCGGCAACCCAATCCAAGTTTTCAAAGGAACAATATATGACCTGGTATGAGCAAATGCTTTTAATGCGCAGGTTTGAGGAAAAAGCAGGCCAGTTGTATGGCCAGCAAAAAATACGCGGGTTTTGCCATTTATATATTGGTCAGGAGGCTTGTGCAGCAGGCTCAGTATCAGCCTTGAAAGAGGGCGACAAATATATAACTGCATACCGTGATCATGCACATCCGTTGGCATTGGGTTCTGATCCTAATAAGATAATGGCCGAGCTTTTTGGTAAAGAAACCGGTATTTCCAAGGGTAAGGGTGGCTCCATGCACATGTTTGATAAAGAGCATCATTTTTATGGAGGCCATGGAATTGTTGGAGGGCAGGTGCCTTTAGGTGTTGGAATTGGTTTTGCAGAGAAGTATAAAGGAACAGACAATCTGTGTGTTACCTATATGGGGGATGGCGCTGTTCGTCAGGGAGCTTTTCACGAAGCCTTGAACCTGGCAATGACCATGAAACTTCCTGTTTTGTTCGTAATTGAAAACAACGGGTACGCTATGGGTACTTCTGTAGCGCGTACATCCAATGTTACAGATTTATCGGAATTGGGTCGAGCTTATGAGATGCCTTCAGAATCTGTCGATGCAATGAATGTGGAGAATGTACATGCCGCTGTTGGAAAAGCGGCTGCAAGAGCCCGAAAGGGAGACGGCCCTACTCTTCTGGAATTTAGAACCTACCGGTATAAAGGCCACTCAATGTCAGACCCAGCAAAGTACAGAACTAAGGAGGAGGTTGAACAATACAAACAGATGGATCCTATTGAGCAGGTGAAACAGGTAATACTTAAAAATAAATTTGCTTCCGAAGAAGATTTGGCAGCACTTGATAAATCGTTGAAAGATCGGGTAAACGAAAGTGTGAAGTTCGCAGAGGAATCGGATTTCCCTGCTGCTAGTCAGGCTTTTGAGCATGTATACATGCAGGAAGATTACCCATTCGAGATGGGATAATAATAGGAAAGTAGTATTATTGCAGCCGAAATTTTAAGAGCATGGCTAAAAAAGGTAAAAAGCAACACGAAGAAGGGGTATTGGAGAGTGCGGAAGTGCTTGCCGAACAACTCACAAAATCTGAGAAATTTTTAGAAGAAAACAGAACGTTAGTGTTTTCACTGGCTGGTTTGATAGCTATAGTATTGGCGGGCTATTTCGGGTATAAATATTATATGGAAAGCCAAAATACACTTGCACAGGATGAGATGTTTCAGGCGGTTCACTATTTTGAACAGGATAGCCTTGACCTTGCTTTGAATGGTGATGGCAACTATTACGGTTTCTTGGATGTGATTGATAATTATGGACATACGGAGGCTGGTAATTTGGCTAATTTTTATGTAGGAACAATTTATATGAAAAAAGGCTCCTATACATCAGCAATTCCATTTCTCGAAGATTTTAGTAGTAATGATATGGTTATTCAGGCGCGAGCCTATAGCTTATTAGGAGATGCATATATGCAACAGGGAGCATTTAGCGATGCAGCCAGTTATTATACAAAAGCAGCCGACTATAAGCCTAACAAATATTTTACACCTATTTACTTAATGAAGGCGGGCCTGGCTTATGAAAAACTTGAAGATTACAGTAATGCGGCCAAGCAGTATGAAAAGATTGTAGAAAAGTACCCTGAGTCTAATGAGGCGGATAAGGCTAAGAAATATAAAGCTAAACTTCAATCCAAATCCTAAACTTTAAAGAAATAGTTTATTTAAAGGGGTAGGATTTGAGTCTTACCCCTTTTTTTATTTTTATAGAATTATGGCAAGTAATGTAAAGAACCTTAGTGAATACTCCGATAGAAATACAGGAGATGTTTCGGATAAAACATTTGGCATTGTGGTTTCTGAATGGAACGATCAGGTAACAGGTGCATTATTGGAAGGAGCCCTTGAAACCTTAAAAGAACAGGGTGTAAAAAAGAAAAACATAAGGATTAAATATGTTCCAGGGAGCTTTGAACTTCCTTTGGGTGCACAGCTTCTAGCACAACAGAAAAGTTTTGATGCGGTTATTTGCCTGGGTTGTGTCATTCAAGGCGAAACACGCCATTTTGATTTCATATGTGATGCGGTTGCCCAGGGAATATGTAATGTGGGGCTTAAATATAATAAACCAGTTGTTTTTGGTGTATTGACAACAAACACGTTGCAGCAGGCATTGGATAGAGCCGGTGGCAAACATGGCAATAAAGGGGAGGAGGCCGCCATAACAGCTGTAAAAATGCTGGGGTTTAACAATTAATTTTTTACAAAGAAGATAATGAAAGTTCTAAAGTTTGGAGGCACCTCTGTAGGAAGTGCAGAACGAATGCGACATGTAGCAAATCTAATCACCAAAGAGAAAGGTTTAAAGATAATTGTGCTTTCTGCTGTTTCCGGAACAACTAATAAGTTGGTGGAAATAGGTGATTTGCTCACTCACAGAAAAATGGAAGAAGCAAATGCAGCCATTGAAAAATTATTGAGCGAATACTCCAAGATGCTGAAAGAACTTCTCAAAACCAACGAAATGCAAGAGGTTGGTGCCGAGGTAATCAACAACAGTTTTTTACTCATGCGCAATTATCTTAAATACCCCTTTGGGAAATCCAGAAATAATGAATTATTAGCCCAGGGTGAACTGCTCTCTACAGGGTTATTTAATCTTTATCTCGCGGAGCAGGGAATAGATGCGCAGCTAATTTCTTCATTGGATTTCATACATCTGGACGAAAATGGAGAACCTTCACTTGAAGATATCTCTAAGAAGCTGAAAGCAGTTTTAGAAGCTTATCCTGAAAAAGAGCTTTTTATAACACAAGGATTTATTTGCCTTAATGGCGAAGGCGACATTGATAACTTGAAGCGTGGAGGAAGTGATTATTCTGCCTCTCTAATTGGAGCCGCTCTTGATGCCGAAGAAGTGCAAATTTGGACAGATATTGACGGTATGCATAATAACGATCCCAGAGTAGTAGAAAACACGCGTGCCATCAATCACTTGTCGTTTGATGAGGCAGCAGAACTGGCATATTTTGGGGCCAAAATTCTCCACCCAACTTCTATACTGCCTGCCCAGGAAAGAGAAATAGCTGTACGATTGAAAAACACC
>JAGQYJ010000015.1:7588-20131 GCA_020436145.1 Cyclobacteriaceae bacterium | reverse complement strand
TGCTGGCCCACGGGTTCCTGCTAAAGGTCTTTCAAATATTTGATACATACAAAACGGCCATAGACCTAATAACAACTTCGGAAATCGCTGTCTCATTAACCATTGATGATACTGTTCACCTCGCAGAAATCATTAAAGAACTTGAAAAGCTGGGTTCTGTTGAAGTGGATAATAATCAAGCAATTATTTGTCTGGTGGGCAACTTTATTATGGAGAATATGGAAGTTATTAACAGCCTTTTCAATTCGCTCGAAAACATACCTGTAAGAATGATATCCCTCGGAGGGAGTAAAAACAATATTTCCGTTCTATTACCTGCAGCATATAAAGGACAGGCACTTCAACAAATAAATGAAGTGGTTTTTGGTTTAGAGGTTATGAAAGTAGAAAAAGACTAACCACACAATAAAGAACAGCGGAAGTAAGAACGGTATAGAGAACCGTACTATGTAACCAAAAAATGAAGGCATTTTTATGCCTAATTGTTCAGCAATAGATTTCACCATAAAATTGGGGCCATTGCCAATGTAGGTAAGCGCACCAAAAAAAACAGCGGCAATGGAAATAGAACGAAGCAACAAAATACCATCGGGTAATTCACCAGCAGCAAACTGCCGAACCATTTCAATGTTGTTAATATCTCCATGAACTGAAGCCATAGCTGCAGCTAAAAAGTTAAGGTACGTAGGAGCATTATCCAATATGCCCGAAAGTAGCCCTGTGCCCCAATAAAGCGTATTATGAGTAATAAAAGCAGAGCCTTCAGGCGATTGTGCAAAATTGCCAACTAGCTCAAGAGCGGGCATCATTGTGCCAAAAATGCCAATAAAAATAAAAGCCACCTCTCGTATGGGTTCAAAACTAAAATCATTTTGTTTCAGTAAATCTTTATCTGCCATTCGGTAAGAAAGAGCCGCTACTGAAAGCATAATCAATTCTCTGACAAACGAGAATTTTTGTCCGTCAAAATGAATAGCCGGTACCCAATCGAATACGTTTGGGTCAAGGAATACAGCTCCAACAACTATTGCCAGCCAGGCAAAATTTATACCCCCACTAATGCAAACCTTACCACTCTTTTCTCCTGTGGATTCCTTCTTGTTTCTGAAATCCATTATAAAAAAGGTGATTAACAAAATAGTAATGGCAAAAATCCATGGAACGAAATTATGTATGAGGGTCCATTCAAAGGGTACACCTTTCAAAAAGCCCAGGAACAAGGGAGGATCACCAATAGGTGTTAAAGAACCACCAATATTGCTAACAATGAAAATAAAGAAAATAATGTGGTAGGCTTGAATACGTCCTTTGTTGAGGCGCAAAAAAGGACGAATAAGCAACATGGAGGCACCAGTGGTTCCTATAATGTTGGAAATAACAGCACCTGTAAGAAGCATAGCCACATTGGTTAAAGGAGTAGCTTTTTTATCAACGCTTATCATTATGCTTCCCGAGGCAATAAATAATCCTGTCAGCAGGGATATGAATTGTACGTATTCAAAAAAGGCATGGACAGGACCATGAACGTTATGCAGCGCAAACATGTAGTAGAGAACCACCAGGGCTGCAAGCACTACAGCAACCTTGGGGTAGTTATGATGCCAGAAACGCTCAAAGAACAATGGCCCTGTAGCAATCATTGCCAATAACATGATAAAGGGTATAACAGCCCACCCTGCAGGAGAATGATGAGGCGCTTCTTCTCCTTCTGTAGTCTCTGAAGCAAAGGACTTATTTGTATTGTCGGCTAATGATTCAACCCCCACCGAATAGGTCGGTGTTGCATAATTGGTCGAAACGGAGGACAAAAGGATGACAAAAAAAATACTAATTGCTAGTCCACCAATTTTAAAAAATTGCAATTCTCGGAAAATCATAAACCTAAATCTATAAAATAAATTTATCATAAAAGTATAAATCTATTTGCCTTAAAGGGCTTCAATATCTTTTATTCTAACGTAAAAGCTTTTAATCCAATAAATGATAACACACAAGTAACATTAGATTCAACGGATAATATAATTTTGATGCCCCATGAATGCTGTAATTGACATTGGTAATACCCGAAGTAAGCTTGGGCTTTTTACAGGGCCAGATGATGGCTTAGAGGTCTCTTATTTAAAGACAGAAGAAATTCTGGCATTTCTGGCTTCCAATGTAGTTGAAAAGGTGCTTATCAGTAATGTGGCAGATTCCAATGCTGTAGTTGGTAAGATTCGTGAATCAGTTCGTGAGCTTTTGGTGTTGTCGATAAAAACTCCCTTACCTATCCGTACCTCCTACAAAACACCAGAGACACTTGGTGTTGACAGGCTTGCCGCATGTGTAGGTGCAAGAAAAATAAAGTCTGGAAATATTTTGGTGATAGATGCAGGCTCTTGCATAACATATGATTTACTTACAAAGGAAAATGTCCA
Source organism: Cyclobacteriaceae bacterium (assembly GCA_020436145.1). Classification (GTDB taxonomy): domain Bacteria; phylum Bacteroidota; class Bacteroidia; order Cytophagales; family Cyclobacteriaceae; genus JAKISE01. The sequence goes on along the minus strand of JAGQYJ010000015.1, from coordinate 17,714 downwards.
CAAGGGAGGAATTATTTCTCCTGGGATTGAAATGCGATTGAAGGCCATGCACACTTTTACTTCTAATTTGCCGTTGGTACCGGTAAAAGCTGTTCCACTGGAAGGAGAAAGTACAGAACACTGCCTTCAAAGTGGGGCAATAAATGGAGTATTGGCTGAAATGAAAGGCATAATACAAGAATATTTAGTAAGATATGAAGACTTGTCAGTAATAATTGGAGGCGGAGATGCAGAATTTTTTGATAAAAACTTGGAATTAGACACCTTTGTGGTTTCAAATTTGGTACTGGAAGGCTTGAGAGCAATTTTTGTGTATAATGAGTAGAAGTAAAAGTGTAGTTTTAGTAATTGTAATTTCTCTTTTGTTGAATGGAAGTTTAGGATTTGGGCAGGTAACTTATTCCCCCTATTCATCAATAGGTATTGGGGATGTTCAGGACCCTAACACAGCTGCCAAGTTTGGAATGGGGGGCCTTGGCATTAGTAATGGAACGTATTATAGTCTGAATATTGTTAACCCCGCATTGCTTTACTACAATCGCGTGGCTTTATTTTCTGCTGCACTTTTGGCTGAGTCAAAAACAATAAGCCAGGACGGGTTCGAACCATATAAAGCAGGATCGGCTCAACTCAACCACATGGCATTAGCTTTCCCGCTTATTTCCGGTAAATTATCAACCTCATTGGTTTTGAGCCCATATTCGTCTGTAAACTATAATGTTTCTTATTCAGCTCCTATTGAAGGAAGCACTTCTGATTCTGTGGCTTATGTAAATAAAGGAGATGGAGGGATTGATCAGTTAGCACTTTCTGTTGGGGGCGAATTATTTGAAGGATTTTCTGCAGGATTTAGAGCTAGTTATCTTTTCAGTTCGATTAGAAAAGAAAGCGCTTCATATATTCCTATCGATGGAGACGAATATTATGTTGCAACATATAACGAAAGATTGAGCTTCCAGGATTTTCTTTTTAGTGTAGGTATCGCTTACTCTAAAAAGGTAGGAGATGGAAGTGCTGTTAATGTTGGTGCAACGTACGATTTTGAAACGAATATTAACTCTAAATTTTTTGCGCGCATTGATCAGGAAACGTATTTAGGTTCTACTATCTATGGTGATACTCTGGCTGATAATACCAGTGTATCACAAAAAATTCCTTCCAAGCTGGGCTTAGGGGTTTCTTATAGGTATAAAGATGTATTTGTTGTTGGCCTTGATTACACAACACAGAATTGGGAGTTGAGCCCTGATCCCATAAACGGGAATACCATTTACACAAAACGGGAGAAGTACATTATAGGAGGGGAAATAACTCCTGATGTAGCAAGTATAAATAACTATTTAAAAAGAATAACGTACAGATTGGGAGCAAGTTATACGAAAACCCCTTATTTTGTACGAGATACTCAAATTACAGATTTTGGCATAAACTTTGGTTTATCACTCCCGGTTGTTCGATTCTCAAGCCTTGACTTTGGCTTCCAACTGGGTAGCAGAGGCACATTATCGGACAATTTGATAAAGGAAAACTATTTTAGAGTATATTTTGGGGTTAGCTTCAACGATAATCGTTGGTTTTTGCGACCTAAGTTTAATTAAATAAATAAACAAAGTGATGAAGAAGGTTTTTGGAACATTAGCGGTACTAACCATTTTGGCGGTAAGCTCCTATGCACAAAGGGGGTGGAAGTGGCCTGAAGATTCTGCTATGAGAGTAAAAGCTGAAGAAAAAAATGTTATTCAATCGGATGCAGTAAAAATGGCGGATTACAAGACCGCCCTGCCTGCGTTAAAATGGTTGTTTACTAACACACCTGATTTGAATAAATCAATATATATAAATGGTGCGAAAGTCTATGACAATTTAGCAGATGCTGAAAATGACGAAGCACGAAAAGCACAGCTTGTGGATTCACTAATGTGGGTGTACGACCAACGGATACAGAATTTTGGTGATAAACCTTACGTGCTAAACTGGAAAGCTTTTAAAGCCTATAAATTTTACATTAAGGATTTTTCTAAAGCAGAATGGCTTCTTGAAATGTTTGATGAAGCATTTGATATTGGCGGAGAGGATATTCTAGAAGCAAACCTAATTGCATACATGAATGTGATTAAAGTGAATGCTTTGGCAAAAAAGAATTTATCAGATGATGAAATACTGGATCGTTACGATAAGATAAATGAAGTAATCGAAAAAATGATTGCTGAGAAAAAGAAAAAGGGAGAAAGTATTGACAGCATTAATAACAAAAGAGCATTAATTGATAACATTCTTACAGAAATAGTGGACATTAATTGTGAGTTTGTAGAGACCAATATGGCTCCAAAATTCGAGGCAAATCCTGAGGACCTTAAGTTAGTAAAACGAATGTTCCAGTTTATGCTGACCGGAAAATGTACCGACTCACCCATATTTTTAAGTGTTGCAAAGCAGCTCCAGAAAATGGAACCGGATTTTGGTTTGGCTAAAGTTATTGGAACAAAGTGTCTGGCAAATAAGGATTACAACTGTGCAGAGCAATATTATAAAGATGCATTACAGTATACTGAAGATGGTTCGGAAAAATCGGATGTATATATTCAGTTAGGGAAGGTATATGCTATACAAGGACAAAAGGCAACTGCCCGCAATATGTATAATAATGCTTTAGCTGCTAACCCGGCCAACAAAGAAGCATACTCTGCTATTGGAGACCTGTACTATCATAGTTACAACGACTGTAAGGAGGAGCAGGATATGGTAAAAGACAGATTGGTATTTATTGCCGCATACGATATGTACAGAAAAGCTGGTGATGTGGCTAAAATGAATCAGGCTAAAGAGCAGTTTCCTTCGAAAGAAGAATTGTTTAATGGCGATTACGAGACGGGTCAATCACTAAACCTTGGCTGCTGGATAAATACAGCGGTTACGCTTAACTCAAGAGACTAAATAAAGTGTAAACATAAGAAAGGGGCTGTTTTTAAGGGAAATACCTTGGAAACAGCCTTTTTTGTGAATGATAATATCTACGTGGTTTCCAGGACTTACTCATTGCTTTTGCTAATTGCTTTTATCATGGGGTGTAAGCCTGATACAAAACAGGATACTACTCCCCAGATTTACACCGGTCCCCTAAGCAAGCTGACGAATGCCACCATTTTGTACAGTGATTCTGCCGTTGTTAAGGCCCATGTAAATGCCGAAGAATTACTGGATATGCAAAATGGAGATCGTGAGGTACCAAAGGGTATGCATATAACCTTTTTTAAGGATGATGGTAGTACATCGGCAACGCTTAGAGCCGACTATGCCTACTATACCAAAGAAGAAGACAGGTGGAAAGCAACCGGTAATGTAGTTGTGAATAATATTACGAATAAGGAGATACTAAAAACAGAAGAACTCTTTTGGGAACCTAAGACCGAAGATGTTTATACAGAAAAATTTGTTAAAATTGAAACACCGGGAGAACTGATGACCGGAACCGGATTAAAAGCCAAGCAGGACTTTTCAGAATGGACACTTGAAAAACCTGAAGGTGTTATTGAAGTTAATGACGATGAAGGAAGATAAACCTAAAACTAATCTGACTAATATATTGTTGCTTTTCTTTAGTGCAGCAGTATTAATAATTGGAGTTCACCAGACCATTGTCAATGGATTTGGTGAATCGTATTGGATATTTATGGTTTCAATAGCTGTATTTTTGTTTTATTTAACGCGCAGAAATAAGCAAAAACAAGAGGAGAATACTCCCAAGTTAAACCGTAGAGCCAAGCGATACATGGAGAGAAACCACTAAGTTGGAAGATATATATTTCATAGCAGTTTCACTCGTATTTTCAGCCTTCTTTTCGGGCATGGAAATAGCCTTTGTGTCAGCAGATAAGCTTCAACTGGAAGTTCATGCCAAGACAGGGGGTTGGGCAGATAAAATACTGGTGAGGTTTTTGTCGAACCAATCTGGGTTTTTAGGTACTACTCTAATTGGGAATAATATTGCCCTGGTGGTTTATGGCATATTTATGGCAAGAGCCATCGACCCCTGGTTAAATGAAGTTCTGCCTCCTTTGCTTAATCAGTCTGTTGGTCATTTGGTTATCCAAACTGTGATTTCTACCCTGTTAGTACTGGTTACTGCAGAGTTTTTGCCTAAAAGCTTATTTATCCTTGATCCTAATAGGATATTAAGGTGGCTGGCGCTTCCTATGCTGCTTATCTATTATCTGTTATGGATTGTAACTGGTGTTGTAACCTGGCTTTCCAAAGTGCTCATAGTATATGTGTTCAGGTTAAAATATAGTGAGTCGAAACCTGTATATGGATTGGCTGACTTAAACGCCTACATAATGAACCTGGTGAAACAGCCCAACCCCGATGCTTCGGATGAGGAAGTGCATGATGTAGATGAGCACATATTTGCGAATGCTCTTGAGTTTAAAAACCTGAGGGTAAGGGATTGCATGATTCCACGTACAGAAATTACAGCAATAGATATTGATGATGGCATAAAGGAACTGAAACAGGCTCTAATAAAAAGTGGCTATTCTAAAATTCTGGTTTATGAAGATTCAATAGACAATGTAATTGGGTATTGCCATGCACATGAATTATTCAAAAAACCTAAGGACATAAAAAAAATAATGAGCCCTATTTCCATTGTGCCTGAAACCATGCGAGCACAGGAGTTAATGGTTAAATTTATTGCAGAGAGGCGTGGATTGGCACTGGTTGTAGACGAATACGGAGGAACAAGTGGATTGATTAGTCTTGAGGATTTAATTGAAGAGATTGTTGGTGAAATACATGATGAGCACGACATAGAAGTACTTAAAGAGGAGAAAATAGGAAAACACACTTATATTCTAAGTGCCCGTCTTGAAATAGAATACCTTAATGATAAATACGAGTGGGGCTTGCCCGAAGGTGAGTATGATACACTTGGTGGACTTGTGCTTTCAATAACCGGGGATATCCCGGAGGTTGGTCAAATCATAAAATCAGGTGATTTTCTTATAGAAATTATGGAAATGGAGGAAAGGAAAATTGTTTCCATTAAACTTACTGTGGGTTAATATTCGGCTAATACTTTGAACAATATTTTCTCCTTAGGGAAGGAGATTTAATTAACTGACAGAAACCATCAAAAGGCATTTGGTTTTGTAAGCTAAGTGCCTATTTTTGCGGTCTTTAAATTAGAAAAAATGGCATTAATTAATACGTTGAGGAACAAAATGGGTAAGGTTATAGTAGGATTTATAGCCGTAGCTATTTTGTCATTTGTGTTGACAGATTTACTGAGTGGCCAAAGGTCAATTTTAGCCGGCAATGACCGTGATATTGGAGAAATTGCAGGAGAGACAATCACGTACGAAGAATTTCAGGAAAGAGCAGATGTACTTGTTCAGAACTATGCTTCAAATTTTGGAAGAAACCCGGGAGCAGATGAATTGAATTCATTACGTAACCAGGCATGGTTACTACTTGTTGCAGAAAAATCTTTTGATAAGGAATACAAAGCACTGGGAATTACAGTTAGCCCGGAAGAGCTGGTTGATTTGGTGCAGGGGAAAAATATCAGCCCGGATATTCAACGAATATTCACGGACCCTCAAACAGGACAGTTCAATAAAGATCAATTGCTTCAAACACTTAATCAACTGAATGGAACTCCCCAGGGAAGGGCACAGTGGAAACAATTTGAAGAAAGTCTTATCCCAGGTAGAAAGAGGGTAGAGCTGGATAATCTAATTGATAAATCAACTTTTGTTACAGATGCAGAAGCTGAACGTGAATACAAAGATCAAAACGCAGTGGCTGAGGTTAAATATCTTTATGTGCCGTTTTTTGCTGTTAATGATTCTTCCGTAAATGTTACCGATGCTGAACTGGAAAATTATATAGATGGGCATAAGGATGAGTACCAGGTAGATTGGTCACGCTCAATTGAATATGTTTCTTTCCCTATTGTTGCTTCATCTGCTGATTCCTTGGCGTATAGGGAAGAACTAAGGGAAATAAAGGAAGAGTTTTCAAATATTTCAGATGATTCTTTATATGCAACAAGCAATTCAGAATTATCAAATCCCTTTGATACCTATACCATTAATTCCTTGCCAGCAATTGTTGCTTCAAACCTGAATATTATTCATAAAGGAACTGTTGTTGGTCCATACATAGATGGCAATAGCTATGTGCTTTATAAACTCTCCGATGTTTATGAAGATACAACCGGAGTGGCTCGCGCAAGCCATATTTTAATTAAATGGGATGATGATTCAAATGAAGCCAAAGCCAAGGCTAAAAGTGAAGCACTAAGTGTTTTACGAGAAGTGCAAGGTGGTGCTGATTTTGCGGAAGTAGCTAAGGAGAAAAGTAAAGACGGTGGTTCGGCTATTAATGGAGGGGATCTGGATTGGTTTGAAACAGGTAAAATGGTAAAACCATTTAATGATGCTGTTTTTGGAGCGACCAAAAAAGGCATTATTCCACAGATTGTTGAATCTCAATTTGGTTACCATATTATTGACGTTACGGAAGTTCCATCGTTCACGAAGTATAAAGTGGCAACGGTAGGGTTAGATATAACTGCCAGTGACGAAACCAGGGATGAAGCTTTTAGAAAAGCAGATTATTTTGCCGGAACTTCTGGTAATTACAGCGATTTTAAAGCCAATGCCGAAAAAGAAGGATATTCGATTTTGAATGCTGATAACATTGAACCTAACGACCAGAGAATAGCCCGAATTGGTAAAGCGCGCCAGGTTATTGGATGGTTGTTTAGAGACGCTTCAGAAGGAGAGGTATCTCCTGTATATGAGCTGGATGATCAGTATGTGGTTGCCGTGATGACCGGTGAGCAGGAGGAAGGAACTGCCGGCCTTAATGAAGTTAGGTTGGAAGTTACTGAGAAGGTTAAGAATGAGAAAAAAGGTGAACTTATCGTACAAAAGCTGAAACAGCTTTCAGGTTCTTTGGATGACATTGCTTACAGTTACGGTGAGGATGCCTCTGTGCTTACATCCAGTAATGTTAAAATTTCCACAACCAGTTTACCTTCAGCTGGCGGGGCTGATGAGGCAATAGGTAAAGCATTTTCATTATCAGACGGCCAGGTTTCTGATCCTATTGCAACAGATAATGGCATTGTAATAATTCAGTTGGAAGGGATTACACCTGCCCCTGAAATTGCAGACTATACAATGCATTCCAATAATTTGAAAAGGGCTCGGGAAGGGCGTTCTTCCTATTACCTGGGAGAATTGATTAAGGAAGCAGCAAATGTAAAAGACGAGAGATACAAGTTCTTTTAATTAACAGAAATTTAGAAAGAGATAGGGAGTACATTTGTGCTCCCTATTTTGTTTTATAATGAGTGCATCAGACAAAAAAAAGGAGTTTAGGGAGTTACTGAATAACCAATATGAGTGGCCTGCAGACTATCTATTTAAATTCATTGTAAACAATGAGTTTAAAGAAGAACTGATTGCTTTGTTTAAACCGCACCGGGTTATTGAAAAACCGTCTTCTAAAGGAACCTATATGAGTATAACAGCTCGCGTTAGTATGCAAAGCGCAGAGGAAGTAATGGCTTTATACGAGAAAGCCTCTAAAATAGAGACGGTTATCTCTCTTTAATTTGTCAATTCAATTGGTTTGTGTTATCTATTGCTAAGTATATGAGCGGCCAGGAAACACAACTTTATTTGGTGCCAACTCCAATAGGAAATCTTAAAGATATTACTCTTAGGGCACTTGAGGTACTACAGTCTGTTGATGCTGTATTGGCAGAGGATACCCGAACTACAGGGAAATTACTAAAGCACTACGACATAAAACAGGCACTTATTAGCTATCATGCCCATAATGAGCACTCAGCCATAAAACGAATAATAGATCAGTTAGAGGAAGGGAAAGTGCTTGCTTTGGTTTCTGATGCAGGTTCTCCGGGTATCTCAGACCCTGGCTTCCTGGTAGTTAAAGAAGCCCTAAAGAAAGGTCTTAAGGTGGAGGCTTTACCTGGAGCAACTGCTTTTGTGCCTGCGTTGGTAAAAAGTGGCTTGCCTTCCGACAGATTTGTGTTTGAAGGGTTTCTTCCACCCAAAAAAGGCCGCCAAACACGGCTCGAACAACTTGCAAATGAGCCCAGAACCATAATTTTTTATGAATCTCCTCATAGATTACTTAAAGCCTTACATCAGCTCACTGAGTATTTAGGTGAAGAGCGAAGAGTTTCTGTTTCAAGAGAGCTTACCAAAATGTTTGAAGAAACCGTAAATGGAACATTAGAAGAGGTAATTAAGCACTTTGAGACCGGAACAATTAAAGGTGAATTTGTGATTATAGTAGGGGGCAAATGAAGGAACTTGCGCAAATAGGAAAGAGAACGAAAGAACTCGTTAAAGAAGTGGGGGGCTTTATTCGTGAAGAAGCGGCCAAATTTGATCCCAGCAAAATTGAAGAAAAGGGGCTTAATGATTTAGTATCTTATGTGGATAAAGAAGCCGAGCAAAAACTAGTTGACGGCCTTAAAATTATTTTGCCACAAGCCGGTTTTATTGCTGAAGAAGGTACGGCAACCGCAAATGATGAATTGTATAAATGGATAATAGACCCTCTTGACGGTACTACCAATTTTATGCACCGATTGCCGGTTTTTTCCATTTCCGTGGCGCTTATGTCGAAAGAAAAGCTAATACTCGGTGTTGTTTATGAAATCAACAGGGATGAGTTGTTTTACGCCCATAAGGACAGTGGTGCCTGGTTGAACGAAGAAAAAATAACTGTCTCTACCATACCGCATTTAAGCCAAAGTTTGTTGGCAACAGGTTTTCCATATCATAATTTCAAAAGGCTGGATACTTACTTAGACATGCTCAAGTACTTTATGAAACATACGCATGGATTACGAAGAATGGGGTCTGCGGCAGTTGACCTTGCTTATGTGGCTTGTGGAAGGTTCCAGGGCTTTTTTGAGTACAATCTTAATCCCTGGGATGTTGCCGGGGGAGCATTCATAGTACAGGAGGCGGGGGGCGTAGTAGTGGATTTTAAAGGAGGAGATAATTTTTTGTTTGGCAGATCCATTATTGCGGCAGGAATGGTAAAAGAGGAATTACACAATGCAATTGATTCCATCTGGAACCCTTAAATTTGTAGTATGCAAGAGGTACTTGTCATTTTAATTGTTTCGGGGGCAGTGGTTTATTTGGGACAACGCCTGTATAAAAACCTGTTTGTTAAAAAGACCCATTGCGATATTAACTGCGGTTGCGATACATCAACCAAGTCGCCAGTATTAGAGCATCTCAAAAATAAAAGCTAGGAATCTTCCTTACCTATCCCCAAACTTTTGTTCCTTCTGTACAGTTTTGACAAATGTCAATACTTTTTCGATCAGCCAGCAATTGTTTTCTAAAGTCATTGTAGTCTTTACCTTCCCATACTTCCGCAAGCGTATGGTTTTCTATAGTGCCTATTTCATGGTTTGCATCTTTATCGAAACAGCAGGGCACAACTTTACCGTCCCAGGTTACAACTGTGCTATGCCACATTTTCCAGCACTGGTTCTTTAGCTTATTTTTTAAAGCATAAGTATCATCAGATGTCCTTTTATACCGGCTGTATTTTTCAATAGTTGGTATAAGAGTATTGCCATGTTGATAGTCATAAATCTGAGCTGTTTTAAAGGCCACTTTGTCAACTCCAAGTTCTTTCCCAAGGGTCTGCACATCATTAATTTGATGTTCATTGGGCCTCACTACCAAAAACTGGAAAATCACATATGGAGTTTGAGAGTTAAGTTTCTTCTTCCAGTTTATTAACGTACGGGTACCTTCAATTACTTTTTCCAGATTTCCACCAACGCGGTAACTCTCATAGGTTTTCTGGGTGGTGCCGTCTATAGAAATGATAAGCCTGTCTAATCCTGATTCAACGGTTTTTCTGGCACTTTCATCATTTAGATAGTGTGCGTTAGTACTTGTGGCTGTATAAAGCCCTTTCTGATGGGCATATGAAACCATGTGGGCAAAATCAGGATGCAGATAAGGCTCGCCCTGAAAATATAAAAGAAGGTAGGAAGCAAAAGCGGCAGATTCATCGATTGTTTTTTTAAAGAGATCGGTTTCCAGCATTCCAG
>JAGQYJ010000015.1:5830-7492 GCA_020436145.1 Cyclobacteriaceae bacterium | reverse complement strand
GAAAATATAAAAGAAGGTAGGAAGCAAAAGCGGCAGATTCATCGATTGTTTTTTTAAAGAGATCGGTTTCCAGCATTCCAGTTGGCCGTGTAAACGATCTCAACCCACTGGGGCATTCAGGACACCTTAGGTTGCAGGAGGTCGTAGGTTCAATAGAAATACTTGCCGGTTTGCCCCAGACCAATGGCTTTTTTAACCAAAGTGAAAAATAATAGCTGGAAGTAAGTAAAAGGAGATTTAACAGCCTTTTTAAAGTTAGCTTTCTGAACCAATTGAGTGAATCGTGGAAACCGGGGGTAAGCATTGTGCCTCCAAGCTAGCAAAAAATCCAAAGAAGGTTGAGAATTTGTTTACTATTATAGAGCTTTGGGCATGATGAAGCGATTTCTTATCATTTCTATTGTAGGCCTGCTTTGGTTGCCTGCAGCGGCTCAGGAGCTGAGTACCAAAGCAAGAGTTATGTTACTGACAGTTTCTCCCGGACATGAGGAATTATATGCTGCTTTTGGCCACTCAGCAATTTATATTAACGATCCTGAAAAGCATATTGATAAAGTATATAACTACGGTACCTATTACTATAACCAGCCCCACTTTTATCTTAATTTTGCTCGAGGCTATTTGCTCTACGGACTTTCCGTGAGTACGTATGATCGCTTTCAGGGCTATTATGCATACTTCAACCGACAGGTTGTAGCCCAGGTACTTGATTTAACCCTTGAGCAGCGGCAGCAGGTATTTGATTTTCTGGAGAACAATTCTTTGCCAGAAAATAGCATGTACTACTATGATTACTTTTACGATAATTGTGCCACTCGCATACGAGATGTATTTGTACAGGTTTTGGGAGACGATTTTGAAATTCCGGAACATTATACCAAAGACCCTGATCATACCATTCGTGAACTTACAGATCGTTATATAGAAAAGGAATTTCCGTGGGGCAAGCTAGGTATTGATATATGCCTGGGCTTACCTATGGACAAAGTGCTTACCGATAACGAATACATGTATTTGCCTGATTACCTGTATCTGGGCTTTGAAGCAGCAAAAATCCGTCAAGACAGCACCTGGAAACCTGCAATTGCCGGAGAGCGCACCTTGCTTTATTCAAGGCCAATGGACTATACTATTGCATGGTTTACACCTGTTGTAGCATTTAGTTTCCTAGCCCTGCTAGGGTTGATCATGTTGATTATGCAAGTCAGAAAGGGCTGGCTATTTCGTTGGTTCGATTTTATCCTTTTCTTTTCAATAGGAGCAATAGGACTCTTATTGTTTTTGCTGTGGACAGCAACGGATCATCATGCTGCTGCAAATAATTTTAATATACTGTGGGCGTTACCTACCCATATGCTTGTTGCTTTTTATATCATTAAGAGGAGCCCTAAAAGGTGGGTTAACTGGTATATGGCATTGTTGGTGCCATTCTCTATAGTTTTAATACTATTCTGGAATCTTATTCCGCAAGATTTGAACGATGCATTTATTCCTGTTGTATTTTTGCTACTGTTAAGAGCGGTGGCTATTATTAAGAGATAAGACATAAAGCGACAAGCCACTAAATTAAAATTACCGAGATGAAAAAATTATTATTGGTTCTAATTCTAGGATGTGTTGCAACAGTAAGCCTGGCTCAAAATATAGATAAAATCACCACCG
>JAGQYJ010000015.1:0-5733 GCA_020436145.1 Cyclobacteriaceae bacterium | reverse complement strand
GAAAAAATTATTATTGGTTCTAATTCTAGGATGTGTTGCAACAGTAAGCCTGGCTCAAAATATAGATAAAATCACCAGCGTAAACGGCATTGAGTTAGGGGTTGATCAAGCTAGTTTTGGAGGTAATTTGTATCTGATAACAGGTGATGAACCAGCTTACAAAGAAGCTCCAAGCCTTCAATATGCCCTTAAAAGGAAAATTATGGCAGGCATTAGGGATGCTTCGTACCAGGGCAACGATTACCGGAAGTTTGGTGATTTTGAAGCTGCAAATATTACCATGCAATTTTTTAATGGTAAACTGTTTAAAACACAATGGACCTTCAGGAACAGAAATGAGTTAACGAAGATATATGACTACCTCGTTGACTATTATGCAGATAAGTTGGGTGCTGGAAAGGAAGGAGTATTTGATGATTTTAGGCAAGTTGAATGGCAGGGTAGGCTTCATTATGTACAAGTTTTTATGGACACAGAATCTGATGTAACCTTAGTTTTTGAAGACGTTAAAGTCTCAAAAAGGGTCCAAAAAGAGCTGTCAAAGTCTAAGTAGGTAAATAAACCAACATGTTAAATTTTAAAGAAGCCCGGCTGGAAAAGCTGGCAGTACACTATGTTGGCAATTTGGCGGATAGCGAAGGGATGAATCTTTCTCAAAATCTGGTGGATGTTGACAACGAGGTAAAATCAGTTCTTAAAACGTTTTTCCTGAAGTCATTCAAGGAGCAGGGGCTTTATACCTTCCACCATGAAACAGATCTGAATCTCAATGAAGCCTTTCACTATGCCAAAACTGTTTTTAGCAACCCCGAAAGCTTGTTGCTTCAGTCTATAAATCTTGCCAGGCATTTATACGAGTGTTCATCACACCCAATGATAAAATCCGGGGAGTTATATGTAGCCTATTTTAGCGATTGTGTAATTAATGGAGAGGTAACTGAGGTTTTGGGACTATTTAAATCTGAAAACAGGGAAACTTATCTGAAAGTTTTTCCTGCGAATGGCAGTTTTGAGGTTCAAAAAAGTGAAGGAATAAGTATCAATAAACTGGATAAAGGGTGCCTTATTTTTAATACTGAAAAGGAAACCGGATACAGGGTAGCAGTTATCGATAATACCAATAAAAACAATGAGGCGCAGTATTGGAAAAACAAATTTCTGAAGGTCAAGCCTAATGAAGATAGCTATTATGTTACCCAAAACTACCTAGCGCTTTGTAAAGAGTTTGCCGAAGAGGCATTTCCGGAGGCTGATAAGGTTGATAAAATAGATCTGGTAAATAATTCAATATCCTATTTTTCAAGAAACGATTCATTCAACATTAAATCATTTGAGGAGGAAGTAATGCAGGAACCGGAAATCATTGAAAAATTTCAGAAATACAAAAACTCGTTTAAGGAGGAAGAAAATGTTCCGGTTTTTGATGAGTTTGAAATTTCAAAACCCGCTCTTAAACAAAGCAAAAGATATATACGATCTGTAATAAAACTGGATAAAAACTTTCACGTGTATGTTCACGGCAATCGGCAGAATATTATTCGAGGCTTTGATGAGCAAACAGGCTTAAACACCTATACACTTTATTTCAAAGAAGAAAGCTGACTTTTAGCTAAACAGTTTCAAGAACGGTTCTAAAGGCTACGGCCTTGTCGCCAAACTTATTTACATGCTTAGCCTGCAATTCTTGTGCGTATTTGGCGTGGTATTGTTGTAATCTGGCCATGGATGTAGTAAAATACTGGACAGAATATGTAATAGAATCTTCTTCCTGGAGTAATACTTTATACAGTTGATTTGAATCGAACAAGCCCGTTGCCAAAACTTCAGGTATATGGCTGGTTTTCATCCATTTAAGCCATTCATTGGCAATGGAAGGATCTACTGAAACAGTGACATTATAAAGTATCATGATGTTAAAGAAAGAAAAAACATGGTTTTTCTAAATTATTGCAATGAAAATTTAAAATTAAAAGTAATTGAAATAAATCGTTTACCTTTTGCCAATCATATGAATTAACCCTGAATTCAATCGTATTTTTTTGTAAGTGGTTTCTACTTAGTCAATTAATTTAATGAAATCTATTCTTAAAAAGTATTGAGTTCTTCACTTGGATGTTATTTCTTTGAGGTCACTTTGGGGGAAAGTGTTTAAAATGACCTGGAAAAATATTCTCCGGTAATTAATTACGTATGCTATTAGTAGGCTATCTCGTTGCTTTAATCATCTCATTTTACCTGCTTGCTGAGGTAAGCGACCGCTATTTTGTGGTTTCGCTTGATAAGCTATCACACCGTTTAAACATGACGCATGACATGGCAGGAGCTACTTTTATGGCCATTGGGTCAAGTGCTCCGGAGCTTTTTGTCTCCATTATCGCTCTGGTTCGTCCAGGTGGACATGAAGACATAGGGATAGGCACCATTGTAGGCTCTGCTTTGTTTAATCTTTTGGTTATCGTGGGCGCTGCTGCTATAGTTAAAAACACCCTTATTGCGTGGCAACCTGTAATTCGCGATCTGCTTTTTTATGGACTTGCTATTTTGGGTCTCTACTATGTTCTTTATAACGGTAAGGTTCAAACATGGGAGGGCATACTGCTTGTTTTGCTTTATGGCGGTTATTTGTTTGCAGTAGTTAAGTGGAAAAAGTGGTTCAATTTTAAACAACTTGATCAAGATCCTGAAGAGGAGGAGGAAGAGGAAAAGAAGGGATGGAAGGTGCTCTTTAAACCATTTGATTGGGTACTATCTAAGTTCTTCCCTTCCAGCGATCACTATATGATGAACTTTGGAATTTCAATTGCCCTGATTGCCGTTTTGTGCTGGGTATTGGTGGAAAGCGCTATTGGAGTTTCTCATATTTTAGATGTACCGGAAGTAGTTATTGCTTTAACCGTACTTGCCGTTGGTACCTCTGTACCCGATATGATCTCGTCTGTAATTGTTGCCAAGCAGGGAAGGGCCGGGATGGCTGTATCGAATGCCATTGGCAGTAATATTTTTGATATCTTCATTGGGCTTGGGCTCCCCTGGCTCATAAAAACATTTGTTAGTGGAAAGGCTATCGTTTTCGATGTACAAAGGCTTGATGTCTCTGTTGGCCTGTTATTTGGGTCAGTATTGCTTATTCTATTCTTTTTAATGTGGAAGAAATGGAGATTAACCCAAAGTTTGGGATTTTTCCTGATTCTACTTTATATCCTTTACGTTATTTGGGAGATTTTCAGGATCTATGTTTCCTATGATGCACTGGTGGAGATATTTCAAAAGATTTTCTAATCTTTTGATAAGGTAAAGTATAATAAACTTCCTACTAGCATTTTTTTGTAACCAGAATTTTGGAATATTCATGTGTGCCAAAATTGTGTGCACTTAACAACATTATCCAAACAAGGAATACATTATGTATATGAAAAAGAATTTGGTAATTTGGTGCTAAGGGATAGCCTTAGCAGAAACGATTTTAAACCAGGACCATGACTGTTAATCCATCAAATAGAGGCTGGCTGACTAATTATTTGGAATATCGTAAAACAATATTTCAAAATTTTTTGGAGGATACTGCCAATGATAGCCATCCGGAGCAGTCAATGTACAGGTTGCTGCGACCTAGCGGTATGATGTACGGGCACCCCATTGCCGATAAAGAGGAGCAAAACCTAACCAGGCTGAACAAGCTTAAATTATTGCTTGCCGAAAGCCTTATAAGTGGGTCGCTTATATACCACCATCAGGAAATTAATAGCGAAGATGATTTCTCAGATGTTGTAATGAGAACAGTTCACAATATTGGAGATTTTTACAATAAAGTGTATCCTGAGTTATCTGTTTCCAATAGGACTTTTTTGGGTAAGAAAAAATCGCCCTTGGAAATAGCAGAAAAAATTCTGGAAAAGCGTGTTTTACAAACTGAGTCTCATCATGAAAACTTCTGGGTTGCTTTCTTTGATAACATTATCCTGTTTTTAGATATTTACTTTTTTGGTCGTTGGATGCACACCAGCTCTGAAAAAACAATTGCAGAATTTTTTATGCAGGAAAAAGAAGAGTTGCGGTTTAGCATTGTAAAAGTAATGGCTGCAGCTGCTCATGCTAATAAAAGCATTGAGGAAGAGGAGCAAGCCCTTTTCGATTTCTTTCTTAAATCATCTCATCTGCTTGCCTCTCAAAAAGCTGAAGCAAAAAGATCTTTTGAAAAAGGAGTAAACCTTAGTGATATTTATCTTCCTAGCCACAACTCGTGGCTGCTTAAAAAGTTTTTCCTTGAACTAGCCATTTTAACTGCCTGGGTAGACAGAAAGCTGGAAGAATCTGAAATGGTGTTTCTTAGGGAGTTCACAAAAAAACTTGGCTTCTATGATGAGGACCT
Organism: Cyclobacteriaceae bacterium; assembly: GCA_020436145.1. GTDB lineage: Bacteria > Bacteroidota > Bacteroidia > Cytophagales > Cyclobacteriaceae > JAKISE01. The sequence goes on along the minus strand of JAGQYJ010000015.1, from coordinate 1,364 downwards.
CGAGATCAGTTTGTTGGCGGTAGAAGGCTTTATTCTTGAGAATTGGGACCAGCTTAGGGATTTGCAATCGGGGCATGCGTTAGACGAGTTAGGGTCGGAATATCTTCAAAGAATTAAATTGACAACGGACCGCAACGCTATTCAAATTAATAATAAGCTTAATAGTGATACCGAGCTCACCAAACTTTTAATGAAGTCAAAGGACAAGGAACTTACCAGAGAAGAAGAAAAGGTGCTTCATGATGGCCTCATAGATGTACTAAAAGCAGTACCCACGTTTGTAGTAATCGGATTGCCTACATCTTATCTAACATTGCCAATGCTGCTCAAAATTCTGCCAAATGATTTGCAGAATAAATAACGCTAATGATTAACAATCAACCTGGTTTGGTAAATCAGGGAGTCTTGCATTATTGTTTTGTTGAAACCCTTAATAGAAAGCGAATCAATCATAAGACGATTGTTATACTTGTTTACCCACAAGCTAATTTTTTGTTTCGAATCATATACCGGATTTTTTGTTGAAATCCATGCAATAACCTGTCGCACTTCACTTGCATTGTCAAGGTATTTGATTTCAAGCCTCATTACATCTGCATTAGCAGATGGTAAAGCTGCGTAAACCAGCCGTTGCAAATTACTTTTTTGATCAGCTACACCATCGCTTATTTTATATACTCCTTTTAAGGATGGCTTATTGATATCCGCTTTCAGCAATGGGGTAAGTTCTTTTTCCCAGAAAAGGGAATCAGGGGTACCTATCTCTGATTGCTCTTCAATCCCATTGGCAGTTGAGATTTTATGGACAGTATAGTTTTTTACACTTGCTTGGTTTTCAATTAACTGCTGAACTAAGGCTTTAAGATCGAAATTTTGATATTCCACATCCTGATAGGTATCAGCGGGTCGGCAGCCAAACCATAAAATAACGAAAGTGGCAATGGTTAACCTATGTATCATGAAACCAGAACTTCACCTGTCATTTCTTCAGGTATTTTCTCACCCATAATAGTAAGTATAGTAGGTGCCAGGTCTCCAAGTTTCCCATCTTTTAGTTTGTACGGAGAGTTGTTGGTCACCAAAATACAAGGAACCAGGTTGGTCGTATGCGCTGTATTGGGAGAACCATCCGGGTTGATCATAACGTCAGGATTGCCATGGTCGGCAATGATGATAATATCATAATCGCTTTCAAGGGCGGCTTCCACAACCAAACTGGCCTGTTTATCAACTGTCTCGCATGCTTTCACTGCTGCTTCAAAAACACCAGTATGACCAACCATATCCGGGTTGGCGAAGTTCAGACAAATAAAGTCGGCCGTTTTGTTTTTAAGCTCGGGAACAATCTTTTCTCGAATATCGGC
>JAGQYJ010000158.1 GCA_020436145.1 Cyclobacteriaceae bacterium | reverse complement strand
ACAGACTCCCACTTGGGTTAGGCTTTTCTCAAAGCCTGGGAAGAAGGTCTTCTTTTAATATTATAGCTGCATATGATATGCTATACGAAGCAAATGGGCCTTATGCCTCTCCCTGGGTATTTAGCTTCTACTTTTCTATTTAAAAGGAGAGATTAAATTTCTTAGCCACTTCTTTCAGGTCGATAACCACCTTGTCGTTTAGGGGTATGCCATTTTTCAGGCGTTCAACTTCACTTAATCGCTCCGGATCTCCGGGGATTACTACTTCGGGCATATCGTCTGCATTTTTAGCTTCTCTAAATCTCTCTATCCAGGTATCCATATGAGATTTGAATTCCTGGGCCGGACGGAACCCGTCAATGCGCATTGCACCAAAGAAATGCCCCAGCCCTTCTCCAACCGGATTTTCCGGCATAGGTAGGAAGCTGACAAATGGAGGGGCCCATGGCCCGTAGTTGGCGCCTGAAAATACAGCTGAAAAAATATCTACAATGGAACCCAGGCAAAAGCCCTTGTGGCTTCCATGCTCACGGTCTCCACCCAATGGAAGCAATGCACCTCCTTCTTTTAACTCATGTGGGTTGGTGGTTTGGTGGCCCTCTTTATCCTGAATCCACCCCAAGGGTGCTTCTTCACCCTTGCGCTGGAGAATTTCCAACTTGCCATTGGCCGCTGTGGTAGTGGCAAAGTCGGCAACAAAGGGGGGTTGGTTATCTGCCGGTATGGCTACTGCAATGGGGTTAGTGCCCAACATTCGTTCGGTTGAAAAGGTTGGAGCAACTAATGGGCTTGCATTGGTCATTGACATACCGATCATGTCATGCTCAAGAGCCATCATGGCATGGTAGCCAGCAATTCCATAATGATTGGAGTTTTTAACGGAGATCCATCCGGAACCAACCTTTTTTGCCTTTTCTATAACAATTTCCATTGCCTTTGGAGCAACCACAAGTCCGAGCCCTGCATCTCCGTCCACCACACCTGTACTTGGGGTTTCATGCACAAGCTTAATATCAGGAGTTGGGTTGATCCGGCCATTTTCCCAAAGTCTTACATAACCGATCAGTCGGGCAACGCCATGAGAATCTATCCCACGCAAATCTGCAGAAACCAAAACCTTAGTTGCCAACTCAGCATCCGAAGCTGAGCAACCCATCTTTAAAAAAACATCGTTGGTAAAATCGCGAACTTTATCAAATGCGTACATAGGTAAAAAATTTGGGCAAAGTTAAACAAAACTTAACCTGTGACCGAACTTAAAATACCCTCTTTCATTGAAAACGGTGAAAGGCTGAAACCTTTAAACCCACCAGTATTCAGTACATAGCTCACCAACAAACTGGCCGGTACGATCATGTCCTCGCGGCCTTTCGGTATTCCGTCCATTTCAAGCCTTTCAGCATGCTTTGAGTGTAGAATTTTTATTAGCAAAGGTTCAAATTGTTCGTTTTCAACTTTTAATGGGATATCCATTTTTTTGCCAAGTAGCATGTGAGTTAACGTATGAAAAGTACCCGATGAACCGATAAGTTTTACAGGACCATTGGCTTCAATTTGAGTACTAAGGTCAGCCAGTTCAGTAGTAAAGTACTCATTAATAGCGTTCTGGTCCTTTACACTGATTGGATCAGAATGAACAAATTTATCCAGCAGCCGTTGTGCTCCCAATTCATAGCTTTTTCTCCAGATCAAATTAGTTTTGGTTCCAATAATGAATTCAACACTTCCACCACCTATGTCCATTATCAGCGAAGGTTTTTTTTCCAGAAGCCCGCTGGTTAAAACACCTTGGTAAATAAACTCTGCCTCTTTCTTTCCATCAATCACTTCAATAACAAAACCGAGTTGCTGACGAACCTTATCTATAAACACTAATGCATTGCTGGCGTTGCGTAATGCACTGGTTCCGAACGCATATATGCTTTCAACTTCATTTGAATCAATAATAGATTTATAATGTGTAAGTGTTTTTAAACCACGGGTCATTGCTGCTTCCTGAAGAACTCCTTTGCTTATACCTCCTTCGCCCAGTTTAACCGTAATTTCTTCTTTGTAGATTGCCTTTTTCCCTTCCGCAATAAGTAAATGAAAAGTGTTTGTTCCCAGGTCGATAATAGCTTTTCTATTGTACATTTCAACAAATTTGTGAATGGTTTTACAAACATAATATTTGCTATACGCAGGACCATTTAGCGGGGCTATTTTATCTATATTTGAGACATAAACCAAACGAATATGAGCTACCAGTCAAGAGAAGAAAAAATCAAAAAACTTGAGGGATTAAATAGGGAAGCGGAGCAGGGAGGTGGAGAAAAAAGAATAGAGTCTCAACACAAAAAGGGTAAGCTTACCGCCAGGGAGCGTATAGCTTTGTTGTTGGATCAGGGTAGTTTTGAAGAGCTTGGAAAGTTTGTTCGGCACAGAAGTACAGCATTTGGGCTGGAGAAAGAAAGGTATCTTGGTGATGGGGTAATTACAGGCTATGGAAGAATTGATGGCAGGCTGGTTTATGTGTTTTCGCAAGATTTTACCATTTTCGGAGGATCACTTTCTGAGGCATATGCAGAGAAGATTGTGCGAATAATGGACCTTGCAATGAAAAATGGAGCCCCCGTAATTGGATTGAATGATTCAGGCGGAGCCCGAATTCAGGAAGGAGTAGTTTCGCTGGGCGGCTATGCCGATATTTTTTACAGGAATACCATGGCATCTGGTGTAGTTCCACAAATCTCAGCCATTATGGGGCCGTGTGCCGGAGGGGCGGTGTATTCTCCTGCTATTACAGATTTTACTTTGATGGTGGAAAACACCTCATATATGTTCGTAACTGGACCTAATGTGGTAAAAACCGTTACCCAGGAAGATGTGACAGCCGAAGAATTGGGTGGAGCCAAGACGCATAGCACCAAAAGTGGGGTTACCCATTTCTCCTGTGCCAATGAGGTGGATGCCATTAATCGTATCAAGCAGCTCTTAAGCTATATGCCTCAGAATTGTGAAGAGGAAGCTCCTGCATTGCCCTATGAACCTGGCGATGAGCTGCGTCCTGAGCTTAATGAGATTGTTCCGGTGAACCCTAACCAGCCATACGATATACGAGATGTGATTAATGGCATTATTGATAAGGATAGTTTTCTGGAAGTACATAAAGACTTTGCTGAAAGCATTGTGGTTGGCTTTGCCAGACTAGCCGGTAGGAGCATTGGTATTGTGGCCAATCAGCCACAGTCGTTTGCCGGGGTTTTGGGTATCCGATCAAGTCGCAAAGGAGCACGCTTTGTGCGTTTCTGCGACAGCTTTAATATTCCATTGTTGGTATTAGAAGATGTTCCCGGATTCCTGCCCGGAACGGACCAGGAGTGGAATGGTATTATTACCAATGGGGCTAAACTTCTGTATGCTTTCTGTGAAGCAACCGTTCCCAGAATAACGGTTATTACCCGAAAAGCGTATGGCGGTGCCTATGATGTGATGAACTCTAAGCATATTGGTGCAGATATGAACTACGCCTGGCCTACAGCCGAAGTGGCTGTGATGGGAGCAAAAGGTGCAGCCGAGATCATCTTCAGGAAAGAAATAGCAGCAGCCGATGACAAAGAAGCTAAGCTACAGGAAAAAGTAGATGAGTACAGCGAACGTTTTGCGAATCCTTATTCAGCGGCTGAAAGGGGATATGTGGATGAAGTGATTTTGCCCGAACAAACAAGGCAGAAACTGATCACTGCCTTTCAAATGTGCGAAACCAAAGTCGATTCTATCCCTAAGAAGAAACATGGAAATATTCCGTTGTAATTTGCAATTGACAATTTACAATTATCAATAACGAATAACCAGCAACCAATAACTTTTAACAATGAAAAAGAACGAGAAATTTTTATACGAATACCTGAACAATGCATCACCCACCGGTTTTGAGGAGTCGGGACAGCGTATTTGGCTCGATTACATAAAGCCTTTTGTAGATACGTATATTTCGGATACCTACGGTACTGTGGTTGGGGTTATCAACCCAAAGGCGGAGTACAAAGTGGTAATTGAAGCACATGCAGATGAGATCTCCTGGTTTGTGAACTACATAACCGATGACGGCTATATTTACGTGATCCGAAACGGGGGCTCAGACCACCAGATTGCACCTTCCATGCGTGTGAATGTACATACCG
>JAGQYJ010000157.1 GCA_020436145.1 Cyclobacteriaceae bacterium | reverse complement strand
CAACGCTACTTCCGGGTTTATTATTTTCCCTGTTGTTGAGCCTTTTGGTGATTATCTTGATAGCAGGTTTGACCCAACTGAATTTGAACAAAAACAAAAATATGTTTATGATACCCTTTACGGAACAACAAAAGCTGATGCTCAACAGGATTCCGATAAAGACAAATTCACTTTGCAGGGTTCATACAAGGCCGGTTCATCAAGTGAAATCCTCTTGGATGGAATTAAGATTTCAAAAGGCTCCGTTCAGGTCTCTGCTGGTGGTATTCCCTTGGTTGAGGGTGTCGACTTCACGGTGGATTACAATTTTGGTAAGGTTCAAATACTGAATGAAAGCATTATCAATTCGGGTAAGTCGTTAAAAGTAACGTATGAAAAGGCTGATATTTTTAATTTTCAGTCAAGAACCCTTCTGGGTACCAGGTTGGATTATCGCTTAACTGATGACATAAGCTTTGGAGCTACCCTGCTTCATCATTTCGAGCGCCCTTTGCGCTCACGCCCTACCATTGGAGAAGAGCCTCCCAAAAACACTAAATATGGATTTGATGTGAATTATAAAGGAGAGTCCATCTTAATAACAAAGATGGTAGATGCCATTCCCCTGATTCAGACAAAGGAGCGGTCCGTGATTACAGCCAATGCAGAATTTGCTCAGCTTATTCCAGGCACTTCCAACCTTGTTGACGGAGAAGGAACCTCCTACATTGATGATTTTGAAAATACAGCTACCCCATATAGTTTAAGTAACTGGCTTCGGTGGAAACATGCAGCAACTCCCAAAACAATTGATGATCGATTCGACCCAAGCGGTGGTAATCCTGACGACATAACAGCTGCATACAAGCGGGCAAGAATTGCCTGGTATAGTGTCGACAATGTATTTTATAGAACAGGTGGAAGGGCTAAGCCGACCAACATAACGGACGATGACCTAAAGAACCATTTCATCAGACCTATTTCCCCTCAGGAAATTTTTCCTCAGCAGGATAAGCAAGTGATCAACACTAATTTCCCAACTTTTGATATTGCCTATTTCCCATCAGAGAAGGGTATTTATAACCTTAATCCTGATGTGACAAATGGTGGGCTCTTGAAATCTCCTGAGAGCAACTGGGCAGGTATAACCTCAGCCATTACTACAGATGTGGACTTTGACAAGCAAAACATAGAATACATTGAATTCTGGCTAATGGATCCGTTCGTTCAAAGCGGCAGTGGGTTAAACATTGTGGAAGACGGAATTTTCAATCAGCCCAATGTTACTGGGGGAGAACTCGTCTTTAACCTCGGAAATATTTCAGAAGATATTATGGTTGACCGAAAGATGGCCTTCGAAAACGGTCTTCCGGCCAATGGCGATAAGACCACTGCTACGGTTACTGAAAACAACTGGGGATTTGTTACAAACGAGCAGTATATCAATAACGCTTTTGACAATGAGCCCACCGCTCGTGTGAACCAGGATGTAGGATTGGATGGAATGACCAACGAAGAAGAGCTTGTGAAATTTGAAGACGAAATCAACCAGCTCCCTCCCACAATAGACACAGAAGTAATTGAAAAAATAAAGGCCGATCCCGCAGATGATGACTTCGAATATTTTCTTGGTACTGATCACGATTCAAAAGATCACAAAATTGTGGAGCGTTATAAATACTTCAATGGTGTAGATAAAAACTCACCGGATTTAACAAGCAATACCCTTCCCTATTCTCCTTCGGGTAGTACTATTCCTGATAATGAAGACTTGAATAATGATCATACCATAAGCAATTTGGAAGAATATTATGAATATAAAGTTGATCTGAGACCAAATCAATTGCAGGTTGGGGATGGCTATATTGTAGATAGAGTTACCAATAATGAAAATGGTGATGAGGTAAGTTGGTACTTGTTTAGAATCCCAATTTCAAAGCCTGATAAATCTGTAGGAGATATTTCGGGGTTCAAGTCAATTCGATACATTCGAATGTATATGACGGGGTGGTCTCAGCCTGTGGTGTTAAGAACAGCCAATTTCCGCTTTATCGGAAGCCAGTGGCGAGAATACACAGGAAACCTGCAAAGCAAACGTTTTGATGAAATACCGGAAAGCAATGACTCAGAACTTACCATTTCTGTTGTAAATATTGAAGAGAACAGCCAGGGGGAAATTCCCTATAAACTACCCCCAGGGATAGATAGAGACAGAGATAATACCTCGGTAGTGGAACGAAGGTTAAATGAGCAATCCATTCAATTATGTGTTGACAACCTGTCCGATAAAAATGCTCAGGCCGCTTTTAAAAATGTGGATATGAACCTGGTTAACTACGGGCGTATTAAAATGTTCCTGCATGCTCAAAGCGAATCGGCACAGGATGATGACCTGACTGGTTTTTTACGGTTGGGTACCGGATTTGATAATTACTATGAGATAGAAGTGCCCTTAAAGATTACCCAACCAGGAACTGATGACCCCCAAAAAATATGGCCATCGGATAATGAAATAGATATGCCATTCTCAGAACTATATAGGATTAAATCAGAACGAAATTCCAACAATGTGAACATTGAACTTCCATACTCGGGAACATACAATCAATACAAAATTACTGTTGTCGGAAATCCCAAACTTAGCACGGTAACCACGCTAATGATTGGTATTCGAAATCCTGAAAGTACCAACCAAAAAAACTATAGTGCATGTATTTGGGCCAACGAATTACGCGTAACTGATTTTAACAGCGAGGCCGGTTGGGCTGGAAGGGCTAATGTAAACCTTAAATTGGCGGATTTTGCTACAATTAGTGCTTCTACAAAATATACAAGCTTTGGTTTTGGTGGGGTACAATCAAAAATAGGAGAACGTACCCAGGAGACCAGTTTCGATTATGACATTTCAGGAAATATGAATCTGGATAAATTCCTACCATCCAAAACAGGCATTAAAATACCTTTATTTGCAAGCTACGAAAGTAAAACCGTTACTCCACATTACGACCCACTCGATTCCGACATACCCTTAGAAAGTAGCATCAAAGGAAAAGGAACTGAAGCCGAACAGACTGAATATAAGAATGCAGTTATAGATCAATCAGAAAGACGCAGCCTCAATTTCTCCAATGTAAGGAAAGAGCGTACAAATCCGGAAAAGAAAAAACAGTTCTATAATATCGAAAATTTTAGTGTTTCGCTTGCCTATAGCGACAGGACCCAAAGCAATTCAAGCATAGCATCATATGAGCAACGCAAATACAAAGGTTCGTTTAATTATAACTTTAGTCCGGAAGCGTTAAGTGTGGAGCCCTTCAAGAATGCTAAAAAGATGAATTCTGATTGGCTGAAACTGATCAAAGACCTGAATTTTAATTTTGCTCCTTCTAATTTAACATTTAGAGCTGAACTGGACAGAAGCTATGCCAGAACGCAATATAGAAACAAAGACCTTACAATTGACGGGGTTGCCCCAAACTATGAAAAGACATTTTATTTTAACAGAATGTACGGCCTCAAATGGAAGTTCACTAAAACCCTTTCCCTTGATTACTCAGCCCAGGTGCATTCCATTGTAGATGAACCTGAAGGAGAAGTTACGGAAAGTAGCAAAACAGTTATTGTCAACAATCTAAAGGACTTTGGGCGTATGAAGGATTTTGATCAGAAAGTTGGCGCTAATCTGAAACTTCCATTGGACAAATTGCCTTTGACTGACTGGACCAGTGCAGACATCCGGTATGCTGCTAATTACAAATGGAACTCCGCTGCCCTAAACCAAATTGATACACTTGGCAATCGTATAGAGAACTCCAGAACCATAACTGCCACCGGGAAATTTGACTTTGTTAACCTCTACAATAAAATTCCTTATCTAAAGGAAATCAATTCTCCTTCTCGCAGGAGTAGTCGTAATACAAGAACACAAAAAGCTGATACAGTTAAGAAATCAGATGCAAAATTTGCCAAGGGTTTTCTGCGCTTGTTAATGATGGTACGATCCGTCAATGCTACATATAGCATTAAGGAAGGAACTATACTTTCCGGTTTTCAAAAAAGCCCTTACCTCTTTGGTATGGACTCCAGCTGGGCAGCTCCCGGGTGGGGCTTTATATTAGGAGATCAGGACCCAAACATAAGATACCAGGCAGCAGAAAATGGCTGGCTGGTAGTTAATCCTGATCTCAACGATCCATTTAAGCAATATC
>JAGQYJ010000156.1 GCA_020436145.1 Cyclobacteriaceae bacterium | reverse complement strand
TTTAGGAAGCATCTGTTTGTCTGTGTGGCCATCAACAAAAATAATATCGATTGGCAACCTGTCATCGCCCTCTAAATTGACAAATTCCAGTTGACCTGATTCTTGCATAGGCAAAATATTCTCTGCAAGAAACGAAGCTTTTTCCCTAGCGTTAGGCTCTGTTGCCCATTGCCAATGGTCTTTATTAGACCAATAAGTAGCATTAAGAAAAGTTGGAACTAACTTTTCTCCCTCGCGTTTTACACCTCCACCACAGTGGTCAAAATGCAAATGTGTTAGAAAAGCATCAGTAATTTCTTCAAAACCTATATCGGCTTTCCTTAATCCTTTAGATAATGAATCATCCCCATGCAGGTAATAAAAACCAAAAAACTTTTCTGATTGTTTGTCGCCCATGCCGTTGTCGACAATTATAGCTCTGTCCCCTTCTTTTATAATTAATGATCGCATTGCCCAACTGCACAGGTTGTTTTCATCTGCAGGATTGGTTCTTGACCATAACGATTTGGGTACAACTCCAAACATTGCACCTCCATCCAACTTAAAATATCCTGTATTAATCAGATTCAACTCCATTCTCAATATTTTATGTAGTACCCCAATCCAAAAAAACCATGAACATCTTTAAGGTACTGATCTTTGCCAATGCCAATTTCAATAGGTCCTATAAGAGAATTATAGGACAATTTACCACTGAATCCCAGTCTGCGAGGATACGCTCCTATATCAGCAGTATACACAGCGGTATCAATCCATTTCATTGGGTATTCACTCTCCAGGTAATCAGCTCGACCTGTAAAATAGAAATTCTTCATAAACTCCCATTGTAAAGCTAATGAGGCATACGAATAATTAAGGGCTTCAAATCGCTTTTGAGGAGTTGCTTCATACCTGTGCACAAAAAAACCGTATGGACGCGCTCCTCCAATAAGTGTTTCGTATAAAATATCTCCCAAGTTGGCTATATTTCCGGATGTCATTGTCATCCCAAAATCAGCAAGTATTGAAATTTGTTCACTCAATGGAGTTGCTGATTTGAAATTATACGTAGCTATTATTAATGGCTCATCTTCTGTATCTAATGGTAAATCACCAACCAAATTACTAGTAAACAAAAAGCTAGCATTTCTATTAAACATGTAATCCAGGTTGAAATTAGTAGAAATTCCCTTTGAAGCGAAAAATGGCTTATTTAATGTATTGGTTTGATAATAAAACTGAACACCCCAATCCTTATCTTGAAGGTCTTTGAAGGCAAAATTAATACCTGCAATATCAACAGAATCAAGTACTACAGGTGTTGCCTTATTCTTAATATATTGAATTTTAAGGCCCATCGTTGAATTACTCTTATATGTACCTTGTAAGCTAAGTGAGGGAATAAACAAATCCTGTTGTAATAAGTTGCTTAAATCCTTACTTGTTGCAGCATTTTCTTCGGATTCTATGAGATATCCAGGCAATTCTGTTTTGGCCCATAAACTGTTTAATACAACTGCAAAATTTTGTTTCCTACCCAAATATTTAAAATAGTTTATCTGCGCACTTGGGTTTTCAGCTAAGTCCCCTTCTACAATTAGTCTGGAACTTGGCAATATCAGGTTTCTAAACGTAAAGTTTACATTAATACCAGCCTTATTATCGGTATCGTAATGCAAGGCCAGCTTAATACTGCCTTGAGGTGCTTCCGTAACTTGAATAACTAATGTGTTACGATCGGTGTCTATTTCATAAAAAACCTTCTTGAAATAAAGGGTTCCAAAAAGCAAATTCAAACGCTCTTCAAGCTCGTCAATATCTATTTCATCGCCTGGTTTTATACGCAATTTCCCTAAAATCAACTCATCAGGAACACGTTCGTTGCCTTCAATTTTTATATGGTCAAACGTATACTTGTCTAATACATTTAACTTTTGAGGAACTCTTACAGGGCCAAATTGATTTAATGAATCCGCTAGTTTTTTAAATACAGGCAAAAACTCCTGCCCCGATTTCTCCCCTTCTTTGATAATCCCTGCTCCAGACCAAAAACTAGCCGTTGAATACTCGCTCATATCCGGTGCTATATAAATATCCACCAACTTGGTTTGTTCTTTGGTATCATTAGCGCTAGCAACAAAAGCACTTTGTGCCAGTACAGAAACCATTGAAGTTAAATTCTCCTTCTTTTGAAGGTCTGTACTTACGGATACGCCAATCACAATATCGGCTCCCATATCTATTACCTGCTGTACGGGAAAGTTACGAATCAACCCTCCGTCAACGTAAAGTCTCCCATCAATCAAAACAGGAGTAAACACAGTGGGAATTGCCATGGAGGCCCTAAGCGCCTGCGGCAAAGATCCTTTGCTCAAAATCACCGACTCTCCTGACTCTACATCTGCAGCCATGCATTCATAAGGAATAGGCAATTTATGAAAATCGGTAATGCCATGGGCAGGCCGGGTAAGCCTGTTCAAAAGTAATGTAAGTTCCTGACCATCAATTACGCCCTGAGGCAGGCCTACTTTTCCATCACGTATAGGCAATTCAGCAAAGAATCGCCCATAATACAATTTTTCCTCAATCGCTATTCTGTTAAGGGCCACATCATTCGATAGAACTTCATCCCAATTAATGTTTAACCCGATTTCTTTAATTTCATCAGCCGAATAGCCAATAGCATACAAAGCGCCTATTATACTTCCCATACTTGTACCCGTTATGTAATCAGGGTACAGGCCAGCTTCTTCCATTGCTTTTAGTACTCCAATATGAGCCAGACCCTTGGCACCACCACCACTAAGTACAAGCCCAACCTTAGGCCTTTGTTGCCTTTGTTGACCATTGCTAAAATGTACAATTGCAACAAGCAGCAAGATGAGAAGCAGGCTAGGTGAGTTTTTCATTGAGATTGAGATGGTTTAGTTAAAAATTTTACTCCGCCACTACCCCCATGTTCGCAAATTTATCAATACGTTGGTTTAAAAGTTTATCAGTTGGAAGCTCAGATAGTTCTTTGTGCCCTTCCAGAATAGCTTTTTTAACAGCAGCAATTGAAGCCTTAAAATCAGTATGTGCACCACCCAACGGCTCATCAATTACACCATCTATAAGTTTCAGGTCCAACATATCCTGGGCTGTCAGTTTAAGTGCTTCAGCAGCTTGTTCTTTAAAATTCCAGCTCCTCCATAAAATAGAAGAACATGACTCAGGAGAGATTACGGAATACCATGTATTTTCCATCATCAGTACACGGTCTCCAATTCCAATTCCAAGAGCACCACCAGAAGCACCTTCTCCAATAATAATATTCATGATAGGCACTTTTATCTTGAACATTTCTTCGAGGTTGCGAGCAATTGCTTCACCTTGTCCCCTTTCTTCTGCTTCCAAGCCAGGATATGCACCAGGGGTATCAATCAATGTAACAATCGGAATATCAAACTTTTCTGCTATACGCATCAACCGCAAAGCCTTACGGTAGCCTTCAGGGTTGGCCATGCCAAAGTTTCGCATCTGTCGCTGCTTTGTATTCCTTCCTTTTTGCTGGCCAACAAGCATAAATGTCTTGCCATTGATATCACCAAATCCACCGACCATGGCTGGATCATCGCGGACTGCGCGATCTCCATGGAGTTCAATAAAATCGGTGGTCATCCCATAAATATAATCAAGTGTATATGGGCGTTCGGGGTGTCGGGAAAGCTGAACTCTCTGCCAGGGAGTCAGGTTTTTAAAAGTTTCCTTTTTCAGCTTGACTATTTTATTTTCCAATGTTTTAATTGCTTCTTCAACTCCCGCATCGCGGTCTTTGGCCAGCTCTTTCATTCCAGCCAGCTTTTCTTCCAATTCAATTATAGGCTTTTCAAATTCCAAATGCATGATACGTATATTAAAGATACAAAAATATGCCCTCGATTATTTTTATGGCTATACAAAATGTTATTTCTCACTTCTTGATTTATAATTATCATATAAAGAATGTTTATACGACACACATAACATCATTAAAATTTATTGCATAAGTGTATTGGAAATAATAAAGTGTGCACCTACTTTTGCAGCACCTTAAACGGAAGGTCTGGTAGTTCAGCTGGTTAGAATGCCTGCCTGTCACGCAGGAGGTCGCGGGTTCGAGTCCCGTCCAGACCGCAACAAAAAGCCTCTCAGTAAAATGAGAGGCTTTTTTAATTTATACG
>JAGQYJ010000155.1 GCA_020436145.1 Cyclobacteriaceae bacterium | reverse complement strand
AAACGGTAACCTGGCTGGAAGACTTCCTGCTGGATTTCAAGAACACGGTTATCGTGGTTTCGCACGACCGCCACTTTTTGGATACCGTGTGTACCCACATTGCCGATATCGACTTTGGGGCCATTAACCTGTTTACAGGTAATTATGCGTTTTGGTACCACTCGAGCCAGTTGGCGGCAAGCCAACGCACTTCTTCTAACAAAAAGGCGGAAGAAAAGAAAAAGGAATTGCAGGAGTTTATTGCGCGCTTTAGCGCCAATGCTTCGAAATCGAAGCAGGCCACCAGCCGCAGGAAGCTGCTGGATAAGATCAATGTGGAGGAGATTAAGCCTTCGAACCGCAGGTACCCCGCCATTATTTTTACGCAGAACAGAACGGCCGGTGACCAGATCCTGCAGATTGAAGGCCTTTCCAAATCCAAGGAGGGTGAGCCGTTATTCAGCGATTTGGAACTGCTGGTGAACAAAGGAGATAAAATTGCTTTTGTAGGGCCGAACAGCCTGGCCATTACAAGCTTGTTTAAGATATTGATGGAGGAAGAAACAGCGGATGCGGGTGAGTTTAAGTTTGGCCAAACCATAACCAAGGCCTTTTTGCCCAATGAGAACAACGCCTATTTTAAAACCGATGAAAACCTGATCGACTGGCTGCGCAAGTTTTCGGAGGGTGAAAAAGATGAGGTGTATATTCGCGGATTTTTGGGCAAGATGCTGTTCTCAGGTGAGGAAACCTTTAAAAAAGCCAATGTGCTTTCGGGTGGTGAGAAAGTACGTTGCATGATCTCCAAAATGATGATCAATGGAGCCAACCTGTTGATATTGGACGAACCCACCAACCACCTCGACCTGGAATCGATTATTGCGTTTAACAATGCGCTGAAGGAATTCCCCGGAACGGTGCTCTTTACTTCCCACGACCACAAGTTTGTGCAAACTGTAGCCAACCGCATTGTAGAGCTGCGACCTGATGGCTTTACCGACAAGCTAATGACCTACGATGAGTTCGTGGAGTGGAAAGAAGCGGTAGGAATGGTGGTTTAATGGTTCGGCTATGAAGCGTGGCGCGAAGCGACATGATTTATAGCCTTTGTTGGGCGCGGTTTTTTTGTTTTACCAAGCATCATTTTCATCAGTCCACTGAAATAGAAATACTAACTGCTCCAATTCATAGATAGCCTTGTGTAATAGTCTGTGTTCTTTGTCATAATGACCCTCTGGTACTTTGTCTCCAACAATCGAAAAGTAAAGTCCACGATTTGCAAGAATTTCGTGGGCGATATAATTCCTATAGTCGACTACGCTTTCGAGAAGCTTTAGAAAATCAGGTCTGAGTTTAACTTTTTCAAGTTCCTTTTTGGTTTGACCTAATGTTTTTCGTTCTAATTTCTCAAGGTCATATCCATGCTTTTCAACTAGTAAATTCTTAAGTCCCAGCTCTAAGAGTTGAGCTACTCCCATGAACATTGCGTATTCTTCGAGAAAGCTTAGTTTCTTATATTTCTTCAATCCTTTCTCAGTACCAAGTCGAATTTGATCTTGGCTAAGCTCTTGATCTGGGTTGTTATCACTCATACTTGGTATTTCAAATTGCGCCCATCAATGTATAAACAACAATGTCGTTTATTTCTACTATGGCCACAATCTCATAACTCATTGTTGAACAGTAAACTATGTGCCCCAATAGGTGTTGTGTTAATTATAGTTCTTGCAAAACTGTTTATTGGAATTAGCCAGCTAAAACTAATCAAAAAAGATCTTCAGTTAAATATAATCAATAAGAATTTGCACTATTGGAAAGTAGTCTAAGGCAGGAAATGACAAACAACATGTACGTCATCCTGAGCATCATGAGTTGGCCTATAGGTATGCATGCGAAGGACCTCCTGGCTTGGGGGATCCTTCGGCTATTGACCCACAAAACCCAACGCCAAGCCTCAGGATGACGCTAAAATGGTTGGTTTTATAAACTTCCTTCTGCTATATTTATCCGTGTTTAATAGCAATGGGTAATGGATAGAACAGAGCATATAAAAGTTTGCAAGCGGTGCATGAACCGAAAGTTCGATAAGCAAAAAGGCCTGATCTGCGGGTTAACCGATGAGGTGGCCACTTTTGAGGTGCAGTGCTTTAGCTACGTGCGTGACGAAAAGGCCATTGAGCTTGAAGACAAGAAAGAAGGCATTTACAGAAACCAGTAACCGGATCGGGCCTTTTTGCTGTTCGAACAAACATTTTTAAACCATGACACAAAAGCTGGGAATCAAATACCTTAAAACCTACTGGATATCCACCGCCTTTTTTGGTTATATGATCCTGACCACCATTTTGAAGGCATTCACTTCCATTGACATGACCATACCCTGCCTGAACTACTATTTTACCGGGCATACATGTTGGGGATGCGGCATGACAACCGCAGCGGTCTATTTGCTAAAGCTGGATGTGCGTGCAGCCATTGAAACAAATCCATTGGTATTTATTGTGCTTCCGACACTCACCTTTTTGATCGTACGGCACTGGAGAAGATTCAAGGCAGAGCAACTAAGCAAAGGGTTTCCGAACTACTCGGAATAGGTATTGTAGTAGTCCTGCACCACCCGTTCCAGGAAATAGTAACTCACCGCCCCGTCAAGGTTCACATCAATTTTTTCGGCTACTTTTCTGGCCAGCTCATGCACATTCACGTGATATTTTTCTTTCGCTCTTTTGTGCAAAACCTTTCGAATAAACTGGATCTCGCTATCGGTAAGTTGCGTAACCCCGGAATACATGATTTCCTCATTGGTCTTGCTAACCTTTTGCCCGCTGATCTGATCGAGCAGTTCGTCTTCGGTTACCACATCAACCACTACGGTGCCTGCGGCCAGGTCGCCAATACGCTGGTTGTTGTTGGTAAGAAAAATAATGGCCAGTCCCAGCCCATAAAAACTATCGATGGGCCGGAGCAGGAACCTGAGAAAATAAGCACTGAAGGTGGCTGCATTCCCGTCTTTTTTCATCACGCGAATACCGCGGTTCCGCTTGCCAATGCTTTGTCCGTTCATGGTAATTTCGCTGATCAAATGGTAAAAGAAGACCACCACCATTGCTAAAAAGAGCACCAGTTGCGTCCCGATCCAATCGCTGATAAGCACAAACCCCAGAACAATCCCGATGATAACCAGGGTGTCGATCAGGTAAGCCACCAGGCGATCTCCAATGCTGGAAATTTTATAGTTAATTTGAACGTTCTGACTTGTATTGATGTATATTGCCATAAATTAAACTTCTGACATATTTTTTATAATTAATGAAGGAGATCGTCTTCTTTAGCAAAAATGAAAAAAAATGGGGAGAAATAAATGAATTGCTTTCCAGTAAGGGTTCGGTTTCAGCCGATAAGCTCTCTGAGCTTTACATAGAGCTAACCGATGATCTGGCCTATGCCAGCACCAATTACAAGAGCAGCAATACCGAGGCTTACCTGAACCTTCTAGCCCGAAAAGTACACGAGCGCATTTACAAGAACAAGAAAGTATCCCGCGCAAGGATCGTGCGATTCTTTACCAACGAATTCCCTTTGTTAATTTACAAACACCGTAAAGCGCTTTTGGTATCGGCCGTGATCTTCACCATCTCAAGCCTTATCGGAGCCTTTTCTACCAGCGTTGATGACAGCTTTCCCCGATTGATCCTGGGCGACCACTATGTGGACATGACCATTGAGAATATTGAAAACGGGAACCCGCTGGGTGTTTATGAAAGCATGGACCCGATAACCATGTTTTTTCAAATTACCTTCAACAACATCAGGGTGTCGTTTCTGGTGTTTGCAGCAGGCATTTTCCTGTCTGTTCTGACCGGGTTCCTGTTATTCAGAAATGGCATAATGCTGGGTACTTTTCAGTACTTCTTTTATACGAAAAAGCTGCTCTACATTTCGGCCTTAACCATTTGGGTACACGGCACTATTGAGATTGCTTCGATCGTTATTGCAGGGGGAGCCGGAATTGCACTGGGCAACAGCATTATGTTTCCGGGAACCTACTCCAGGCTCCATTCTTTTCAAACTACTGCTAAAGAAACGGTTAAGATAATTGCCGGTCTGATACCCCTGTTTATTGTGGCCGGTTTCCTGGAAAGTTTTGTCACACGCTATTCGCACATTTCAGTCATTCCGGCCATTATTATTATTACAATATCTGTAGTATTTTTATTTCTTTACTTCATCTACTACCCGTATAAACTTCACAAAAATGGATCAGATTAATTTTAAGAAAGAACGTGATCTCGGAGCAACGCTAGAGGTTGCCTC
>JAGQYJ010000154.1 GCA_020436145.1 Cyclobacteriaceae bacterium | reverse complement strand
TGCTTATTAATGTTGCTATTTTGCACTACGCTGTCAACTCCGTTCACAAAATCGACATATTCAGGTCTTGTTCCAAAATCTGGAAATTTACTTGTTCTCTTAGAACCTGTTACAAGATCATCGAAATCACTATACGTAAATGCTCCTGAAAATCCGATATGTGTATTGCCAACATTGAATTTCACATGGCCCGTTTTTTCCATATCAGCAGATGAAAATCTACCAAAAGCTTCACCGGAGATATTGTCATATTGGGCTTCAATGGTATGAAAATCCATTACACCTCCTAAGGCATCACTTCCATAAATTACCGACCCAGGTCCAAAAACGACCTCAGCATTTTCCGTAGTCAAACCATCTACTGCCAGCACATTTTGAAGATTTCCGCTTCGGTAAATAGCATTATTCATTCGCACCCCGTCAATTGAAATGAGTACAGAATTAGCTGCAAACCCTCGGATCATTGGGCTTCCACCTCCCAGCTGACTCTTCTGTATAAACACTTCGCCTGATTGTCCAAGTAAATCAGCTGCAGTCTGTGGGTTATTGAATGCAATGTCTTCTCTTGATACTTTCATTACAGAAACCGGAATTTCAGTCAAATCCTGTTCCCATTTATTGGCAGAAATAACAACTTCATCAAAAGTGACTGTAGCCTGCGACAATTCTACAACCTCGCTTACTTCTCCCTTTGGTATGAGGAGGGTCTCATAGCCCAAATGGCGGAAAGTCAGGAGTCCATCGGCTAGTTCTGTGATATTGGCTTGCCCATTGGTATTGGTTAAGGTGTGATAACCTATTTCATCAAGTATTACTACATCACCAACAGGTAATTGGGTTTGTTTGTCAAGAACACGAATCGTTTGTGCTTGAGCACATGCAAAAAAAAGCAAGAAGATAGCCGAAGTACAATATATTCTGATCATAGCCGGCAAAATAATAGAATTTGAAAAGGATTGTTGTTACCAGGAAAGTAAAAAGTTAGAACTCTTATGGGAACATTGTTGTTGATACGACATACCGATTTGCCTTGATTGTATAGATTTGAAAAAAAGCAAAAAGATGAGTAAACCATATTATATTGAAGAGGACCTTAAAAAATTTGGAAAGATCACTGATTTTCAAAAGGAAATGGGAGATAAATTTTTTGATTGGTACGATGAGGTTTTTAAGGAAGGAGCCCTTACCCAACGCGAAAAATCGCTGATTGCGCTGGCCGTAGCCCATGCGGTACAATGTCCTTATTGCATTGATGCCTATACCAAAAGCTCTCTGGAGAAAGGTGCGGATGAGGAGCAAATGATGGAAGCCGTACATGTAGCTGCTGCCATTCGTGGTGGAGCCAGTTTGGTGCACGGTGTTCAAATGATGAATAAGGTAAAGGACCTGACCATGTAGAATGAAAACACTTAATGCGCAAAATCACCTCTATAGCAATGTAGAAGCCCAATTGGAAGCTCTGAGAAGTACAGCCATTCCATCCTTTCAAGAAAGGATTGCCAATATTGGATTTGATCCACTGCAACCTACCAATGTTGATATTTTACAGGTAAACCTTGGCAAGATGTGCAACCAGACCTGCGCCCATTGTCATGTAGATGCAGGGCCCGACCGCAGAGAGATAATGACAAGAGAGACTATGCAGCAATGCCTGGATGCTGTAGTAAAAGGAAATATCAAAGTTGCTGATCTTACAGGTGGTGCTCCGGAGTTGAATCCTAACTTTCAATGGTTTGTAAAAGAATTAAGGAAGCTTAATGTGTATGTTATGGTTCGCTGTAATTTGACCATTATCCTTTCTAATCCAAAATTCAACGATCTACCTGAATTTTACAGAAAACATAAAGTGGAGATAATTTCGTCTTTACCTCACTTCTCACGTTTACGCACTGATGCACAGCGAGGCGAGGGGGTTTTTGATAAATCGGTTAAAGCTTTGAAAATGCTAAACGAGGTAGGTTACGGTAAGGAGGGTAGCGACCTTCATCTTAATTTGGTTTATAACCCAAGCGGAGCATTCCTGCCACCGGGCCAGTCATCACTTGAGCGCGATTTTAAGGAGCGCCTGGGAAGGCAGTATGGTGTTGTTTTTAATAGCTTGTTTGCCATAGCCAATATGCCTATCAGCCGGTTCCTGGACTACCTGGTTCAGACAGAGAACTATGAAAAGTATATGGAGGAGCTTTCCAATGCGTTTAATCCGGCAGCAGTGGAAGGTGTAATGTGCCGTAATACATTATCTGTGAGCTGGGATGGCTATTTGTATGATTGTGATTTTAATCAAATGCTGAACATGACCTGCAATAATGTGGACCACATTAAAGATTTTGATAAAAATGTACTTAACGGCCGTGCAATAAAAACAGCCAAACATTGCTATGGTTGCACAGCAGGTGCCGGTTCCAGTTGTGGGGGAGAGTTGGTGTAGTATGCCTGTTATCGAATCTATCTACAAAGCGCCATTTTATTTACGAAATAAGCATCTTTCTACTGTGCTCCCCAGCTTGTTTAGAACGGTAAATGGGGTAGATTACAAAAGGGAACGTATTACCACTCCAGATAACGACTTTCTGGATCTGGATTGGATAGAGAATGGAAACGATAAAGTTGTAATTGTACTTCATGGGTTGGAAGGAAACAGTGAGCGACATTACTCCTTGGGCATTGTAAAGCATTTTGTAGCTAATGGGTGGGATGCAGTTGCCTGGAATGCGCGCAGTTGTTCCGGGGAAATGAACGGGCAACCCCGAATGTATCATCATGCTGATATTGCTGATTTGGAAATTACAATTGAAAGGGTGCTGGACAAAAAGAACTACGAATTTATTGCCCTTGTAGGGGTAAGCATGGGTGGTGCTATTATCCTCAACTACCTTTCTAAAACCCTACGTACCATTCCTGATCAGATTAAGGCTGCAGTAGCTATTTCGGCCCCAGTTGATGTGGGTGGTAGCGCACGTGAATTGGAAATGAAAGGCAATGGGTTCTATTTGAACAGGTTTTTGAAAAAACTGAAGCGGAAAATAGAACATAAATCAAAAGTGTTTCCAGATTTGATCAACATTTCTAACCTGGAGGCCATTCATTCTTTTTCTGAGTTTGATGATGCGTATACGGCTCCATTACATGGATTTGTTGATGCAAACGATTTTTATAGAAACGCTTCAAGCAAATCACACCTAAAAAATATTTCTCGTCCAACACTTATACTAACCGCCAAAAATGATCCCTTCATGCCGGATTCCTGTTATCCTTTTCAGGAAGCGAAGCAAAGTAAGTATGTGTATTTAGAAGTTCCGAAACATGGTGGACATGTAGGTTTTCCTATCAATGGAATTCGGGATTCATGGATGGAAATCAGGGCACTGGAGTTTGTTAAAAATTTTATTTAAAAAACTGCAGATTAAGTTTTGGTAATATTGAAAGGTACGTCTATTTTTGCCACTCGTTTAAGCGGAACGCCCAGTTCCTGTTTAAATGATTACCAGAATAAAAGCCTCCTTAGCTCAGCTGGTAGAGCAACTGACTTGTAATCAGTAGGTCACTGGTTCGATCCCGGTAGGGGGCTCACAAAGGGAAAAGGCGCTGAAAATCAGCGCCTTTTTTGCTTAGTATAAGCTATCGCTATTTGGGAGGTCTTGTTTTAGACTATTCAGGCACTAGCTCTAAGCTCATGCTTGCTGGCAACCATATGAGCTTTGGACTTGCTGGTAATCATTCGTTCTTTTCCTGTCATTAGCCAAACCACATTTAATTGCGGATATTTTACCAATATTTTTTCAATTATGTGGCTTCCAATAGAACCTTTCCTTCGTAATTGTTTTCCAATATATCCATTTCCCATATTTACACTGCGTTCAAATTCGGAGATAGTAATACCTAATGCATTGATGAAAACTCCTAATCGTTCAATAGTTCGTTTCGTTGTCATAATATATTGTAGTTGGTAAGTAAGATTTTTTATTATGCTTGAGCAGTAGTTTTACACATACGTACCCATTTCCCAGCGGCACGCGGATTTGTAAAAACTGCAGCCTCAATACCTATTTTCTTTAGGTCATCGCTTAAAAGTTCAGCTAAGTGATTATTTATTATATCATCGGAAACTATAAATGCTTTGCATATAAGCCCTCTTGACTTCAGGGTCGGATAATACGTATCGTTTAGATATTCAAATACATTTTTAAATGAACCCCGAAGGTTTCTTAAATCTGCAACAACACTTGAAATAGTCTCTTTCTTACTGAATTCAAGCACACTTCTAAACTGGCCCATGAGCAAATCCTTGTTTGATAGTCCGTGCTCCAAATACGTGATGTTTTGGTTTTCATTATCGTATTCTATTGTCGAAATTTTGTCCGTATAAATAATCATAGC
>JAGQYJ010000153.1 GCA_020436145.1 Cyclobacteriaceae bacterium | reverse complement strand
GCAAATGTACCTGTAAAAGGTATTTTGCCTCCCACCGTCATGCCAGCAGCCATGCCCACCATGTTGGCTTCGCTTATGCCGGTTTGGAAGAACCGATCAGGAAATTCCTTTTGGAAAGCATCCATTTTAAGTGAGCCTGTGAGGTCAGCACATAGCGCTACTACATCTTTATTTTTTCTGCCTAGCTCAAGCAGGCCTGCTCCAAATCCTGAGCGTGTATCTTTTTTCTCTGTAAATGTAAATTTTGTCATTCCCGGTAATAAATTTAGTAGTCGCCCAGTGTTTCCTCTAATTGGCTAAGGGCATCAGCCAGTTGCTCATCATTAGGAGCTACTCCATGCCATTTGTGCGTACCAACCATAAAGTCAACCCCATGACCCATTTCTGTTCTCATTAAATTTAATATGGGTTTACCCTTTCCGGTCATTGTTTTAGCACGCTCCAGGCTTTGTACCACTGCATTCATGTCGTTGCCATCGGTTTCAATTACCTGCCAGCCGAAAGCTTCCCATTTGGCTTTCAGGTTTCCTAAGGAAAGCACCTCATCTACGGGCCCGTCAATCTGTTGTCCATTGTAATCAACGGTGGCAATAACGTTATCTACATTATTATGGGCTCCAAAAAGAGCAGCTTCCCAAATTTGTCCCTCTTCCAGTTCCCCATCTCCCATAAGCACGAAAACGAGATTGGGATCCTTGTTTAGTTTCTTTGTAAGGGCGGCTCCAATGGCGACAGATAACCCCTGTCCCAATGAACCGGAAGCTACGCGAATACCGGGTAACCCTTCCTCAGTGGCTGGATGCCCCTGAAGGCGGCTATCAATTTTTCTAAAGGTTGAAAGCTCTTTCAGATCGAAATATCCGCTGCGCGCCAATACGCTGTACCAAACCGGAGAAATGTGCCCATTGGAAAGGAAAAAAAGGTCCTCGCCCTTTCCATCCATCGAAAACTTTGTATCGTGATTTAGTATTTTAAAGTATAGGGCTACCATAAATTCGGTACAGCCCAATGAACCACCCGGGTGGCCGGAGTTCTGTGCGTGAACCATCCTCAAAATGTCTCTTCGTACCTGGGAGGCAATTTGAACCAGTTCTTCCGTACTTTTCTTTGTCATTAACTAATAGATTCTGATAAAATTCTGGCAAATATACTACGGCCTTTTTGATTGAGCCCGTTTCCTGGCATACTACCTGAAAGTTTCTTTCAATTCAGGATTTGTGCCGTATGTTCCTTGGTTTTTACCTTATCAATAATGTCAGAAATTATACCCTCTTTATCGATGATAAAGGTGGTTCGGGCGGTGCCCATATAAGTTCTGCCATACATTTTCTTTTCTACCCACGTACCATACAAATCATGTACTTTTTTCTCTATATCCGCTAAAAGCGTAAATGGGAGGCTTTGTTTTTCAATAAATCGCTGGTGTGATTTCTCATTATCCGATGAGATGCCTAATATTTCGTACCCGGCTTTTTGTAACGCCTGATAATTATCTCTCAGATTGCAGGCCTGGGTTGTGCACCCGGGAGTTTGATCTTTAGGATAAAAGTAAAGCACAACTTTTTTGCCTTTGTAATCTGATAGCTTGACAGGATTTCCTGACTGATCATTTACTTCAAACTCAGGCGCTTTATCTCCAATTTTTAATTGCATATTTATTTTAAATCAGTTGAATAAATGGTTTCATTATTTGTATTGTCGGTTACTTTTAACTCAAGCCTACCGCTATAAATATATGAGTTGTCAGGCTTTTCAGCCCATATTAAATTTTTCTTGGGGTCGTAATCCATCAGCACCCATTCGCCATTTATATACATGTTGAATGCCTGTATACCTGATAATTCATCTGATATTTTAAATACCATTTCATCCCGGTTAAGAATAAGTGGTTGCACCGTTGGAGGTACAGTATCTGCAAGCAGGGTATACGTCCCAAAACTCCGGGTATCAAACTGAATATAGTTTTCTTTCCATTCGCCCCCGACAAACGAAGGATTGTTCCCATACATAATATACACCCGGGTACGATCTTTATCACCAGGTAACTTCAATGGTTTGAAATTAACCGTAAAGCTTCGGTTAACCGGCTCCAATGGATTGCCAATGGTAACAATATCTGTTCCGGATATACTATCTTTTTGATGGTTCAGATTAAGGTAAATATCTGAGAATAAGCTATTCTTCTTAAACTGAATATCTGCCATGTGATCGTACAAATTATAGTCAGTATCCGCTGCCACAAACGCCTTGATATTTGTGGCATGAACGCTACTATTAATTTTAAAGGAATCAGCAATACCTTCTTTCAGGTTCCACAAGTAAATAGTATTTTCTTCAAACTCAAAAGCGGGTTTCATTTCTTTCATTTCTCCCTGAACAAATACGGTGCATGTATCGTTTGGTGCTCCTTTTAAAACGAGTACATTTTTATCGATTGCCCAGCTGCTATCTGGGATTGAAGTGTTTTTTACAGGAATAGAAACCTGATCATTTTTTCCCTTAATTACAAAGCGTACTTTGCTTTTGTTTTCATACGTATCTGCAAGGATGACAATTACATCATAAATTTCACCTTCTTCAACAGTTAGAAAACCATTATCAACCGTATTGGCATAGAAATCAAGGTCATTACCCTCATCAATATAAAGTTTGTGAAAACGCTGGCTGCTTTTGGCCAATGCTGCATAGTTAATATACATGTAGAATTGCCGTGCCTTTGAAAATGTCCAGGTGTCTATGGTAGTGGAAAGCTGAAGGTTGCCATTTACCAGTACATCAATTTGGTTGATACCCGTTCTGAACCGGGTTAAATTCATTCGATCATATGCATAAAGCTCAAGGCCAATCCGGCCGATAGCTTCTATGGTATCTTTAACGTAGTAGGTTTCCCGTTCACTTACCGGCAAAACAATACGGCCAAACTGGTTGGCAACACGGCTGTCAATTTCTGATGTAACAAGCGCCAGTTCCTTAGCCAGCGGGGCACGAGTATCATGTATTTCTTCGAAACCGTAATGCAAGGGATTGAGCAAGTCCTGGTTGCGGTTGCGTACATCGAAGTGGAGGTGGGGCCCGCCACTGGATCCCGAGTTGCCCGAAAGGGCAATGGTGTCACCCCGTTTTACGGCAAACATATCGGCAGGAGGGAACACATTAAGTGCAAACTGCTGCTTTTTGTACTGCTGGCTTCTAACGTATTCGGCTATCTCTTTACTAAACGATTGCAAGTGCCCGTAAACAGTAGAATGTCCATTGGGGTGCTTAATATATATGGCATTGCCGTACCCTCCGGGGCTTACCGAAACCCTGAAAATATATCCATCGTCAGCCGCTAAAACAGGCAGTCCTTCCTGCCCGCCCGTGCGTATATCAATGCCCGTGTGAAAGTGTGAGGAGCGCAATTCGCCCATGGTACCGGCCAGGGTATTGGGAGTACCGGGGTTAATAGGGAATAAGAGACCGGACTCATTATCTGGCATGGGTTGAGCCTTAATGCCGGCCGCATAGCACAGTAAAATCAGGAATAAAAAAAACCTATTTGACATCAACATGTAGCATTTTCTCATTTTCTATAAAAGCCTCCAACCTGTCGCCAATGGCAATTGGTCCAACTCCTTTAGGGGTTCCGGTAAAAATGATGTCTCCTTTTTTCAAAAGGAAAAATTTAGATAAATACGAAATTATATAATCGAAGCTAAACAGCATAAGGCTTGTATTACCTTGTTGTTTTACTTCATTGTTTTGCCTGAGCGAGAAATGGAGGTTTTGAAGGTCAAAACCCTTTTTAGAAACGAAATTGGAAATAGGCGCTGAATCGTTAAAACCCTTGGCAATGGCCCAGGGCAGACCTTTTTCCTTTGCTTTGCTTTGAAGGTCACGTGCGGTAAAATCAATACCGATACCAATTTCATCATAATAGGTGTGGGCAAATTTTTGATCTATGTTTTTACCCACCTTGCATATTTTGAGCAGTATCTCTACTTCAAAATGGATATCGCTTGAAAAACCCGGATAGTAAAAGGGCCGATTGCGGGTTAGTAAAGCTGTTTCCGGTTTGGTAAAAATAACCGGTTCATCAGGCCGTTCGTTATTTAGCTCTTCAATGTGAGCTGCATAGTTTCTGCCAATACCAAAAATTTTCATAATTCAACCAATAAATTAATGTAAGTAGCCTTTTGTTGAAATTATCTTTCCCTAATTTCGTTTCAACTATCAAATGTACTTTATCCTTAATGGGTCGCAAAAATTAAAACCTATGAAGATTGTAAAAAAACTATTCATCCTATTCATCACCACCTTAGGTGTTTGGGCTTGTGCCACAGTTCCGGTGACCAACCGTTCTCAGCTTTCACTGGTATCCAATGCGGAAATTATACCCTTAAGTTTTGAGAATTATAAGCAGGTATTGGCTGAAGCCACCTTATCGGGCGATGCACAAAAGACAGCCATGATACG
>JAGQYJ010000152.1 GCA_020436145.1 Cyclobacteriaceae bacterium | reverse complement strand
GATCGAATGGCCCCGGCAATAAAATCATCCCGCAATTGTTCTACCTCTTTGGTAGAAAGGCCGCGGGCATTGTACTTCTCAATATCATAAGCAGAAACGGGTTGGATTCCGGTTAGCTTTTCATCACTCCGCATGCCACCGTGGTGCAGTTGTACCACAGCCAGGCTTCCATATTTCTGTATTTCCTCTGCCAGGCGTTTGTGCCCATCCAAATGCCCATCCGAATGAATGCCCAACTGGCCGGGCCAGCACCGGCCACCATCCTGTATGCTGGTGGCACATGTCATCACCAGGCCAAATTGTCCTTCGGCTCGCATCGTCAACCAATGGAACTCCTCGTCTGAAAGCGTACCATCGGCATGGCTTTGCTTGTTGGTAAGTGGCGCCAGCATAAAGCGGTTTTTCATGGTTTTACCACAGGCAAAGGTGACAGTGGTATTGGCGTATGTTGTTTTCTCCATTAGATGATACATTGTATTACATGCAAATTTATCTAATTGAAGTGGCTACTTCATATCGAGATGTACTCCTTGCAATAAAAAGTTGATGCTGGCTTCAAAGTCAATGATGAGGGCGAGAATGGGCACTAGAATGAACGACCAGAGTAGGGTAATGGCTTTTTTATTTGCAATACCTCTTTTACTTAGGGCGGTTGAGACAAGGTAAATTATTAAATAGTACGTAAAAAGAATTCCCGAGCTGACAGAAAGCACAGCAGTTAATGTGCCAGTGGCAATAAGAAAGAGAGAAATTACGGCTAGTACTATGCATAGTACTAGCGTAGTTCTTTTAATGGCTTTCAAGTTTGATTCGACTAAGGCTAACTAATTGAGCACATTTATAAATGGTAAGACCGCTTTTACGTTCACTAAAATCAGTAATTGTAGAAATTGGGATAAAGCCATTTTGCACTAATACTTGAGTTTATTCCTGCATTTTGAATACCCACCGTAAATATCACTTTTCCGTCCCAACCTGCAGGGGCGTACGTGCCAAAATCAATTTCATAGCTATTCCTTAAACCGAGATACCTCAGGTCGTTTCCTTTATTATGTGAACCATAAGTGGGCGTTACATCCCAGCGGGTTTCGTCATGCATACCAATACTTAGAAGCATACGCTTGGTATATCCTTTGGCTGTATGGTAATCAATAATAAAACCTGCAAAAGAGTTTGGATCACTCTTGCTAAACGGGGTTGAATTAATCATTTCAATGACTACCTTCATTGTGCCTTCCATTTCAACCCCTAGAAATCCATATCCCCACTCACCGTTGCCCAACCCAACATTAATTATCCCACCTCTCTGTAAGGATGCATAGTCTGTTTGAGAGTTGGGCCAGTCTTCTCGAATGTACCGTATTTCCTTTGGTTGGGCCTGCAATGCACTGATTGCACTAAAAGCAATTAGCAGAACTAAAAGGTTTTTCATTGTAGTTGTATAGGTTGGTTGCCTATAAACTTATGAAATATTTTCTTGATTTATCAATCAATCAATACTGATGATCTCTAAATTAAAATAATTCATTTCAAAACTGAGACTTTTTGTGTTGGGATTAATTCTTATAAGGCAGTCCTAGCAACCTTTCCTGAAGTAAACTTGCTACCAATAGTATTTGAAGTGTTCCATTGCCAAATTAGATAATTCACAAAGGTTTTCTTAAAACAAATAAAAAAGCTGAATCATTCCCTGGGTTACCTGGCCACTTGC
Source organism: Cyclobacteriaceae bacterium (assembly GCA_020436145.1). Lineage (GTDB taxonomy): Bacteria > Bacteroidota > Bacteroidia > Cytophagales > Cyclobacteriaceae > JAKISE01. The sequence continues at coordinate 2,820 of JAGQYJ010000152.1, read as the reverse complement.
CCTGTCCAGCTCAGAGCCAAACATAGAGTGTGGTATCGAATAAACCAGCAGGCCTACTATGGCAGCAATGATGGTTAACCAGGGTCGCTGTTGTCTTCTGTTTCCAATCACAGCCGCTAACCAGAATAGAAAGGCGATAAGCGTTTTGTTATCTGTTAAATCCCATCCAAAAGGTACGCCAGTCCATAAATCGCCAAATGCATTTAGTTGAACTAATGGGCCTAAGATCATGCCGCCCAAGAGCAGAAATATAAAGGTAAGGTTGGTGTAGGTTTTAAACCTTTCTATACCAGCAATGGCAAATAAACCGGCCACATTGGCCAGCATCATTGAAAAAAACATGAGAAATATATGTGGGACTAAAATAGAGGCCGGCACATCCCCTTTATACCGTATCACCACAGGTTCTTCTTTTGAGATGCTAACGGTGCTTGTGGCAGTTGAGATGTCAACGTAGTACATTAATTTTCCAGCTGGCGGCTGGTTGGGTAAATTGGCTACCAGTTTGCCATCAATTTGTTCAAAATCAAGGGTTTTCCACTCTTCGTTTTCAAGATTTGGAAAATATTTAAAGTGGAGGACAGCTTTTAAAGCAGGGTCAATATTCAGTTCAATAGGAGCATCGGTAGTGCCCCCATGGCTCCTTAAAAGTTTAAGATTATATTCTTTACCATCAAGTTCAATTTTTACTCTTTTGGGGTAGGTAGGGCCGGTCATTCTTTGATAAATGACGGCTGAAAGCGTAATAACCACAGCCAGAATCCACAATGCTACTTTTTTCATAATTCAATTATATTTCGTTTTGATTAGACGTTCGATAATTCTTTTACGACTGCTTTGGCAGCTTCTTCGGAGGCAACTTTATTTCCTATAGCTTTCGTAAGTTCTTTATAGTCTGTGCCATTTGTCAACAAATACTCTACCTGAGAACTGATAGCCTCTACAGTGCATGCACCCTGCACCAGTTCTTTTACTACTTCTTCACCTACAATCAAATTAGCCAGCCCAATGTAAGGTACCTTTATTACTGCCTTACCAATTTGATAGGAAAAAACACTGGTTTTGTATACAACTACTTGTGGTATAGTAAAGAGTGCCGTTTCAAGCGTTGCCGTACCTGAACATACAATAGCTACTTTAGAGTGGGCAAGCACATCATAGGTTTGATCAAATACCAATGAAACATGATTCAGACCAGTGATAGATTCGTAGAGTTCGTTAGGTAAGTTGCCCACCCCAGCCACTATTACCTGGTAATTGGTGAATTGTTTGGCCACTTTAGCAAGCACAGGCAATATACGACTAACTTCTTGTTTGCGGCTACCGGGTAAAATGGCGATAATTTCCTTGGTTGGGTCAAGATTATTGTCTTGATAGAAATTTGGATTCGCTGTATGGCCCTTAACCGCATCCATTACAGGGCTGCCCACATACTCCACTTCCCAGTTGAATTTTTTATAGAAGTCTACTTCAAAGGGAAGGATGCAAAGCATTTTGTCTACCCGGGCTTTTATCTTGTAGGCTCGTTTCTGGTTCCAGGCCCATACCTTGGGCGAGATGTAGTAAATAACCTTATGGCCTACTTTTTTAGCATGCTCTGCAATTTTAAGGTTGAAGCCACCGTAATCTACCAGAATCAGTGCGTCTGGTTTCCAGGCATCAATATCTTTTTTGCATTGTTTTATATAGCGGGCAACAGTTCTAAGGTTGACAATTACTTCCCAAAAGCCCATGAAAGCTAACTCCTTATAATGTACTACCTGTTCGCCCCCTACAGCTTGCATGTAATCACCTCCAAAGTAGCGAAATTCAGCAGTTGGGTCCTGCTGCTTCAACGCTTTCATTAGGTTGGAAGCATGCAAATCACCGGAACGTTCGCCTGCAATGAGGTAGTATTTCATGGGTATGGGTTAATTTCTGTACAAGTTTACTTTATGTTATTCATTTGAGAGATAAAATCAATCGATCAAATTTTCTTAATTTTAGTGTTTTCAGTATGGAAACAGGGCTACTATATGATTCATTAAATAGTATTCATCCCATTGATGGAAATGCTTGGTCTGATTTTCAAGCCCTGCTTCTTCCTATCGAGCTTGCAAAAAACGAATACCTTATTCGTAATGGTGAAAGAACACAGTTTGCTTACATGTTATTGGAAGGAGTAGTGCGTGTTTTTTACAATAAGGAAGGTGCCGAATACAATAAAACCTTTTTTATGCCGGGTACTTTTCCAACCGCATTAACAGCCTTATTGTCTAATGAACCCTCACATCTCAATTTTCAAGCCCTTCTTCCAAGTAAACTAATCAAGTTTTCATATCCGGCTTTTCGAAACCTGTTTAAAAAGCACAGGTGTTTGGAGTCGTTACTGCTGGCCATTCTGGAGCGTGAGTGGATAAACAAGGAAAGACATGATATTCACATGGTGATCAATGATGGCGAAACCAATTACTTGATCTTTAGGGAAGAGTATCCTCAGCTTGAGAACTTGATTCCTCAATACCATATCGCTTCTTATTTAGGTATTACCCCCATCCAATTGAGTCGCATTAGGGCTCAGTTAGCAAAGAAGGCTTAGGAGATTCCTTAACTTATGTTAATGCATAGGGTTGATAAGCATGTCAATTTTGGCTTGTAAATCAAACTTATGTATTATGAAAACTTTACTACATCATCCAGTAATGATCTATGTGGCAGGCGGAGTTGCTGCCCTATGTATCATGATAATTATTGATTATTTGTTAGGTGCGGAAGCAGAGCACTTAAACGCGTGGGTTATTATCAATAGGCTTTTTGGTAATGATATTGGCATTCCGGATA
>JAGQYJ010000151.1 GCA_020436145.1 Cyclobacteriaceae bacterium | reverse complement strand
TAGGCAGCATCTGAAATACGAATAATAACCTTATTGTTTACACCCGTATTGGGCAACTTACCAACCACGCGAACAAACACCATCTGGTCATTCATTTCATTTCGCACCGCTATGATGGTACCTACCTTGGCAGTTCTGTGCAATGCCAAATATTTATTAGTATTATCCGAGCCTTCAATGGTTGCGGCTAGTCCCGATTCAAGTACCTTTTCAACTTCATATCGTCTGCCTAATGATTCCTGGGTTGTATCTATCCGAATAGGATGCACATAATTACCTTTTGCATTCAAACCGACAACCAGCTTCTGGCCAATCGAAAGCGAAGTGGATTGAAGTCGGTTCCATTTGATCAAATCATCCACCGTTACATTGTAAATTCGGGCAATACCATAAAGCCCCTCCCCTTGTTCAACAATATGGATAAGATTACCCTTTTCGTTTACTTCCTTTTCCAGTTTGGGCATCGGAGCACTTCCGGAAACTATTAACTGTTGACCAATGGCCAGCGAAGATGATTCCAATTCATTCCAACTCATCAATTGATCAACAGAAACATTATACATCCTGCTAATACCATATAGTGTCTCTCCTGCAGCTACAATATGATATTTGCTTTTGCTCCCGGAAACCTTACCACCCACATAGGGCACGTGAACTACCATTCCAATGGTTAGCCCTTTTTTCACTTCAGGTGAAACGGCCACAATATCACGCATTTTTACCTTGTACCTTTGAGAAATGGAATAAACGGTTTCTCCTTCTTCTACCTGATGCAAAACGTAAACTTTTCCATCAATTACCTCAGAGCCAATGGAATCTGCCGGAGAGGCTCGAAGTATGACAGATGCACAAAAAATGAAAAAGAAAACAAGCAGAGTTTTAATGTGGCGCATAGAAAAATCTTTGATCGTAAAATTAGAGAATTCCTGTAGCAACCTGACTGTACCAATTGTTATTATCATTAAATTTATGCCAGTTGTTTTTATATGATATGAAACTGATTAAAGCACTTTTTAGTATTGCAATTATAACACTCTTAGGTGTTCCCTCCTTATTTGCGCAAACCAAAGTACTTAAGCTCAATATTGATGCCGATATTGACCCGCGCATGAGCAGATATGTCGATCTTGGGCTAACGACTGCCAAAAACGGAGGATACGACCTGGTGGTAATAGAAATGGATACCTACGGTGGCCTCGTGACTGACGCTAAAGACATAGTAGAAATGCTGCTTGATTTTGAAAAGCCTGTTTACGTGTTTATTAATAAAGATGCCGCCTCAGCAGGCGCATTGATTTCCATTGCCTGCGATAGCATTTACATGGCACCGGGAGCCAGCATTGGAGCTGCCACTGTGGTGATGGGCCAGGGTGAGGCTGCACCCGACAAGTACCAGTCGTATATGCGTGCTACAATGCGCACCACAGCTGAAGAAAATGGGCGTAATCCTGAAATAGCCGAAGCTATGGTAGACCAAAACATAGAGATTGAAGGAATTACCAAGGCCGGACAGGTATTGACATTTACTACGTCTGAAGCTATTAAGTATGGATTTTGCGAGGGAGAATACAAATCGATAAAAGAAATTCTGGACCATACCTTAAAAGCTGATTATTCACTTGATGAATTCACTCCAAGCTTTATTGAAAAGATAGTTGCCATTTTCTTGAACCCTGTTTTAAGCGGATTGCTAATTATGATAATCATTGGAGGTATTTGGTTTGAACTCCAAACTCCGGGAGTCGGCTTTCCTATTCTGGCAGCAATTGTAGCAGCAATTCTTTATTTTATACCTTATTACCTTACAGGCTTAGCTGCTAACTGGGAGCTGGTTATGTTCTTGGTTGGTCTCCTCCTGATAGGTTTGGAAATTACGGTAATACCAGGGTTTGGGGTGGCCGGTATTGCAGGCATTCTGTTTACATTTAGTGCGCTTGTTTTAGTAATGCTAAACAACGACAACTTTGATTTCACGTTTGTTCCATTGAGTGAGATTTTACTCGCTTTCTCCACTACATTGGGCGCTCTTCTGGGAAGTTTCTTAATTATGTTCTTTGGAGGAGTTCGTTTAACCAATTCCAAGTTTTTCGAACGGGTGGCGCTAACTACTACCCAGCAAAAAGCAGAGGGATATACTGCTCGTTTCCATAAAGAAACGATGGTGGGCAAAGAGGGAACGGCTCATACCATTTTGCGCCCTAGCGGCAAAGTAAAGATTGAAGACAATATATACGATGCCTTTACACGAGGGTCGTATATAGAAAACGGTGATAAAGTGCGCGTGATTGGAGAGGAAGGGAATGCACTACTGGTCAAAAAAATATAGTTTATAATAGTTTTTTGTTATGAGAAAGATTCTTATTCTGTCATCAATACTGTTGCTCACATTTTTTACCTCCTATTCACAAATGATCGAGCTGAAACAGACAACAATTGTAATGCATGATATCGCAACAGGTACGAGCTCAACAAACCCATTTAAAAAATTTGACTTCCGATTTGAGGGTGAAACTTACTTTCAAAAGGTAGGTCCCTTCGGTAATAATATAAGGCCCCATCTAGAGGAAAATAACCAAGCAATCAAGCACCTTAATGATTATAGGACTAAAAGAATTATAGCAAGTGCTGCAATTGCGGGAGCGCTAGGAAGTTTTACAACTTTTGCTATCAAAAACCTAAATGACAATGAACTCTCTGCTCCTGGAGAATCTGGTATAAAATACACTGGTTGGCTAGGAGTAACAGCAGGATTTGTTATTATAGATATTCTATTTGCGGCTATATCTAACAATGATATGATTAAAGCAGTTGAAGCATATAACAATGGAAAAAAAGTTGGCATGAATAGACAACCTTTGAACCTCTATTTTTCAAGTCAAAAGTATAATCAAGCTCAATCATCAACACTGGGTATAATTTTTACATTCTAATAAGATATTAATCCTGTTTTTCTTTTTTGATACAATACATTGCCTACTTTAACCGACCACTAACTAAAACTCAACCATGCAAACCATTTTAGGAGCCGGAGGCGCCATTGGCATTGAACTGGCAAAAGCACTTCCACAATACACTGATCATACTCGTTTAGTCAGTAGAAATCCGCAAAAAATTAATGAAACGGATCAGCTTTTCCCTGCCGACCTCACTAAATCGGATGAAATATACAGAGCGGTAGAAGGTTCTGAAATAGTTTATGTTACAGTTGGGTTTCCTTACAGTGTAAAGGTTTGGGAAGCCACCTGGCCTCCCTTTATCGAAAACGTAATTAAAGCTTGCCAGGCACATAATGCCAAACTGGTGTTCTTCGATAATATTTACATGTATAATCCGGAATATATGGGCCATATGACCGAAGAAACACCCATTGGCCCTACCAGTAAAAAGGGAGAGATAAGAAAGCGTATTGCTCAAATGATTTTGGACGAAGTTGAAGCAGGAAGGCTTACTGCACTGATTGCACGCTCGGCTGATTTTTATGGCCCATCCATTAAAAACAACAGCGTACTTACGGAGACGGTTTTCAATAATTTGGCCAAAGGCAAAAAAGCACAATGGCTCATTTCAACTAAATTTAAGCACTCCTACACCTACACCCCTGATGCAGGTAATGCTACTGCCCTATTGGGTAATACGGAAGATGCCTATAACCAGATTTGGCACCTGCCTACAGCCAATGACCCAATGACTGGAGACCAATGGATAGAAGCTATTGCTAAAGAGCTAAAAGTAAAGCCTGGAATTCAGCTTGCTCCAAAATTCATGGTCAAAATCCTTGGGCTATTCAACCCGATTATGAAAGAGTTTGTGGAAATGCTCTACCATTACGACAGGGATTATGTTTTTGACAGTAGTAAATTTGAAAACAGGTTTGGATTTAAGCCAACTCCCTATCTTGATGGGATCAAGGAAATTGTAGCGACAGATTATCGCAGCTAACGTATTTTCTATTTCATAGTTGAATTGAGTATATTTAGAATTAAATACATTTGCAGCTATGGAACCAAGTGAAAGATTACTCAGCTTAGAGGAATTAGTGTCCATTGAAATGCAAAGATTGGATAAAATGGATATTCAACTTAGCAAAATGGATGAGCAGATAGCTATTAATCAAACCTGGACAAAAATTGGATGGATAATGGCCGGAAGCTCAATTGTTATAGCTGCGTTAGCTCTCTATTCGGTTTTTAATTTCCATATTCTTTAAAAGCCCTTATTAACAACACTCTCTTGCATACAAGAGGTTCTATTTAATGAAAATCATAGGAATTATCCCAGCCCGTTACCAATCTACTCGTTTCCCAGGCAAGGTACTAGTCGATATTAAGGGTAAGTCAATGGTGCAGCGCGTGTACGAACAAGCATCAAAATCTACTCTTTTGAGTAAAGTAATCATTGCTACTGAAAGCGAAGAGGTAAGAGCACATGTAAAGTCGTTTGGAGGGGAGGCAGTGCTTACCAACGACAACCACGCAAGTGGTACCGATCGTTGTTTTGAAGCACTCACGTTGCAAAAGGAAACCTACGATTATGTAGTAAATATTCAGGGAGATGAACCTTTTATTTCTCCGGCTCAAATTGATGAGCTGGCAGCGCTCCTGAATGGCGAAGTAGAATTGGCCACGCTGATTAAAAAAATAACGACCAATGCTGAATTGTTTAACTACGGTGAAGTAAAAACCGTTTTCAACAACGAAATGGAAGCCCTGTACTTTAGCAGGCAACCAATACCTTACGGCCGTAGCGAAGGTGAGATGGAA
>JAGQYJ010000150.1 GCA_020436145.1 Cyclobacteriaceae bacterium | reverse complement strand
GAAAAGGAGACGAACCCATCGCTTCAGAACATTTTTGTGGATGTAGGATGTTCTTCCAAGGAAGAAGTAGAGAAGCTGGGCATTCATGTAGGCTCAGTTATTACATTTGAAGATGAGCTGATGGAGCTCAATAAAAAATATTATACTGGTCGAGCATTGGATAACCGCATGGGCGGTTATATGATAGCTGAAGTGGCTCGCAGGCTGCATGAAAACAATGTGAAATTGCCTTTTGGTTTGTATGTGGTTAATTCGGTACAGGAAGAAATTGGCCTGCGCGGTGCTGAAATGATTGCGGAGCGCATCAAACCGGATGTGGCTATTATTACCGATGTAACCCATGATACGGGTTCGCCTTTGTACGACAAAAAGAAAAGCGGTGATATTAAATGCGGCAGTGGGCCCGTGGTTAGCTATGGCCCGGCTGTGCAAAACAATGTGCGCGACATGATCATTAAAGTGGCCGAAAAGAAGAAGATCGACTTTCAGCGGTTGTCTGCTTCGCGTTCTACAGGCACCGACACCGATGCATTTGCCTATTCCAATGCGGGGGTGGCTTCAGCACTTATTTCTTTGCCTTTGAAATACATGCACACCACGGTTGAAACCGTAAATAAAGAAGATGTGGAAGGTGTAATTAAGCTTATCTACGAAACCCTGGTACAAATTAAGGCCGGGCATGATTTTAGGTATATTAAATAATTAAATGCATCTGTCATTTATATAAGCTGGAATCTGCTTATATAAAAAAGTCCCCGCCTTCTCATAAAAGATGGTTTAGTGGGTTGGTTGTAGTTTATCACTACGACTAGTTGAAAAATTTATTATTCTAGGTTAGTCAATACTAAAGCGAAAGCCAGCCCTTCCTAAATCTTCCCAAAAGCTTGGGTAGGATTTATTGACTACCTCAGGTGCTTCAATGGTAATGCCTGGCAGCACACATGCTAAGGGGCCAAAAGCCATGGCCATGCGGTGGTCATGATAGGTATTTATGTACACTTCTTTGCTTTTCCATTCGCCTTTGGGGGGGACAACCGACCAGGTTTCGTTTTTTTCAACAAAATCAGCTCCCAGTTTCCGGAGTTCGTTTTTTATGGCGGATACACGGTCGGTTTCTTTTATTTTAAGGGTATGTAAACCTGTAAATACACAGGTGTGCTCCAATGCGGCACAAAGCACGGCAAAGGTCTGGGCCAAATCCGGGCTGTCCGAAAAATCAATTGCATCCGGCAGGTTGGGAGTGCACCTTGTTAGCACAGCACCTTCGGGGGTGAACTGTGTTTCCACGCCAAATGGCTGCATTAGTTCTACCAGGTTGCGGTCTCCTTGTAGCGAGTATTCTTTAAAAGCGGCTAGCTCCAGTCGTTCAGCACCTGAAAGCACAAAAATGCTGTACCAATAACTGGCACTCGACCAGTCAGGTTCAACTGTAAAGGGTTTGAAATGGTACTCCGAAGGTTCTACTTTATATCCATTAGGAAGCTGTCTTACTTCCACGCCAAAATGCTGCATCAGTTCAATGGTCATTTGCAGGTAGGGTTTGCTGGTGGTTTCTCCTTCTATTGCTAGAATAAGTCCTTTCGGTAGGGTAGGAGCCAGCATCAGTAGGGCCGAAAGATATTGGCTGCTAACGGAACCGTCAATGGTAATCGTATCTGTTTTTTGTATCTTGAAACCGTTAAGTGAAATGGGTGGGTAGCCCTCTTTTTTCACATAGTTAATTTCAACTCCCAGTTCTCTTAAGGCATTTACAAGGATACCAATAGGCCGCTCCTGCATTCGTGGGGTACCTGTTAATACCTTCGACTGTCCGGTTAGTCCGAAAAAAGCGGTCAGAAAACGCATAACTGTACCTGCATCTTTTACATCAATTTCCCTGGTGGGCGTATTAAGCAGGGATTGCATCAGTTGGGTATCCCGCGCTGAGGAAAGGTTTTTGATGTTTCCGGGCAATTTACATAGGGCATTGATCAAGAGGGCCCGGTTACTTTCACTCTTGGAGCCGGGTATCAGCACTTTCCCCAAATCAGAACGGTTTTTTTGGTACGATATGTGTAACTCTTCTTTCAAACGTTAAATAATTAGTGCAAACGTATATCTTATTTGATGTTTTTTCGTATATTGTCTTGAACCATTTATGGTTCAAAAGTGTTATAAACTAAAAAATTACCGAGTATGAAATCAAGCAGAACTGGTTTAGCCTTCGGGATATTGGCAGGAGCAGCCTTAGCTGCATTTGCCATAACCAAAGCAGGTAGAACCTCCCTAAAAAAGTTAGGTAACCGAGCCGCGGAATTACGCGATGAGGTTACCAAAGAAGTTAAGGAATTTAAAAAGCTGAAAGGTCACGGGCAACGGTTTATCTAGCAGAATAGAAAAATAGCGCTTCGCGAACATCTTCTTTTGTAATTGTTACGGAATGCTGTGCTTCCCCAGGCCTGGAAAGAAGCACGGCCTCAATGGATTTGCCCTGATTCTTCTTGTCCTGGTCCAAATTGGCTAGTACTTTTGGCCAATCGGGTTCTGGAATCTCAATTCTCTTAAAAAAAGAATCAATAGTTTTAATTATATAGCCTCTATCGGACTTGCTAAGTCCTAAAAGCTTTTCCGACAGAAAAGTCTCGGCAACCATTCCGGCTGCAACTGCTTCTCCATGGAGAATTGGTTTTCCCGTTTCCAGAAAATACGTTTCGATAGCATGACCAACCGTGTGGCCAAAGTTTAGTAACTTTCGATCACCATTTTCAAATGGGTCAGCCTCTACAATCTCATTTTTAATCATAATAGATTTTCTGATCAAAGGCCCCCATTCATACTCTTCAGGGTTTATACTTTTAAACTTATCGAGATGGTTAATATCTTTAATAAGTGCATGCTTTATCATTTCCGCAATCCCCGAACGAAGCTCCTGTTCTGGAAGTGTTTTAAGGAACCAGGGGTCAACAATAACCTTGGCAGGTAATTTAAAAATACCAATATGGTTTTTAAAGCCATTGAAATCAATTCCTAATTTACCACCTATACTTGCATCTACCTGGGCTAAAAGTGTAGTTGGAAGATTTACAAAATCTATACCACGTTTATATGTGCAAGCACAAAAACCACCCATATCGCCAATTACTCCTCCTCCGAGGTTTACAAGCAGCGCCTTTCTGTCTGCTCCACCTTCTGTAAGAGCCTGCCAAATGTGGATACATGTCTCAAGCGTTTTATTTATTTCTCCACTTCTTATTTCAATACGCTGATACTCTCCAATATACTCGCCAACCAGAGGCAGGCAGTAGTGTCCGGTGTTTTCATCAACGAGTACAAACACCTTAGAGTATGAATTTTTCTTTAGGAAACCCGAAATGGAAATACCAGAGGTCTCGGTAATTTCGAGGTAACTTGGAAGGCTTTGATTCATATAAATTACTGGTTGCTATTTTGAGAATCTAAAGGTAGTATTATTGAAATAAATAGGAGTTTTAATCATAAATTAACTGCTAAATGAAAAGTATATTTGTGCCCATAATACACCCATTCAAATGACCAAGATAACAAGCGAATCTTTCGAGAATACCGAAAAGGCATTTGTTGCTAAATCGGACTGGCAACTAAAAAAGGCATACTGGCTTTTCAAAATTGTTAATAATAATACCATGGCCCGGCTGAGTACCCGTTCTGCCAACTTAGCCCTGAAAATGCACCTCCCTGTTAAAGGTATAATCAAGAATACGGTCTTTGAGCATTTCTGTGGAGGTGAAAGCATTGAAGAGAGCCAGGAGACAGTTGCTATGTTAAATAAATATGGGATTGGAGCTATTCTGGATTACTCTGTAGAGGGCAAACATGATGAAGCCGCTTTTGATAATGCGCTAAAGGAAACCATGCGTACGATTGAAAATGCGAAGGGAAATGATAAAATTCCTTACTGTGTTTTTAAGCCCACCGGGATGGGCTCTGCAGAGTTGATGGAGAAGATACAGCTGGGTAAGGAGTTGAATGACGAGGAAAAAGCTGCGTTTGGTAGAGTTCGGGAGCGGTATTATAAGCTGGGTCAGGCTGCCCATGATAGCAACATACGATTGCTGATAGATGCTGAAGACTCATGGTACCAGCAAACAATAGATAATCTTCTCTACGAAATGATGGAGAAGTTTAATAAGGAGCGGGCAATTATTTTTAACACCTACCAGATGTATCGTTGGGCGAGCCTGCAAAATATAAAAGACGCTCATGCAAGAGGCAAAGAAAAAGGGTTTGTTCTGGGAGCTAAACTGGTGCGTGGCGCTTATATGGAAAATGAACGGGAACGAGCTGTTGAAAAAGGATACCAGGATCCAATATGTGCCGATAAGCATGCTACGGACAAAAGTTATAATGACGGATTGAAGTATTGTGTTGAAAATATTGGTGAAATTGAACTTTTCAATGGGTCTCATAATGAATATTCCAACATGTATTTGACGGAACTAATGAAAAAGCATGACCTGGCCAAAGATGATCCGCGCATCTATTTTTCGCAGCTGTACGGAATGAGCGATAATATTTCGTTTGTGCTTGGAGCGGAAGGATATAATGTAGCTAAATATGTTCCCTATGGGCCCATAAAACATGTAATGCCTTATTTGATTCGTAGAGCAGAAGAAAATACCTCGGTGGCAGGCCAAAGTAGCCGTGAATTGAATTTACTCTATAAAGAAATAGTAAGGAGAAAAGGAAATTAATTTGTAAATGTAATTGGGTGCCTTTTGTTGTATTGAGAAATGTATGCAGCGAGATCCTTCTTCTTCATCTTCGTATCTTTAAAATAATCATCCTGTTTGATATAGTCAATAATATTTGAAGCATTGGTTTTAAATCTATATGATTTTCCCGATTCAAAAATAAGACCATATTCCTCCATTTTGAAATTTACAGGATTGTTGTAAGGTGTAGGTTGAGGCTGATTGAAATTAGTTCCATAATGGGAAGGAGT
>JAGQYJ010000149.1 GCA_020436145.1 Cyclobacteriaceae bacterium | reverse complement strand
AAAGCACAGAAACCAGCTTCTGATACTCTTCTTTAGAATTATACACACTTGGGGCTACCCGCACAGAACTTCCTCGAATGGATACATAAATCTTCTTCGCATCTAAGTCCTTTTTAAGCTGCTCCACATCCAATCCCTCTTTACGTATTCCAAACAAATGAGAAGCCCGGTATCCCTTATCTTCCACCCAATACCCCTTTTGTTTCAACTCTTCAAGCGAGTCTTCAATAAGTGCTTCGCAATATGCTTGTACGTTAGCTACGCCCCATCGGTTAATTTGTTTGAGCGCTTCCAGAAACATAGGAATTAAAATGAAATTGCTTTGCTCGCCCATAGAATACTTGAAAGCACCTGGCTGGTACTCATCCTTATAGTTTACCAAACCTGCAAAGTTTTCACTATCCTTTCGGTTGATCCAGTTTTGCTCAAACGGAGTGCCTTTGTCAAACGCTGGGCCGTAATACGCCACGCCAATTCCATAGGGTCCCAACAACCATTTGTAGCCGGCACAAATCAATGCATCTGGGTCAATTTCATTTACATCAAATGGGTATGCACCAACCGATTGCGTTCCATCAATTACCAACAGTGCGCCCACCTCACAGGTTTTCTCCCGTATCTTTTTCAAATCGAACAAGGTGCCATCCGCCCAATGCACATGCGACAGAGCAACCATACCCGTATTAGAATCAATTGCTTCAAGCACCTTTTCATTCCACGCCTTTCCTCTTCCCTCTAAAGCGTCTGGAGCTTTAATTAATTTAATCTTTGCGCCTTGAGTTTTTTCCAACTCCATCCAAGGATAAATGTTACTAGGGAACTGCTCTTCCACAACAACAATATCTTTCCCTTTTACGTCCACATTTTTTACCACATTGGCCATACCGTAGGATACCGAGGGAATAATGGCTATGCGATTGGCATCAGGTGCATTAACAACTTTGGCAAACTCCTCTTTTACCGATTTCACATCTCTAAAGAAATCATCAATCGATAGCTGATACGGACGCGCTTTCTTGTCAAGTTGCTGGTGCCCAATTTCGGTAACACTTTTTAACTGGGGCGACATGAACGCCCCATTGATGTAAGTAACCTCCTCTTCGAGGTCAAATAAATGCGCTTGATTGCTTAACATGGTATTCTCTAAAAGCTCCAAATTACCCATTCCTGCCAATAAACGGTCAGGCAAGCCTAAAAAATACCTGCTTTTCTGACACTATGTCACATCCTAAGCCTCAGGCGCCAATGGAACAGAATTTGTCATTAGGCATTCGAAATTGAAGTTAATGGGCTCTGGCCCGAATAAATAAAAAATAATGAAGGAACAAGGAAGCATATCCATTCACACCGAGAACATCTTTCCTATTATAAAGAAGTTTCTCTATTCAGATCATGAAATTTTCTTACGCGAGCTGGTAGCCAACGCGGTGGACGCCACGCAAAAACTAAAAAGGCTCTCCGCCCTTGGCGAAGTGAAAACCGAAATCAACCCGAATCCGAGGGTTGAAGTTGCGTTTGACAAGAAGAAAAAAACCATAACCATTACCGATAGCGGTATTGGTATGACGGCTGATGAGATTAAAAAATACATCAACCAGATCGCTTTTTCGGGCGCAACCGAATTTGTTGAAAAATACAAAGACAAAGGAGACGAACAACAAATCATTGGTATGTTCGGACTTGGTTTCTACTCAGCCTTTATGGTGGCCGACCATGTAGAGATCAACAGCTTGTCGTACCAGGAGGGAGCAACCGCTGCCAAGTGGACGTGTGATGGTTCTACTTCGTATGAAATAACCGACAGCAAGAAGAAGGAGATTGGTACGGAAATAACGCTTCACATTGCCAAAGATTCAGAAGAATTCCTTGATGAATACAGGCTTAAAGGCATTTTGGATAAGTACTGCAAATTTTTACCTGTTGAAGTTAAGTTCGGAACCAAAGAAGAAAGTATTGAGGATGGTAAAGACAAGGAAGGCAAGACAAAATACAAATCTGTTACGGTTGACAACATCATCAACCAAATACAGCCGCTTTGGACCAAGTCTCCGTCTGATCTAAAAGATGAAGATTACATTGCCTTCTACAAAGACCTGTATCCTTTTGCAGAAGACCCATTGTTCTGGATTCACCTGAATGTAGATTACCCGTTCAACCTTACCGGCATTCTGTATTTCCCTAAAATCAAGAATGATTTTGAGATCCAGAAAAACAAAATACAGCTTTACTCGAAGCAGGTGTTTATTACCGATGAGGTAAAAGATATTGTGCCTGAGTTCTTGCAGTTGTTACACGGTGTTATCGACTCACCCGATATTCCATTGAACGTGTCGCGTAGTTACCTGCAGTCGGATAGCAATGTAAAGAAGATCAACACCCACATCACCAAAAAGGTTGCTGATAAGCTGGCCGAACTGTTCAAAAAAGACCGTGCCTCCTTCGAAGCCAAATGGGACGATATCGGAATCTTCGTAAAATACGGAATGTTGAGTGAGGAGAAATTCTATGAAAAAGCTAAAGCTTTTGGATTGCTAAAAAACCTGGAGGGTAAATGCTTTACGCTTGACGAGTACAAAGAAGCGGTAAAAGACAACCAGACCGATAAGGACAAAAACCTGGTGTACCTGTACACAACCGATGAGTCGAAACAACACGCTTATGTGCAGTCGGCTACGAAAAAAGGATATGATGTACTGGTGTTTGACAACATTATCGATAGCCACTTTATCAACTTTCTGGAACAAAAACTGGAGCAAACACAACTGAAACGTGTGGATGCGGATACGGTGGATAAGCTGATCCAGAAAGAAGAGAAAATTGAAAGCGTGCTTTCAAAAGAAGAGGAAGAAAAAGTGAAAGGCATTTTTGAGAAAGCAATCAACAATACCAATATGGCAGTAACCGTTGAGTCTCAAGGCGTGGATGACATGCCTGTGGTAATTACCATGAGCGAGTTCATGCGCAGGATGAAAGACATGGCGGCAACAGGTGGTGGAGGCTTCCCAATGATGGGCGACTTCCCTGATTCGTACAGTGTGTCGGTGAATGCCAACCACTCGATCGTTTCCAAAATTTTGAAGGCGAAAAAAGAGGAAGAGCAAACCACGCTTGCCAAGCAAGCGTTTGATCTGGCTATGCTTTCACAAAACATGCTTTCCGGTAAAGACTTAACCGACTTTATCGAACGAAGCGTGCATTTGATTGCTAAAAACTAACAAGGTTATGCCGGACTTGTTCTCCGAAGGAGTCCTAAGGACCGGCATTTCTTATATTTGCGATAAATAAAAAGAGAGGTTGTCTCGAAAAAAATACATCGTCATTCTGAATTCATTTCAGAATCTCGGTTACCTACTAACAGTAATTTGAGATCCTGAATCAAGTTCAGGATGACCTAAACTAGGATTTCGAGACAACCTCATTTCTAAACCTTGAATATCGTTCAAAATCATTCCGTTGAAGTTCAATCGTTAGGATTGAAAGACTATCAGGAAACCTGGGATTACCAGGAACAGCTTTTTAAATCGGTGGTGGATTTAAAGCTTGCCAACCGTGATCTCCCCGAACAAGAACAAAATGAAACCCCCAATTACCTGCTGTTTGTGGAGCATCCACACGTATATACGCTGGGAAAAAGTGGTCATGAATCGAACCTACTGTTGAATGAGGATGGGCTGAAAGAAAAGCACGCCACCTATTACAAAATAAACCGAGGGGGAGATATTACCTACCATGGACCCGGCCAGTTGGTTTGCTACCCTATTCTCGACCTAGATAATTTCTTTACGGATATTCATAAATACCTGCGCTTTCTCGAAGAAGCGGTGATCATGACATTGGCAGAATACGGCCTGAAAGCTGGCCGAATAGATGGGTTGACCGGTGTTTGGTTAGATATTGATAAAGAAAACCCGGAAGGTGCTTTCTGGAATCCACGTAAAATCTGTGCCATTGGTGTTAAAACCAGCCGTTGGGTGACCATGCACGGATTGGCCTTAAACGTAAACCCTGATCTGGGCTATTTCAACAACATCATCCCCTGCGGAATTGATGACAAGGCCGTGACTTCCATTTCCAAGGAATTGGGTAGAGAGATAGCAATGGAAGAGGTTCAGCAAAAGCTGAAAACACATTTGTTCGAATTGTTTGAAATGAGCGAGGCCAAATGAAAAAGGACATTGAAAAACCTTCGGTTCAGGGTGTAACCATTGCCATAAAACTGGATGCCTCCAAGGCCGAACCGCATTGGACGGTCCACCTGATCAACTCAAATGACTTTGATTTAGAAAATGTGCTTGTGGCCTCCAAAGGCTATGGAAAACAAAAAGGAGAAGAGCAACTTACCTCCACTTTACGTCATTTCTTTGAGCACATTGGTGCCCGCTCTGTGCAGCAGGTAGAAGTAATTACGCCCGAGGTGTTTCACTTGTTTAACGAGTACTGGGTATCGTATTACGTAGATGGAAAGGTGTTCGACAAAAAATTTACGTTCGTACCTGACAGCATCCAAAAGGGGAATTTGATGTTTATTCCCGAGTTGAATGCTAAGGGAGTTTTGCATGCTTAAGAATATAAATGGTATTTTAGAGTACCTGCTACACGATGATGAGGCTCGTTAAAATGAATAGTATTTACTTAATCATAATATTTTATACTCTGATTTCTCTTCTTATTTGGAGCTACCTAAAACCATGGATTGAATTCAGAAAAATTGGTGTTTCGTTGACCTTTAAAGAATTGATGAACCCTATAATTAAAAAAGATATTCGACTACATAAAGACACAAAAAGGCTCTTAAAAACCATGTCAATTGCCTATGACAATGAGTTAAATATAAAACTGCAAGATCTAATTGACATTGATTTAGCCGGTGGTGATTTCGAGCTTCTCGTAAATGCAAAGCTTCTTATTGCTAACCATGGACTATTAATAGACAAACATGACTTAAAGACATTAGTATTAGCAAATATTGACTTTAGTAGGATAGTTCAAGATAAAGAAGCAGGGCAAAAAATAACCGCTATTGATGAGTTGAAAAGGGAATAAAAGTGTTGTGTCCTTTCTCTACCATTTCTAACCAACTTTTCGTAAGTTGTCTCATTATCTTCTAACTCCAAAACCATGAACCCTTCTCTTGATAAAATCCTTGTTATTGATATTGAGACC
>JAGQYJ010000014.1:24961-34838 GCA_020436145.1 Cyclobacteriaceae bacterium | reverse complement strand
TTTATCGACATGTCGTTCACTTTCTTCATAATGGCATCACCTTTACCTATATACAGTACCGCCAAATTAATCAGGGCATTTCGGTTATCAGGTTCCATTTCCAAAGCTTGCTTATAATACACTTCCGCATTTGTATAATCTTCAGTCATATCATACAGCATAGCCAGGTTTGAAACTAACAGCGCATTGTCCGGTTCATGTGCAATGGCATCTTTTAATTCAACAATGGCATTATCCAGCTTATCCATTTTTATGAGGATATCTACCTCCTGACGTTGGAAATTATTGTCTTCAGGGTATTTTTCCTGGGCTACTTTTACATATTCCAGGGCCTTTTCAGCTTCGTCCTTTTCGTTAAGATAAAGGTAAATTACGCTACCCAGCGCACTTTTTGGATAATAATCCAGGGCAAACAGTTTCTCATAATTCATAAGGGCATCGTCATAACGCTCTAATTCCTGCGCCATCATGGCTCCGTACAAATAGCCTGTTGTGTCCTGAGGGTTCACCATAGAAACTTCCATAAAGTTGTTATACGCTGCTTCATAATCACCATTATTATAGTTTTCCACACCGTTGTTCAGGGTGCGGCCGTACAGTTGGTCGTAACCAACCTGAGCCAAACCATGATAGGTAGAACCTTCTTTATCCAGTTCCATGGTTTTTTTATACGATTCAGCGGCTTTTGTCAATGCATCCGGATAATCTTTGCTAAGAGCCTCATCCTGTGCTATTTTATCATAAATCTGCGCCCTAATGTACCATGTTCTACCCTTGTCTTTGGTTTTTTCATAGGTAGTTGCCGGCTCAATCATCTCAGCTGCTTCCTTCAAATCGCCTTTTGTTAACAAAGCATCCGCTTTGGTCACATTTTTTCCCTGACCAAACGCAATGGTGATCGTAAGCACCAGTACCAAGGCCATTGACATTAACTTTTTCATTTGTTTATTCATTTGTATTTGTTGATTCTTCATTTGTTTCCCCGGTTGTATTCTCCTCTACATCCTCCCCTCCTTCAATTTGCTCAATTTTAGCTACCGATGATATCTCATCACCATCGTTCAACCTAATGAGCTTCACTCCTTGTGTGGCACGGCCCATAACCCGTACATTTTCCAGGTCCATTCGAATAGTAATTCCCGATTTATTGATAATCATAAGTTGGTCATTATCAACTACTTCCTTTATAGCAACCAAAGCTCCTGTTTTATCGGTTATACTCATGGCTTTTACCCCTTTACCCCCTCGTTTGGTAATGCGGTACTCACCCACTTCAGAGCGTTTACCATATCCTTTTTCAGATACTACCAACAAGGTGGCATCCTCTCGGGCTACACAAACCATACCAATCACCTTGTTCTGGCCGGTATCCAATCGCATGGCGCGCACACCAGTGGCTGTTCGGCCCATGGGGCGCACATCCGATTCGTGGAAGTGAATCGACAGTCCTTTATTATTGGCAATGATGATGTGGTTATCACCGTTCGTCAGCGCAACGGATAGCAACTGGTCTCCTTCTGCTATGTTGATAGCATTGATTCCATTAGTTCTTGGCCGTGAATAGGCTTCCAGCGAGGTTTTCTTAATGGTACCGTTTTCGGTACACATCACAATAAAATTATTGTTGATATAATCCTCATCTTCAAGGCTCTTCACATTAATAATAGCCTTAACGCTGTCTTCGGTCTCAATGTTAATAAGGTTTTGAATGGCCCTACCCTTACTGGTTTTTCCTCCTTCGGGTATTTGCCATACCTTTTTCCAGAATACTTTACCTGATTCCGTAAAAATAAGCAGGTAATTATGGTTCGTGGCCACAAACAGGTGCTCGGTAAAGTCATCATCCTTGGTAGTTACTCCCTTAGAGCCTACCCCGCCTCTTCCCTGGGTTCTGTATTCCTTAAGCGCAGTTCGTTTAATATAGCCCTCATGCGAAATGGTTAGCACCATTTCTTCATCAGGGATCATATCCTCCGCTGTAAGGTCATCGGCTGCATGTTCAATATCTGTTCTCCGCTCATCGCCATAGCGTTCGGCTACCTCAGTGAGTTCATCCTTAATAATGCCCATGCGTATGGGTTCATTTTCAAGAATTTCCTTCAGGCGGGCAATCGTTTCCTGAATTTCTTTGTACTCATTCTGTATTTTTTCTCTCTCAAGCCCTGTAAGGCGCTGTAAGCGCATTTCAAGGATTGCCTTAGCCTGGATCTCACTCAGTTTAAACTGCTCCATCAGGCCTGTTTTAGCCACTTCAGGATCGCGTGAGCTGCGAATCAAGGCAATTACTTCATCCAGGTGGTCCAGGGCTATCAGGTAGCCTTCCAGGATGTGTGCTCGTTTTTCAGCTTCGTTCAGCTCATACTGCGTTCTTCGCACCACCACTTCATGACGGTGTTCTACATAATGCTTCACCAGGTCTTTCAGGTTCAGCATTTCAGGCTTGCCTTTTACCAGGGCAATATTATTTACGCCAAACGATGACTGAAGCTGGGTATATTTATACAGGTTATTAAGTACGATGTTTGGAATAGCATCTTTCTTCAGATCATAAACAACCCGCATCCCATTACGGTCCGATTCGTCCCTGATATCTGATATGCCTTCTATTTTTTTATCATTGATTAAAGCAGCCGTCTTCTCAATCATGCTGGCTTTGTTCACCATGTAGGGTATTTCGGTAACGATGATCTGCTCTTTACCTGTTTTTGTGGTATCAAAATGAGCCTTAGCACGCAAAACAATACGTCCCCTACCCGTTTCAAATGCTGACTTAACACCTGAATAGCCATAAATGGTAGCCCCGGTAGGGAAATCGGGAGCAGTAACGTGCTCCATTAACTCCTCCACCGTAATATCATTATTATCAATATAAGCGATGATACCGGAGGCTACTTCCCTAAGGTTGTGTGGCGGCATGTTGGTTGCCATGCCTACCGCAATTCCTGAAGTACCATTCAGCAACAAATTGGGAAGCCTGGCTGGCAATACGGTTGGCTCTTTCAGCGAATCATCAAAGTTGAGTTGGAAATCAACGGTATCCTTATTAATGTCTGTCAACAACTCATCGGCAATACGTTTCAGGCGTGCTTCCGTATACCGCATTGCAGCCGGTGAATCACCATCAATGGAACCAAAGTTCCCTTGCCCATCCACCAACGGGTAACGTAATGACCACTCCTGGGCCATACGAACCATAGTATCATACACCGATGAATCGCCATGGGGGTGATACTTACCAAGCACCTCCCCTACAATCCTTGCCGATTTCTTATAGGGTTTGTTATAGGTTACTCCTAAATCGAGCATTCCATATAAAACTCTGCGGTGCACAGGCTTCAGGCCGTCACGCACATCGGGTAATGCTCTGGAGATGATCACCGACATCGAATAATCGATGTAAGCGCCTCTCATCTCATCTTCAATATTGATTGGAATTATTGTCTCTGAGCCAAATTGCTCCTCATTCTCGTCCTCTGCCATTTACTGCGATTAGATTCATTAAAATTGCGCCCAAATTTACAAATAATTATCCGTATTTGGGCAACTTCTGAAACCATAAAAAACCGCCCAGAAATAGTTAAAACAGGAATTTTTTAGGAAAAAGTTTAATAAGGATTCAGTTTCCTTTTGTTTCGGCCTTTATACTTCACTAATTCGGGGTAATTCTGCCCGTAATTGGGGTTTTGCCACTTCCAGAAAGGATGCGCTCTGCTCCTGTAAAGTTTATCTCCGTGCGGGTGGTTGCGTTGGGTGTGGCACGAAGAAATAGGACACTTGCGCAGATCGGGCATTCGAAGCATGGCGCCCACACTTACATAAAATGCTGGCATGGTATGATTTACTTTGTAATCCAGCCCGGGAACAGTGAGATTGTAGTTCTTAAGCTCTACGGAAGGACGAACAAATACCTTAAAATATTCGGAAAGAGAGCGCTCAAATGATACCCCCAGGTTGAAGAAAAGTGTTGTTTTTACCTGGTCCGGATTGAAATGCTTTTTGCCAAACCTATAGGTTCCCAAGGTGGCATCCACCGCTATGGTATGTCGTATTGACCGAAATACCTCACCTCCAAAGTACAGATAATACCTTGTTAATGAAGTAGTTGTATATTCAGTCTTAAACGGTTCAAGCTTATTAGATGCTACGCCAGGATAGTATTTGGTACCAAAAAGCTGCTCATAGGTAAAACCAAGTCCAAACCGATATCGGTCGTAGGTATAGCTTACAGCCAACGAAATGGGAATGCTGCCTCCCGTGGCCTTGTATTTAACGGCCAGCGTATCCGTTCCTAGTAGAAAATCTTCGTCTCCGATGGGAATAGAATCTGAAACGATTGCATCATTTATCCAATGTGTATAGCCGGCATCAAGGGTGTCCGAAATCACATAGAAGTTATCGAACAAAAAAACGGCACTGTCTTTTACCTGTAAAATTCCCGGGCCATTGATTTCATGACTGTAAAAGGTAATTCCATACCCTGTACTTGCATGTAATGTAAAACCGCCCAGTAACCCCCGTAGTCCCTTAGCCTCTAACGCAGGATCTCCCCCGCCAAATGCAGATTGCCCATATACATGAACAATTCCACATAAAAGAATACTGCAAACGGCTAATAGATTACGCATAAAGGCCTGTTGGTCGTAAAACTTATTTCACAATAAGTTTGGAACGATAAATCTGGAAAATAGGTATTTCTGCCAGACCCAATTGTTGTGCTATTTCAAGCAACTTATCGTATTCTACCTGGGATATTTTCCTGTTGGCCAGAATATCTTCTTCTTCATCGTTCATAAAAAATGAAGTGAGGAATCGGATAAGTATAAAGGGTGATTTGAGCACATGCATGCACTGGTTTTCTTCGTTTATTGTATCTAAACTAAACCCGGGCTCTTTTAAAGCATCCACATGAATGGTTTTTTCCATCACCATTTTAATGTGGTTGTAAAAGATGGTGGACCATTTATCGTATCCGTCAATCAGGTTCTCCATGGCAAACACCACGGGGTCTTTTTTCATCCAATACCCTCCCTTTGAGAGTTTGCGCGCCTTTTTGTTCAGGGCCATTTCTTCAAACAAACTAACACTCCCATTTGCCAAAGCCAGGCCTACCGAAGGTGTCAATAACACCAGCGAAAGAAAATCATGATCACTGATTTCAAGGAACTCGGCTTCTTCCTGAATAAACCTTTCCTTCAGTCTTGCTGTTTCTTCCTTGATATGAGGGAAGTTGATCAGAGCACTTACTTCATTTTCGGTAAACATTTCTTTTCTTTTTGTTTAAAGTTAGCATTAATAAACAATGCGCACAAAAAGGTAACACTACACCATGTTATCCCTAGCCCGAAAATAGGCAATAGATGCAAAGCAGCCTAATTCTAAACCTATTTTGTACATATAATAGATTTTATTGGCTACATTTAGTTTTATGAATACATGGGTTTACTCCGTACTTTTTGGCTTGTTGGTTTTATCTGTTTCACTAAAGGCACAAAACCGTTTTTCAGTTCATGCCGGGCTGAATTATTCCAGTGTCAACAGCACCAACAGCATTAATCCGGATGGTATTTTGGGGTTTAACGGAGGTGTATCCTATAAACATTATTTAGGGGACCTGGGATGGGCGCTTAAACCGGGTATTGCCTTTTCACAGGAGGGGTACAAAAACCAGCGCCTGGATTATCTCAATTTCCCCCTGATGGCAGGCTTTGATTTTACCAATAATTTTAGTTTTTCTGTGGGTGTTCAGTATAGCCTGCTCATGGGCGGGACAAACCAGGCCAAAGAAGTAATCTATCATAACAACTATGCCTTTCTTGTAACTTTTGAGTTCTTTCCTACGGAGCGCTTTGTAACCGGGCTTCGCTTTTCCAATGGGCTAAAAAATATCATTGAACGACCAGATTTGATTGTGGTTCAGACTGCCAACACCTATTCGGTTCAATTCTATATTGGTGTGAACCTTTTTAAAGCTCAAAACTAGAGCGTTTCCCTTTGCTGTTCTACATTTGCTGCCACAATGGAGAATAAAGCAAATAGGGCTATTGTTTTATGGCTAATAACTGGAGCATTTTTGGTTGCTTCTATGGTAGTAATTGGTGGTATCACCCGATTGACCCAGTCAGGACTATCAATGGTAGAATGGAAACTTATTATGGGAGCTGTGCCTCCTATGAATGAACAGGCCTGGCAGGCTACATTTGAGAAATACAAGCAATTTCCTGAATACCAAAAACTTAATATTCATTATACTCTAAGTGATTTTAAATCAATTTTTTGGTGGGAATACATTCACAGGCTCTTGGGACGGGTGATGGGTATTGTCTTTATTATTCCGTTTTTATATTTCCTAATGCGTAAGCAGTTGAGCAAGGCCCTTGTAAAAAAGCTCCTTCTTATTCTTGCATTGGGGGCTTTCCAGGGCTTTTTGGGGTGGTTTATGGTGAAAAGCGGGCTGGTAAATAACCCTCATGTAAGCCATTACCGCCTGGCAGCCCATTTGGTCACTGCTTTTGCTTTGTTTGGGATTATTATGGATTTGGCGTTCAAGATAGGCTGGCCAGCAGCCAATAAAGTATATGCGGTATATTATCGGCCCATTTTGCGCACACTGCTTGTACTAATATCTCTTCAAATTGTTTTTGGTGCCTTTGTGGCTGGGTTAAAAGCAGGGCTCTTCTATTCTACCTTTCCTACCATGAATGGTGAATGGTTGCCCAGGGTGATCCAGGCAAGTGTGAGAGAAAATGGATGGATAAGCTGGATAGACACCGTTGCAGGGGTTCAATATATTCACAGATGGCTTGGCATTATCGTATGGACATGCACATTAATGATATCCGTTGTTTTCTATTCGTCTCTTACAGACAATCAGCGTAAAGGATTTATGCTCTTATTCGGGATGATAACCCTACAGGCTATATTAGGTATTTTCACACTGCTATATTCAGTTCCATTAGTGTTGGCAGTACTGCACCAACTGGGAGCGTTGCTTACCATTTTGGCATGGGTTTACACCATGCATACCACACGGCTGGCTATTTCTTTGAAGCGCTGACAATGTCGTGATACACTTCAATGCCTCTGAGTGTTAAATGGCGATCGATATAATCGAATAGTGGATCGAGGGGTTTAAGTACATGTGAAAGGCCTCCTGTGGCAATTGTTTTCAGGTCTGTGGTAGTTTCCTGCCTGATCTTATCAATCATAAATGAAACCTGGCCTACAAACCCCCAAACAGTTCCTCCTTTTATAGCCGAAACGGTGTCTGTTCCAAGAACTTTTTCAGGCAACGTGGGGGTAATCTCCGGTAGTTGTGCAGCACTTTTTGTCAAAGCCTGTAGTGCCGTATTAATGCCCGGAGCTATCGATACGCCTTTGATAGTACCGGAAGCATCCACATATGTGTAAGTTAAAGCAGTTCCAAAATCAACAATAAGGCAATCATGAGCACCACATATATCATGTGCTGCCAGCGTATTTACCAGCAAATCGCTTCCCAATTCGTCCGGATTGGTTGGATTAATGGGCAGAAGATGGTAATGTCTTTTGTTTACCACTACCGGTTTCATTCCAAATAATATCTCTATTTCGGAGCGTACCAGGGGGGTCACTTCAGGCACTACAGAGCTAAGGCATATTCCCTTTAACTTTTTGATTTTAAGTAATTTAATCTGCTCTTTTAAAAGTAAAAGAGGCTGTTCAGAATGGGTAGGAAACCGGTATTCAAGCCACTTTTTGTCTTTCTTGATACCCACCGTAATATTGGAGTTGCCTATATCTACAGCTACAAACATGATTGCCTTTGAATGGTGCTGTAAGTATAAATACTATTTTAACAAAAAAGATATATTTGTACACTACTTTATGAAAGGAGCACTATCGGATATTCATATCAACTTCTCCGAGGATCGATTGTTTTTGTTGAACCTTGCTTTGGCGTTCATCATGTTTGGGGTCTCCCTTTCTATTGATACGCGTAACTTCAAGGAAATAACCCGTAATCCCAAATCGGTGATAACTGGCTTTGTAAGCCAGTTTATATTGCTTCCGGCTCTAACCTTTGTGTTCGTTTACTTTACAAAGCCATTAGAAGGACTTGCGCTTGGCTTAATGCTCGTAGCTGCCTGCCCGGGTGGAAATGTCTCCAATTTTTTTTCCCAGTTGAGCCAGGGAAATGTTGCCCTTTCCATTAGCTTAACAGCTATAGCTACCATTGTGGCCAGCTTTTTTACTCCTGTCAATTTTGAATTCTGGAGCAACCTGTACATGGGTGAGCATATGAGCCAGGAAATCAGAATGGAGACTTTTAAAATGCTTAAAACGATATTTACAATACTGGGAGCCCCTCTCCTGTTTGGGCTTTGGTTTAAGTATAAATTCACTAAACTGGCCTCAAAGATTGCTGAGCCGATAAAACTCATTTCGTTTTTGATCCTCATTGTATTTATCGCTGTTTCATTCCTTCAAAACCTGGATATCTTCTACAAATACTACGACTATATTATTTACCTGGTGTTCTTCCATAATGCCATTGCACTTGGTAGCGGTTATTTTTTCAGTAGGCTTATGGGTAATAAGGAACAGGACAACCGCACCATAAGCATTGAAACAGGTATTCAAAACTCAGCGTTGGGCTTAGTTATTATTTTTGGCTTTTTTGGTGGAAACGGAGGAATGGCTATCATTACCGCCTGGTGGGGTATCTGGCATATTATTGCCGGCATTGTTATGAGTTTGATTTTTACACGTGGCCGTTTGTTCAGGTTCAAACAGGTGAAGACAGCTGAAGTTAACTAAGCATACTTTTTATATGGGGGAGATTAAAAAAATAATCCATCGCATTTATTATAATACGTTACGGTTTTTTCTTTCCATTTTAATGCGGTTCTATTTCCGGCAATGGCAGGTGGCTAATTATGACAAAATTCCCCATAAAGGCCCTGTGCTTTTTGCAGCAAATCATCAAAATGCGTTCCTGGATGCTTTAACCCTTTTGTTTGCTCAGCCTCGGAATGTGTACTTTCTCGTGCGTGCTAATATTTTCGAACATCCGGTTGCGCGTTTTTGGCTGGAATCTCTCCGAATGTTGCCAATTTACAGGGTCAGAGATGGTTTACGCAGTGTGGCCAAAAACGATGAGATTATCGACAAAAGCGTTGACATACTGAGTAAGGGTGTAGACCCACTGCTTGTTTTTGCAGAGGGCAATCATAACCTTAAACGAACCTTACGCCCATTGCAAAAAGGAATAGCCCGGATAGCCTTTGCCACTATGGAGGCCAACAATTTTGAGATTGACCTGGTGGTGGTTCCTGTGGGTCTTTATTATGGCCGCCATACGCGCTTTCGTTCTGACATGCTTATAAATTTTGGTGATCCTATTTATGTAAAGGAGTACATCCCGCTGTATAAAGAAAATGCCAATAAGGCATACATGAAGCTGGTAAATGACCTGTACGAAAAGCTGGATAAGGTGGTTCTTTCCATTCATCCCACGGAATATTATGACCAAATAGAAAACGAATGGCTCCATAAGCGCACGCCTAAACATGATATGCTGGAGCAATTCCTTGAAGACAAAAAACTGGTGGAAGAAATAAGTAAAAGGTATGAACACGAACCCGTAAGCATACCAGATGAAGCCAAAGCAGAACCGGTGCCTCCTACCCCTTCCTTGATTTATCGAATAGTTATGTTCCCTGTTTTTCTTTATGGTTTCATTAACAGCTATCCAAGTTACATGTTACTTGATTTACTTATAAGAAAGGTAGTAACGGACATCCATTTTTATGGCTCAGTAAAAAAAGCTTCTAACCTTATACTGGCTCCCCTGGTTTTTTTACTGCAAACCCTTATTCTTTACTTTATAATTGGTAGC
>JAGQYJ010000014.1:0-24864 GCA_020436145.1 Cyclobacteriaceae bacterium | reverse complement strand
ATCATGATGTTTACCGCTTTATATCACACCCACCGCCTGGTAGTTACTCTTTTTGTACTGATATACTTAATTAAAACTTTTTTGTTGCTGATAGGAAGCACAGGTGGACTGGTGAAGTTTAGCAAGTTTATAAGAATACCTGAAATGGTCATCAGTTTGCTGTTTTTAGTGACAGGTGGTTTTATGGTAATGCATGTAGCTAACTTCGGATTTTTATTTGTGGTAAAACTAGTATTTGTCCTTGCTGCTATTCCTACAGCTATTATTGCCTTTAGAAAAGAGAAAAAGCTTTTAGGGCTTATTTCGCTTCTCCTATTGTTTGGAGCCTATGGTCTTGCAGAAATCCACAAATCTCAGTTTGGAAACAGGAAAGCCTTTACGGAAGAAGTTATTACCAGCCCTGATGCAAGCAATTACGATTTAAGTTTGCATGGTAAGGCTTTGTTTAATGCGCAGTGTGCTGTTTGCCATGGAACAGATGGTTCGGCAGGCCTTTCGGGAGCTAAAAACCTTAAAAAGAGCCAAATGACGAATGAGCAAATTCTTGATATCATTAACCATGGGAAGAATACCATGCCTCCAATGGAGGGCAAATACGATGAACAGGAGTTGAAGGCTCTTGTTAAATATGTCAAGGAATTTCGGATACAGTAGTACTACTGATTCACGGGGTATCCACGTATATACCAATAGGTAGTTGCCATGGTGTTAACAGGAAAGATAATGGTCTCTCCATTTCTGGGTTTTATCTTAAAACCATGCTTATCCACCTGACCATTTACATTGGTCAAATCCATTTCAATTTGCGTATCCTTTCCCGATTCCACATCCAGTCGTGTATAGTAGATGCTATGAGGTAAAGTTTGCCAGTTGCGTGTATCCGCACTTTCAGTCATTGATCCAATAATACTCAACGCTGAACCCAGTCCCTCGTTGTCTTTGCTCACCTGAGCTGCAGCAGCCTGTTTTAAAGCCACACGCATCAGGGATTTGCTGAGTTCCCAAAACATTCGCTCTTCCAGTATTTTGAAGGATACTGCGTTTACATCTTCCATAAGGCTAAGGGACTTGGTTTGCGTATCCGCAGTAATAGTTGCTTCAGTATAATAAAGAGGACGTTCCACATATTTTGGGAAAACGACACGAACCCAGGTAAGACTGCTGAGGTCCGTATCACTATCCACCTGGAACCTGAAGTTCATATGGTAACTGTCGTTAACAAAAGCCACCCAGCCATTATCATACTTTTGGATCGTAAAGTTAATCCCCCACTCATCTTTCACAGGTCCAAGCCCGTTATTCCAAATAACCACCAGGTTTGACTGATCAGGATCAGGTCGCTCGTAGCTAATATCAAATTTGCTTTTATACTTATCTCTTTCATTATAAATACCAGAGAGATCGGCTGTTCGTACCAGATCGTATTTCAATTGTTCCGGCACTTGCATTTTAAAGAGTTTGGCATATTCGCCTTCGTATATTTCCAGTGCGTTTCTATAGGCAATAAATGCATTGTTATAATCGCCTGTTCCATCATAAATAATACCCATGAGGGTATGGATAAAAGCATCTTCAGAAAACTTGTTTTCCGATTTATACTTATCACTCAGTTGGTGCAGGCGCAAATCCATACGTTTGCATTCCACTATGGCTTCATCATACTGGCCCATTTGATAATAGTTAAGCGCCTTGTAATAGTTGATCATCAACTTTTCATGGTCCTCTCCCTGATAGGTGGAAAGGTTGGGGTTTAGTAAAAGGGCACCACTTTCTTCAAGTAAATTCTTTTGGTAATCTTCAATAAAAAGATCTGCTTTTTCGAAATAGGTGTTGCTTTCTTCGAACTTACCCTGCATAGAAGCTACAATACCTGCATTAACCCAAAACAAAAACCGAAGCCTGCTCTTTTCCATTTTAGCCTGCTCCGATTTCATCATTTTTTCAGCTTCAGCCAGGTTGCCGTCACTCACTGTTTTATTAAACTTGTAAAATTTTTGGTAATAGGTAGGGCTCACGCATGAAGTGAGAGTGCTTGTCAGTAGTATAACCATAACTACCTGCCTTATTTTTACCAAAATTGAATCTAAAAAAATCATACCCGGCAAATGAAAATGTTCCGGTATCTTCAAACTATCCCCATGTTGATGTGAAGACCCGGAACATCTCAAGTTCTGTAAACAGTTTTACTAGTTCTTTATATATTTTTTTATTTCCTTATCTCCTATCCATACCTTCTCAGTGGTTTCCAGATCGGCCAGTTCCAGGTTCACTTTGTAATTCACAACACGTTCCTTCTTGTACTCATCAACGGTAGAGTTTATAGTCCCAAAAAGCATAAAGTCGGCTCCCAGCTCTGCTGCAAGGCGTTTCTGAGTTTCAGGAGAAGCATTGGTCTGCTGAGATTCTCGTTCTTCACGCAGCTTTTCGCGGAATAGATCACTGGAAACCACCCTAACTTTACCTGAGTTAATAAATTCAACCTCAATGTCCTTCACAAAGGTTTCGGCTTCAATGTGCTCGTGGCTTCTGTTCACAATAATACCAACAATTACCACAGGTGGTCGCTCATTTCTACCTTCAAAACGCGCCAGCCAGGGTTTGCTTAGAACGTCCCTGCTCATTTGTTCAGCCACTTGTTTCGAGTCAATGTCATTCCATCTCCCGCTTAGGTCAATCTGTTCCTGAGGGTCAATTCGTGTTACCTTTCGGCTTGCACAGCTAGAAGCAATAAAGGCTATTGCCAACAATATAAAATATATGCTTTTGGTCTTCATATTTATTTAAATCTAATTTTTCCTTTGGGTTTTGTTATGCGTTTCAGGTATAGTTCGTCCTTAGACAACTTCTTGATTTTGTAGCTGGTATTTTCCAATCGGTTGGTAGCATCGCGTGCATCATGAATAAGCATTAGAACATTGCCATCCAGTACCCATTTACCCGACATGTATTCGTAATCATTATTTTTATATCCAAACTTGTGGTCTATTCCTAGTGAGAATTCATTCCCTACTTCCAAGCGAAAGCCGTCCATCTTTTTCAATTTGCCCAGCTTCTTTTTCTTTACTTCCACAATTGTCCATTTTTTAGCCGAAAGAAGGCTTTCCTGCTGGCGCTTATTTCTTGCAGATTGTGCATTAGCATGCACAGAGATAACTGTTGTAAAAAAAGCAGCCATCCATAACGTCCTGGTAAGTAGTTGTAGCTTTTTCATAATCTTGTTTTCGTAGTATAAATATAGTTACCGGTGCTAAGTTCTTAAAGGTTCTGTTGAGTTAATTCCTTAATAAAATTGCTCTGTTCACCTCTCTTTACCGATTCAAGATATGCAGTACCAATAATCGCGCCATTTGCATAGTTTCCTGCTTGCTTCAGCATTTTTTTTGAAGAAATACCAAACCCAATCATCGTTGGGTTTTTAAGTTTCATACTGTTAATACGTTTAAAATAAGCAAGTTGAGAAGAACTAAACTGATCTTTACTTCCACCCGTAATACTATTGTCAGAAACAATGTACAAAAATGAATTACATGCCTGATCCAGCGCTTTTATTCTCAGATCGTTCGTACGGGGTGTCACTAAAAAGGAAATGGCCAATCCATAAGTCTTCAACAACGATTGGTACTTCTCCTGGTAAATCTCATATGGCAGGTCAGGAATAATCAAGCCGTCCACTTCAGCTTCAGCGCATGCTTTACAAAATGCTTCCGGACCAAACTGTAATAGCTGGTTCAGATATCCCATTAAAAAAATGGGGGCATCTTTCTCTGTTTGCCTTATGAGCTTAACCTGCTCAAATATCCGTTGCAAGGTAATACCATTTTGTAAGGCTAAAGAACTTGTTTCCTGAATAACAGGCCCATCGGCAAGAGGGTCTGAATAAGGCATTCCTACTTCCAGTATATCCACACCGTGTTCAAATAACTGCGAGGCCAGGGTTGGTAAACTGTCCAGTGCTGGATACCCTGCTGTTATAAAAATATTCAGAAGTGATTTTTGCTTCAAAAACGTGGCAGTTATTCTATTCATGTTTTTAAAGGTTAAAGTGTTTCATGTAGGTTCCAAGGTCCTTATCTCCTCTTCCTGAAAGGTTAACGACAACAACTTCTTTTGGCTTAAGGGATAATTTATGTAAGGCAGCTAATGCATGGGCAGATTCCAGTGCCGGGATAATACCTTCCTTTTGTGTCAAAAGCATGGCCGCCTGCAAAGCTTCTTCATCGGTAGCCGAAAGTGCTTCACATCTACCTGTATGAAGTAAATGCGCCAGCATGGGGCCAATACCAGGATAATCCAGGCCGGCAGATAAGGAATATGGTTCAATGATCTGACCTTCTTCCGTTTGCATCACCAGTGTTTGATTTCCATGAATTATGCCTTTGGTTCCCAACTGAAAAGTGGCAGCAGATTCACCTGAATCAATTCCTTTGCCTGCTGCTTCAACAGCCACTAATTTTACCTTTTTGTTTTCAATAAAATGGTAAAAAGCTCCGGCTGCATTGCTTCCGCCACCGACACACGCTATCACATAATCAGGTTGCTCGACACCCACCTCCTTAACTAGTTGTTCCTCAATTTCCTTGCTGATAACGGCTTGCAAACGAGCCACTAAATCAGGATATGGATGTGGGCCTACCACTGAGCCGATGAGATAATACGTGTCCGGATGTCCAATCCAATAGCGTATGGCTTCATTGGTAGCATCCTTAAGCGTTTTGCTTCCCGAAGTAGCAGGAACAACCTCAGCCCCAAGCATTTTCATTCGTGCTACATTTGGGGCCTGACGTTCAATATCTACCTCACCCATAAATACCTTGCAGGGCATACCCATAAGTGCACAAGCCGTAGCTGCGGCCACTCCGTGCTGCCCGGCTCCTGTTTCGGCTATGATATGAGTTTTTCCCATATTGCGGGCAAGTAAAATCTGGCCCAAGGCATTATTGATCTTATGCGCCCCTGTATGAGTCAAATCTTCACGTTTTAGATATATTTCGGCCCCAAAATGAGAAGATAGATTGGAAGCTCTGTATAATGGAGTAGGACGGCCGACATAATGCTTCAGCAAGTCAGCCAATTCTTTTTTAAACCCATCAGATTCAAGAAACAACAGGTAGTTTTGGCGCAATTCTTCTACATTCGCATAAAGCATCTCAGGAACAAAAGCTCCTCCAAATTCACCATAAAATCCATTTTCCGTTGGCTGCATCATTCTTTAATTTGCTTTATGAACTCACTTAACAACTCAATGTTTTTTACCCCGGGAGAGTCTTCAAACCGGCTATTCACATCTATTCCTGCCAGCATGGGATGTCGTAGTGCTTTTATTGCCACTGCATCTTCAGGCCCTATTCCACCACTTAATAGAAATGGAACAGAAGCTTTGTACTTTGAGAGGAGTCTCCAATCAAACTTTTGCCCTGAACCTCCATAGGATTTGGAAGTGGTATCAAACAAAAACATATAACATGCTGATAAATAGTAATTTAATTTATTAAAATTAAAGTTATTGTCTATCTGAAAGGCTTTAAAAACAGGTCTAATCTGATTGGTTTTTTTGCAAAAATCAGGAGTTTCGTCTCCATGAAGCTGTATATAGTCTAAATCATAAAGGTCAACTTTGCTCTTTATTTCTTCGATGGTTGCATTTACAAAAACTCCTACCCTTTTAGCAGAACAATCATTTTGGAGGATATCAGGTGAAACGACAAACCGTTTTGAATTTTTGTAGAATATAAAGCCCACATATTCAGGTTTCAGCTTGCACACTTCTTTCATATTTTCAGCTTCTCTATTGCCGCATACCTTTATTTTTAGTAACGCACTCATGAAACCAACTCTCTTTCAAACTGCTGCATAAATCGCTCAAATTCCTGAACAGGGTTCTGCTGTTTCATAAAATGTTCCCCTATTAAAAACCCTCTGAAACCTTCAGATAATAAATATTTTAGCTCCCCTATTCCGGAAAGACCACTTTCGGAAATCATGGGTATTTCCGGCCATCCAAGTTGCTTGCGAATACGGGACGATTGCCTGATATCTACTTCAAATGTTTTGAGGTTACGATTATTTACACCTATCATATCTTCCAGACCGGATACCTTTTTAATCTCCGATTCGTGATGAAGTTCCAGCAGTACTTCCATACCCAGTGAATGGGCTTTCTGGGTAAATCCTCTTATTTCTTCCTTAGTTAATACTGCTGCGATCAAGAGTACTACATTGGCGCCCATTGCCCTTGATTCTATCAATTGAAATTCATCAATAATGAATTCCTTTCTGAGTAACGGCTTTGAGGTAACAAGTCTTGCCTTACCAAAATCATCCGAATGGGCCTTGAAATAGACTTTATCAGTAAGGATTGAAATGGCTGAGGCACCGGCATTTGCGTAGC
Organism: Cyclobacteriaceae bacterium; assembly: GCA_020436145.1. GTDB lineage: Bacteria > Bacteroidota > Bacteroidia > Cytophagales > Cyclobacteriaceae > JAKISE01. The sequence goes on along the minus strand of JAGQYJ010000014.1, from coordinate 18,476 downwards.
CTTCTACAATTGTCTCTATTTTAGAAAATCCATTAATCAACCCCTTAGAAGGTGATGCTCTTTTGAATTCGGCTATAATCCCAGGTTTGTTTTTCAAAGAACCAGCTAATGATATCTTTACCCCTGTTTCCATCTCAGAAATAGAGTACATATGGGTTTTCCTGGCAAGCTCAACTTCCCTGCGTTTTGTAACAACTATTTGCTCCAATATATTAGCCATTCACCAATTGATTAAAGTTTTTACCTGCCTTGCCTGACAACAGGGTTTCCCTGGCTTCTTCGTGGCATTCGCCTAAGTTCTTGCCTGTTAGGGTTTGAATAGCTAAGGCAGCATTGGCCAGTACAACTTCGTTTTGGGCAATTGTGCCCCTGGCCTTTAGAACATTTTTAAATATTTCGGTGGCTTCCTCCACAGAATTACCTCCAAAAATTTCATTTGCTTCATACGTTTTCGATGCAAACAGCTGACCGGGGCTCATTATACCATCAAAGTCATTAGAAATAACCCGTGTGTCTCCCGTGAGGCTAATTTCATCATAGCCATCCAGGCTATGTACTATGGTAAACTGCCGGCCTGATTGCTGAAGCAAATACTGGTATTGGCGAGCTACTTGCAGGTTATATACTCCTACCAATTGGTAATTGGGTTCAGCAGGGTTCACCATAGGCCCCAACATATTAAAAAAGGTTTTAAGTCCAAGGTTTCTACGAATAGCACCTACTTCTTTCAAGGCAGGGTGAAACAGAGGTGCGTGCAAAAAAGTCATATTGCAGGTTTCCAGCTGGTCAGATAAGGTATTTACTTCGTTGGAAAAAACACAACCCATTGCTTCCAGTACATTAGATGAACCGCTTACAGAGGTAACCCCGTAGTTACCATGTTTCACTACCTTATAGCCAGCCCCTGCAACCACTATGGCAGTTAATGTGGAAATATTGAATGTGTTTTTGCCATCTCCCCCTGTTCCACATAAGTCAATGGCATTTTTAGCCACATCAAGCTTTATAGGCACTGCCAGATCAAGGAGAGCATTCCTGAAACCAGAAAGCTCACCCGTAGAAACAGGCTGGTGCCAGTAATGTGAAATAAAGGCCGTAATATGTTCGGTCGAATATTTCCCTTCTCCGATACTACGCATAACTTCATACGCCTGTGCTTCCGAAAGCTGTGCACCCGTTAACAATAACTCCAATATGGGTTTCATTCTCCTATTTTGGTTAAGAAATTGTAAATCATTTTCTTTCCTTCTTTGGTGAGTATAGATTCCGGATGGAACTGCACACCTAAGATGGGTAATGTTTTATGGCGAAGTGCCATAATTTCTCCTTCTGGGCCATCGCATAATACTTCCAGTTCATTAGGAAGCGTGGCTTTTTCCACAATCCAGGAATGATAGCGTCCTGCTGTAAAGGTTTCAGGCACACCTTCGAACAATACATTGGGCTTAACTACCTTTATTTGACTTCCTATGCCATGATATACTTTATCTAAATTTGTTAACGAACCTCCAAATTGCTCTGCGATTGCCTGCTGTCCAAGGCAGACACCTAATGTAGGTTTCTTTAGGTTCGCTAAAAGGCCAATAGCTTTCAGAAGATCACCTGCTTCCTCCGGAAGACCCGGACCGGGAGAGAGAATAACATGGCTGTATGCTTTTAAATCAATACCATTCAATTCATCATTTCGTACCACATTGGGGCGTTCACCAGTCACCTCTTCAACCAGTTGAACTAAGTTGTAGGTAAAGGAGTCGTAGTTATCTATAAGTAATACCTTTCGTTCCATAGTTAAAGAGTTTCTGCCATCTCAATGGCTTTGTTCAACGCTTTTAGTTTGTTTTCTACTTCCTGTAGTTCATTTTCTTCTATTGAATCAATTACAATACCTGCACCTGCCTGGTAATATAGTTTATTATTCATAGACATTAGGCTTCGGATCATGATGGCCATATTCAAATCGCCTTGAAAATTTGCATATCCGATAGCCCCTCCATAGAATCCTCTGGCAGTTTCTTCATATGTATTTATAAGTTCCACTGCCCGGTACTTAGGAGCTCCGGATAGGGTGCCTGCAGGGAATGAATGTGCCAGTACTTCGAATGGCGATTTATTTTCGGAAACTTCTCCCTTTACTATGGAAACCAGGTGAATCACATGGCTGAAGAACTGAAGGTGCATTCCTTTTTCAACATAGACATTAGAGCATGTTCGGGACAAATCGTTTCTTGCAAGATCCACAAGCATTACATGTTCCGCATTTTCTTTAGGATCATGAGTGAGTCGCTTAGCTGCCTTCTCGTCTTCCAACTCATCTCCGCTTCGTTTTACAGTCCCTGCAATTGGGTGTATTTCAGCTTTGTTGTCTTTAACCACAATCTGTGCTTCCGGAGAAGATCCCATTAACTTATAGCTTCCATAGTCAAAATAGAATAAATAGGGCGAGGGGTTTATCGATCTCAATGCACGATAAACATTAAATTCGTCTCCCTTGAATGCCCTTGAGTATGGCCTGGAAAGTACAAGTTGGAAAACATCTCCCCTTTTACAGTGCTCTTTAGCTTTTGTTACCAAATTTTTATACTGCGTATTGGTCATGGTACTTTCCTTGGTTCCGGCTTCAAATGAAAACCTTGCTCCATTCATTTGGTTAACGAGCTTATTTATATGCTCAATATGTCCGGGTTCTTCTTTGGAAAAGCTATTTTCAATAATATGTAGCTGATTGCTAAAGTGGTCGAAAGCCAGAACATATTTAAAAAGGTGGAAACGTATGTTGGGTATAGGCGATGAATAAGCAGGCTCAATCGTATCAAAATACTGAATGGATTCGAAGGTCATATACCCAAATATTCCATTAAACTGATAAGCCAGTGAGTTATCGGAAACCACTTCGTAACGCTCGTAAAAATTCACGATATTTTCCATCGTCCCCTGTTTCGTTTCTTTTTCCCCTGTTTCATAAGTGGCAATGGGCTCAAAGGCAATAAAAGAAAAGCTATTCTCCTTGCCCTGATAATCTGAACTTTCAAGCAATACGCTCACAGGATATTTTTCACGTATTTTTAAGTACATACTTACCGGTGTAACCATGTCACCAATCTGTGTTTTAACTGTAGAGTAAAGTTTTGTTTTCATTTTTTTCAAAAAAAAAGCCTGCCGAGTGAACTCAGCAGGCCTAGCTATCTTTTCAAACACAGGCTACATCATCACTCACGCAACGCAAATGACGACCACCACCAGTTTGTATTTGTTTTCATTGTCATACGACAAATGTAAGCGGATTTAAAATTAGCATGCAAGTAAATTCCAAGGATAATTTTTAACAAGATTATAAAATGCTCTTAATTAATAAGTTAGAATACACTAATTAAGATTTTTGTTTGCTTGCTTTCTTCGCTTTCGGGACAGCTGAATATCTTCAATCCATACAATCATCTTTTTTAACCAGTCGAAATAAAGCGCCACTACCAGAAAAATTGACATTAGTATAATAACACCCAGATTAACATATAATGTATCGAAAGAACGGTAGAAAGCCACTTTTTCGGGTGCATAAAATAAGGTAGCTATATCAAACATTCTGGTTTGGTCAGGTTTGTAATACACAGGATATATTTTCTGAAAAAGGTGGCCTTTATGAGTAACAATACGAGTTGCCTTATTCTTTCCTTCCAGCATTTCTGACAGGCTTTGGTTATAATACCTGCTTCGCAACCATTTTTGAAGCTCAAAACCTCTTGGTGTATCATTCAGTAATTGCTTGATACTATCCAATCTATGGCTCCATTTATGATGTCTGTTTTTATAAAACCGTTTAAGAGTTGTAAGGAATGCATCAGTTTCCGAATACAGATTTCGGTCAAAAGAATTTAATTCAATAGAGGCAGCATTTGAAAAGTGTTCTGAGCCAACCAAATTTAGTTGCCTGGTAATTTCAGATTTTAATATTTTTAAATGCCCTTCTACCATTTTGATTGAATCAGGATAAGCACTGACCACATCAAAATTGTTTGATATTTTAGAAAGGTGTGCTTCCAGGTTGGGCACGTAGTAGGTACTGTAATAATCTGAAAGGGCTATTTCCCGTTCCATATCATAAAATTGACGGGTATAGGCATTGTATCTAAACTGGTTGACTGCAAGTGCTTCAAATGCCCACCGTGACACCATGAAATTACCAATAGCAGGTACTCTCTCAAGATTACTAAGTTGTGGATTAAACTTATCGAAACTGATAATTACCCCGCTTAGCACCAACTGAGGTATAATAAGTACCGGAATGAGAATGTAGACTGTTACTGCGGACTTGAATGCAGATGAAATATTTAATCCCATTAGGTTAGCAAAGCCAGATGTGGCAAACAATATGACCCACATGGTGAAGGTAAGCCCATGTATTCCTAAAATAAAGTTGCCAATAAGCACAAAGCTTAGCGTTTGAATAGCAGAAATAAACAGCAAGACGGTAATCTTCGATGCCAGGTAACTCATTCTGCTCAAATGCATAAAAGACTCTCGTTGAAGCATTTTCCGATCCTTTATTAATTCCTCTGCACTTAAGGTAAGACCCATAAAAAGAGCAACAATCACTGCCATGAAAAAGTACACGGGAATGTTATCATTCTTTAAGAAACTATAAGTAGCGTCTCCATTCAGGTTCTCATAATACCTGATAAGCATTGCAAGAAATGTAGCAAGCAGTGGGGCAACTAGGAAGGTAATTAATAGATATTGCCTGTTCGCAAGTTTGGTACGGATATCCCTGATACCAAATATTTTCATCTGTTGAATCCGGGTCGGGTTTTTCTGACTTACCTCAATTGGCTCTTCTACTCTTTCTATGATTGGAGGTTTGATTTTTTCATGAAAATACTCATTCCATTTGGCTGGTGAAATCTTTCTTCGATCAGTAAAGCGCCCGTATTCATTCACTATCCTGCTCTCAAGAATGTTAAATATTTGCTCTGATTTTACGTTACCACATTCTATACATGCCCCCTGGTCTTTATTAACCATATTAACAATGGTCTTAAAATAAACCAGTGCTTCCACGGGATTTCCATAGTACACCTGATAACCGCCTGAATCAAGAATGATCAGCTTATCAAACATTTTGTAGATATCAGAAGATGGTTGATGAATAACTACAAATATGAGTTTGCCTTGAAGTGAAAGCTCCTTGAGCAAGTCCATGATATTGATTGAATCATTGGAGGACAAGCCCGAAGTAGGCTCATCTACAAACATAATGCTAGGCTTGCGCAACAGCTCAAGGCCAATGTTGAGTCGTTTTCGCTGCCCTCCACTTATTGTTTTATCCAGAGCAGACCCAACTTTAAGATCTTTTATTTCGCTAAGTCCAAGATTTTTAAGTGTTGAAGCTACCAGTTCATGTGTTTCGGTAATTGTCTGGTTTCCAAAGGATAACCGTGCTGCATAGTATAGGTTTTGATAGACAGATAACTCTTCGATCAGAAAATCATCCTGTGGAACCAGGCCTATTACTCCATTTAGAGCTTCTGGATTTTGGAAAAGATCTACTCCATTAATCAGGACAGTTCCTTTTGCTGGCTGAGCACTCCCATTTAATACGCTTAGTAGTGTGGACTTGCCAGACCCGGAAGCACCCATTAATCCTACCAACCTGCCGCCTTCTTCCGCTATTGTGATGTTTTGCAGCGCCACATCACCCGACCTAAACTCATGGTATATATTTTTCGCCTCAAAGGATATTTTTAGTTTAGCTTCTTCCTTAAGAAATTTGGTTACAATATCGCTATAGTAGACAGGCTGAATCTTGTTGCCGCGAATATTACTGCCTGTAGGCAGAATATAGATTTTACGACTTCGAAAGTTATTCCCATTTAATGTCAGGTTGGATATACCCAGGTATTTTACAAAATAGGTATCTGCATCTGCAATGCGCAACACCACGATCATTCCTGTCAGATTGCGTGATTGAATATGGGCAGATTTATAGGAATGCTCTTCGCTTTCGTTAATAATCAGCATTTCCTTGAAATCAAGCTCCTCTTCTTCCTGACCTATCAGAAATTGTGTAATTAGCTTAGTCTCAGTCTGGGTAATGTGTATTGACTCACTAATGTAAAAAATCAGGTTGCTTTGCCTCTCTGAGATTTGGCCATCCTGAAGCATGAGTTCAATAAGTTTTAACAGTAAAACAAGTTTTTGCTGTTTGGTAAGGCTCTCATTAATTACCCGGCATATATCAAGAATATTGGACCAGTCTGCAATATATTCAGCTGTTTCTGAATCTGTATCCGATCCATCAACTTCCAAGCTTCCGCTCTTTTGGGTCTGCTCATCAAATATTTTGATAAAATAGGGTACAGCCTCATGAGAAACGTGGATCAAAAGAAACTCCTGCAAGTTACTGCGTTCGTCTTCGGTTATCCGCTCTTTGGCCACAATAGCGAACAACTGAACAATTAACTTTAAAAGCTCCTCATTCATCTGATGTTATTATCCGGAAAGAAGTTGTTATACATCTGATAGCTGCACTACATCAGCTAATATAAGTAATCCTTCTTCCAAATACACATCTTCCAGTTTTAGGCCTTGGTTTGCGGTGGAACTGCTAATTCCCTCTTTGGAGTATTCAACTCCTTCAATTTTGTTGTTTTCAGGTTTAAGTTTTTCCTCTTCCTCAATCATTTTCCTTCTTATTGACTCGTTGAGGCTTATTTCCTTTACATTTCGCATGTTCCTGATATAATCAAGTTCTTTGGTTAGCATTTGCAGATCCAAATCTGACTTAAGGCGCTGTTCAAACTTTGAATTTAGTTGTAAAATAAACTGATCATCAATTGTATTGCTCAGTGCGTACTCGGCTGCGGTAATTCTGTCCCATTTAAGAGCACTGGGGTAAGCACTTTCGCCAACCTCGTTATGATCAAATGCAGAGGGTAATTTAACATCAGGGGTTACTCCCAAATTTTGAGTACTTCCTCCATTTACCCTGTAAAATTTGGCAGTAGTAAGTTTAAGCTGCCCTAATCTTTCTTTTTCACTAGGTATGTACTGTTGCAGCCCAATCAGGTTCTGGACTGTTCCTTTACCGAAGGATCGCTCTCCTATTATCACACCTCTTTTATAGTCTTGGATGGCGGCTGCAAATATCTCTGATGCTGAGGCACTTAAACGACTTGTTAGAACGGTAAGCGGGCCGTCATAAAACACTTCATTGCTCTTATCTTCTTCTTCACGGACTTTGCCATCAAAATCTTTTACCTGAACTACAGGACCATGGTCAACGAAAAGACCGGTAAGCTCTACTGCTTCATCAAGAGCACCACCTCCATTTCTTCTAAGATCAATCAACAAACCGTCTATACCCTTTTCTTCAAGGTCTGCAATTAGCTTTTTAACATCACGGGTAGTGCTGTTAAATTCTTCATTTCCATCGCTGGCATCTTTAAAATCTTTGTAAAAGGAAGGGATATTGATTACACCTAGCTTGTACGTTCTTCCATCCCTTACAAATTCAAATACTTTACTTTCTGCCCGTGCGTCTTCCAGGTTAATTTTGTCTCGCACTATGCGAACAATGGTTGGTTTTCCTGCTATACCATCTTCTGCCTTCAGTACGTTTAATCGAACAACTGAGCCCTTCTTGCCTCTTATGAGTTGCACCACATCATCATTTCTCCAGCCAACTACATCAATCATTTCTCCATCATCTCCCTGAGCAACTCCAATAATTTTATCATTATCATGCAATTCATTGCCTTTAAAAGCCGGCCCCCCCGGAACAATAGAATACACAATGGTATAATCACCTTCCTTGCTCAAACGGGCCCCAATGCCCTCCAAAGACTTGCTCATTTCAATATCGAAATTCTCAGCCGTAATTGGGTTAAAGTAGCTTGTATGAGGATCTAGTGACTCCGTATAGCTATTCATAAAAGTCTGATATACATCAGAGCTATTATACTGTTGCATTGCCGTCTTATAACGATCATATCGTTTAACTAATATCTGCTTAGCTTCTTCTTGTGTCTTGCCATTTAAAATATGAATTAAGATTTCATTTTTAATATACTTCCTCCACAATTCATTTTGCTCTTCCGTTGATTTAGGATAAGGTGAGAATTCTCTATCCAGGGCAAAATATTCATCTTTGGTGAAGTCAAAATCATTTTGAAGTAATTGATCAACAAATGCTATTCGCTCGTAATATCTTTCCTTAAATACGGCAAATAATTGATAAGGAATTTCGAGATTACCTTGTTTAAGCATATCATCAATCATATACCTGTAAGGCTCAAAAGAATCTACATCTGATTGAAGGAAATATAACCTTGAGTTGTCTAAATTTTCCAGGTAGTTATCAAGAATTATACTAGAAAGGGAATCATTTAACGATGCTTTTTTATAGTGATACCTTTTTAGTAACTCGGTTATCAAAACTGTTTCATTTATATTCTTTCTCTCAGGGTAGAGTAATTTAATTGTATCGTTTACAGGGAATTTTAAGGTAAACTCAGGTATTTCAGTCACCTCTTCAAACAGTGGCTTATTTTTTTGAATTGGAATAAGCACAAAACTTGCCAGCACCAGAATAGCTGGCACTATTAATAATAGTCTCTTCTTCATTTTTTCACTTAATCTCACAGAATAACAGTATGTATAGGTTGATGCATCGCACAACTTACAAAGGTACGTAACTTATACGCTTACTGTTTTGGAATATTGTCAAAATCGAACTCATCAAGAAATTCACTCGCCTGCTTGGTGTTTTGGAAATAGAATTCCTTTTTATCTCCTTTGGTCGAAATTATTTCAATCATTATCGATTTTACCTTACGCTGACCTTTTAGAATATAATCTGCCGGCAATCTGTACTCACTATCAGATTTTATGATTCTAGCAATGGTATGTTGAGTAGTGCGTACCGACTGGCAATATGTACATTTATAATGTTTAATAAGTTTACCCTCTTTTTCCTCAGTTGCAGGCTCAACAATTTGCTCACGTTCAATTTTTAAAGTTTTGAATCCACATGAACCACATTCAAGAGCTTCAAGGTATCCTAGATATTTTTCTATCTGTACCTCTCCTGTATGTTCGTCAACCCATACATCATAATCAATGGAGAAGACATTCTCTTCGGCCTGCATTCCCTCATCCAGATGCACATCCTCTTCTTCTTCACTAAGCAATCTCATTTCATTTCCCGACTTGGAAATTCTGGGCGTATATCTTAATGCAGTAAGCTTTCTTTCAAGAAATGTTGGATAATAGAATTTGAGTATAAGATAAATGACATATCCAACAAGTACCCCTACACACATGCTAATAAAGAAGCGTACAAAAATGTACACCAGGCTTTTGCCAACAGTTACATCACCAATGGTATTTCCATAGAAAAAAATTGCAGATGCAAGAGCAAAATAGAACATCTGATAGGCTCGAATTCTATTTATTTTAAGATAATCGTACTTACCTTTATATGTTTTTATAGCAGCTACTTTTGCATAATGAATGATCAAGATAATAAGGGCCGCAGCAATAGCCACAAATGTTGCTACCAGCATAAACTGGTGCCATCCTTCAAGGAAATGATGATAGGTGGGACTGGTATTTTCCATAAAAATTTGATGGTTTTTTAATTTGTTCTAATAATAAGACTAACGGATAAATAAAGTAAAAGATTTATAATAAAATAGATGAAAACTTTTTTTAAAATACTTGCGAAAATTAATAAAAGGGTACTTCCAAGTTATGCTTCCAAAGATCTTTCCAAGCTTTCAAAAATGGATAAATTAGTAATTGGTTATCGATATTACGTAACCAAACGTTCCCTTTAATTAAACCTATTCCAAATCTGCTGCCTCGGTTTTAAAGAATTTAGCTCCTTCATTCATTTTTTGGGCAATGGAATCCATTTCTTTAGCAATATTGCTTAGCATTTCTGCTGAGCTTGCATTTACCTGTGTAATCTGGTTCATACTTTGAACACTTTCATTAATTTGTTCCGCTCCTGTTCTTTGTTCATTGCTTGCTGCCGCAATTTCTTTAACCAGATTGGTCGTTTTATTTATACCGGGCAAAACCTCATTCATATTATCTCCAGACTTCTTCGAGTATATGAAACACTGATCAGTTAATTCACTAATGCCATCAGACAATTGACGGGATCGCTCTGCCAGGGCCCTAATTTCTTTAGCTACTACGGCAAAGCCTTTTCCATGCTCACCTGCTCTTGAAGACTCCACCGCAGCATTTAATGCCAAAAGGTTTGTTTGGTCAGCTATGGACCGTATAGCTTGCATGTGCTCCGTTATCTCACTCATTAATGTCACAGTTTGCTTAGTGTAACCAGCACCTTCGTCTATTTCTTCACTTGCTGTGGTAACAAATTTATTAGCCTCATTCGCGTTTTCTGCATTCAACTGCATACTGGCCGTCATTTCTTCTATTGAAGCAGCAATTTCTTCAATAGATGCAGCCTGATTCGTAACACCTTCCGAAACCTCGTTTGCCTTATTAGAAATAAGAGAACTGTTTTCAGATACTTTATCAGCAGAGATTTTTAGATTGGTTACAATTTCATATAGATTCTTCGTCATTTTATCCATAGCGGATGCAATTCGACCAACTTCATCAGCCCTTTTCTTTGTCTTTGGATCGATAGTTATAACCAGGTTTCCTTCAGACATATCATCCAAACTACTTGTTATTGCAGATAGTGGCTTACGCATGAATCGATACATGTGATAGTAGGTAATAAAAAGTGCAGCTGACCCCGTAGGAAAAACCCAAGCCAGGTGGATTATGCCTAGTTTCCCTATTACAAAACATTCAATTCCTATAAAACATTGAGCCGCAAGAATTACACCTCCCACATTGGCTATAAATGATTTACGGAAAATTCTTCGTAGGGCAAACAGTAACACAGGGTAAATGAGGAGAACAACTATCCCTGCAAAAATCCATATCTCTTTCATGAGGCAGTTTGGTTACAGCTTGAAAGTACTAAAAAAATACATATTACGAAACAGGGTTTTAAACAATAAAGTTGGCCAAAAGAATAGTTTATATAAATATTTTGTGCATTATTACACATAATTATTTGCAATATTAATTTCAAATATTATATTTGAATTGATATTAATATTTTATTTAGTGAATTAATACACATGAGCACTTACGAAAAGAAGAAAATCGATACAGAATTTAAGCGTTTTGCGCTACAGAATTTTGAAAAGCCTGCGAGATGTAGAAGTCTGGGACAACTTCATTATTATGTTTCTGAACTGACAAAAAAGATAAGTGAGTTCAAGAACCGGTTTAACTATGTTCCTGAAAAGGCATTCATACTATTAAGCGAGTACAATCAAATGCTTAACAGCCTGGTATTTAAAAACTATCAGGAGGCTTATGCGTACTAGTTATGGCTTTGGAAATAAGGTATGTCCCCTCCCCCATTGGTTTCACACACAATGTGATATATAGTGCACTTGCCAACGCATCAGGGCGTATGCAGTATTACAAAGAGGAAATTGGTGAACCCAGGGTAAGGATAGGAAGAAATGAATTTATATCAGCCTATAATACTTTAGATATTATAGCCCTGAAGCCTGTTCAAGCACCCGCTCCGGTTTTTCAACTAAGGTTTTATGCAATAAAAAACAGGGAGCGAAATAAGCTCCCTGTCTGACATTATAACTTTCGTATAATTAGGATTTAATATATCCCTCCAACTCGCTCCAGGGTTTTTACATTTGTTACCGTTAACTTTCTACCCTTAGATTCAACCAGCCCCTCTTCTTTAAAATCATGCAAAATCCTGATTAAGGTTTCCGTAGCTGTACCTACAATATTAGCAAGGCTTTCTCTCGTCAGGCTGATATCAATTGAATCGCTTTCCTTATTTCCATTTTTGTAAATGTCGCTTAGCATTACCAATGCTGCAGCAGTTCTTTCCCTTACAGGTTTTTGAGCCAGATCTGTAATAATTGCTGTAAGATTCATTACCTCATTTGACAATTCACCAATCAGCTTATTATGCAGAGATTTGTCATTTTCAAAGGCTGACATAAAATCTGTTTTCGGAATATGACATGCAACGACATCTTCTAAGGCTTCTACTGATACGTGATATAGCGAATCTCCAAGCATTGCACGGTATCCTATTAAATCTCCTTCTTTTAAAATTGCCGTAATCTGTTCTTTACCCTGCTGACCTAATTTAAATACTTTAACCTTGCCTTCCTTAATGCAGAACACTCCCATAGGCCTGCTTCCCTCATGTAATAATAGTTGCCCCTTTTTATAAAGGTTGCACGTTTTATTATTACTAATAGTATCTAAACAATCAGGGTTAAGATCACTGAACCTGCCCTTATGCCTGAACTGGCAGTCACGACAATGTACATTCTCAACGCCCATAACATTTCATTTACCCCAAAAGTAACATTTTGAGATAATGAAACGTGAATTGTAGCTTAAAAAAATCTTATTTAGACTTTTTCATCCGGAAGTGTGCCAAAAACAATATCCCATAGTTTGGTAGAAACACCAAATGCTTTCGTCTCCGGGTACTTATAATGATGCAGGGCATGAAATTTCCATAATCTATTTAGTGGCCCAAACTTAGGTGGCTTTAGAATATGCTGCATGTAATGCAAAGATATGTACAGTACATAACCAAAAAGGAAGCCAGGGAAAAAGGCGATTGCATAACCTCGCATCACTAGCCAGAAAAGTCCATAAAAAACTGATAAGAGAAGAAGTGCCGGAACCGGTGGCATAGCTAATCTTGTAGGGTCTTTAGGATATTGATGATGAATTCCATGTCCCATATGCTGGATTTTCAACAACCACTTTTTATCTGTTTTAACATGATATATGTATCGGTGTACCCAATATTCTGCAAAAGTCCATGTGAGTAGACCTGCTGCAAAAAACAAGACAAAAGGAACAACATTATGTTGCTGCAAAGCCAGGTATGAGACATAACCTACAATAGACAAATGCATTATAACGGGAATGGAAATATGTGTTCTGGTCAATTTTTCCATCCACCCATTTGTAAAAAGAGCATCTGTTCCGTGATTTTGAGGTTTGAGATGCTCCGGTATTCGATCAAATTGCTTTTCCATAGTATATACTTATAGTTGCAAATGTACCTTGAGGGTTAATTTCACAACAATGACCAAAATCAGTTATTAATAAAATTCAGGTTATAATGCCTTTCAACTACAACAAATATCTTTCCCATGTCTGATAATTATCATATTTTAAACCTAACTTAATGACAAATTTAGCAACGCAAAAAAATGATAAGTTATGTACGAATATTGGGAACAAATCCATGCCTTTATTAGCCAACCCTGGCCATGGTGGATGGGTGGAATAACGATAGGCTCCACCTTATTCTTATTACTTTATTTTGGAAAAGAATTTGGTTTATCAGCCAATTTACGAATTATGTGTGCCGCAGATGGAGCTGGAGACTATGCAGATTTCTTCAATTTTGATTGGGGCAAACAAGGATGGAACCTGATGGTTGCCCTGGGCGCTATGTTTGGGGGTTACATTGCTGCCAATTATTTTGGCGGAGATGGTACAGCGCACATCTCTCAACAAGCAGTAAATACACTAAATCAAATTGCAGGCAGCGATGTTCTTTCTTACGGGCACGTACCAATTGTACCCGGCTCTGATGTGATTCATACGGAAATAGACCCATTCTGGAATCTTTATTCGTGGGGTTCTTTATTCACACTTAGAGGATTAATAATTATTGTAGGTGGAGGTTTCTTGATTGGTTTTGGCTCCAGATACGCAGGAGGTTGTACATCCGGGCATGCTATTTCAGGTTTGGCAGACTTGCAAGCACCATCTCTTGTAGCAGTAATTGGATTCTTTACGGGAGGCCTGATAATGACATGGCTGATCCTTCCTTACATACTTCGTATTCCATTTTAATTAAACGATTAGAAAAATGAGATTATTTAAATATATGGTTGTTGGCTTCATGTTTGGGTTTGGTATGTGGAAACTCGAAGCCATTTCCTTTTACAGAATTATTGAAATGTTCCATTTCCAATCATTTCACATGTACGGAATAATTATTTCTGGAGTAACCTTAGGTCTGATTATCACCCAATTATTCAAAAAAGGTAAGGTTAAGACAATACAAGGTATTGTGCATGAGTTTAACGACAAAGACAAAACCTGGTGGAGGTATATTATTGGTGGAATTATTTTCGGTATGGGTTGGGCTCTTACTGGGGTTTGTTCTGGTATGATGTTCGTTTTAATGGGCTCTGGATATACCGTGTTTGCCATTTTTATTGCCTCAGCAATGCTTGGGACTTTCTCCTATGGTTACTTTAGAAAGGCATTACCACATTAACATGCATAAACCAATTTAATTAAGTAATATTATAGCCACCGAGACGTTCTTTCGGTGGTTTTTTTATTGTGTTTAAGGCTACCTCCATTATAGTATTTGTTAGTGTGGCATTTTCCACCTACGCACAAACTCCTCGTGAGATTGTGGACAGCATGTTTTATAAAACTAATGAACTAAAAGGCTTTATTGCAGTTATTAATAAAACCGAAAGATTTGAAGAGGAATATGTAATTCAAAAGTCCTTAGTAAAACTAAATCGAGATCCCATCAAAATTTACATTCGTCAATTAATGCCTAAAGAAGGCATTGAGGTTTTGGTGGACAGTGCCAGGTACCGCAAAGCAATTGTAAATCTTAATTCGTTTCCATGGGTTAATTTATACCTTGATCCACAGGGTATATTTATGAGAAAAAACCAACATCATACCGTTTATGATTCCGGGTTTGACTTAATGACCAGTATATTGAAAATTGAATTACGATCAAATAATCCAAAGCAAAGCCTTGTAAGGAAGGATGATACTGAATGGAATGGTCAAAAAATGTTTAAGCTTATTCTTAGTAATAACGATTATAAACTAATTGACTATACTGTAAAGAATGGTGAAACTGTAGATGACATTGCAGACAGATTCAAGATAAACGGGTACTCTATACTAGAGCTAAATGATGATGTGAATGGCTACTCGGATGTAGAAGCGGGACAAATTATCAAGATTCCCAACCACTACGCCAAAACAATGGAATTACATATTGACCAGACTACTTTTTTGCCTCTGGTGATTAAAGTATTCGATTATAAAGGATTGTATGAAAAGTATGAATACAATTCTATTAATATAAACCCGTTTTTCGCAGAAGATGAATTCACAGAAGAATTTGAGCATTATAATTTCTAGAGTTAGAAGTTAGCCTGACTTTATTATTGATTGCTGTTTATATTTGCTTCCACATTTTTCAAAACCAGTATACCAGCCTGTGCCTAATTATCATAAAGTGAATTTTTACAAATTGGCATCTATCATACTGCTTCAATGCAGCATAGTATTTCATATAAAATTAGTTGCCCAGGATAGACCGAATGAAGATTCACTTATAATCCGCAACTTCAGTAGTACGCATTATTTTGCCTCTGCGGTCAACTATTCTGGCCTGACCCTTTCGGATAATACGATCTTGTTTGCAAATGACAGAGGCTTGCTTATATATGATGGTACACAATGGAATCTAAAGCCAATTAGAAATGACTCTAAGGTAATTTCCCTGTATGATGCGGATACTGCAGTATTTGTTGGCGGTGATGATGAATTTGGTTATTTCAAAAGGAATGATCTAAATGAGTTCGAATTCTTTTCTTTACGAAATCAAGTGAATGATAGCATAACGCTTGATAAGTTCTTTCAAATAGTTCCTTTAGGAGACAATATATATTTTCAATCGTATGAGCAGGTTTTTAATTGGGATGGAAACTCGGTTAGTTTGATTCCTATTAACAATGCTCACATTTTTAACGTTGAAAATAGGCTTATTGCTTCTGCTTATGGTAAAGGATTATATGAGATTGATGATAATAATAATGTACTTCCTGTCAATACTAAATTCAGGTTTCAGGATGATGCGGCTTTTACCATTTTAAAAACCTCTGAACCTCAAAAGCACCTTGTTTTTACTTCTGACAATGGTGGATATATCCTGAACATGAATAATTACTCGACAACTCCTTGGAATACAGAAGTGTCGGAACTCTTTAGAAAAGATGGATTTTACTATGGAACCCACTGGCTTGACAGTCTTTATGTCGCTACTACCTGGGACGGAGGCGTTGTGGTTTTTAATGAAAAAGGAAAAATCATAACTTTTATTGATAAGTCTACCGGTATTACAGGTAAATATTTAAGAGAATTATTTGTTGATAACCGGAATAAGCTCTGGATAACCTCTGATATTGGATTATCTGAAATCTATTGGCCAGCATATGACACGCTCTCATCAATATATACCCATATTCAAAGTCTTTCGATTAATGATAAATTATACTCCATACAATCTATTGCAGATACTTGCGTAAATGAGAATGCGAATTTAAAATTCACATTTGTAACACCAGGGTTTGAAAAAGGAGAAGTCCTTTACTCACACCGCTTAAAAGGATTCGATAAAGCCTGGTCACCGTGGAGCGTAGTAAATACGAAAGAATTCACTCAATTAAAAGGTGGAAAATATATCCTGGAATTGAAGGCCAAATCTAAAAGTGGTATTGAATCCCCTTCTATTGCCAGCTACACATTTAGCGTAAGAACGCCCTGGTTTAAAACCACTTGGGCGTACCTACTTTATACAGTTGCATCCATTGCTCTTATTGCTCTTATTACCTGGTCAAGGACTTTGCGACTTAAAATAATGAATAAGCGTTTGGAAAGAATAATAAATAGTCGCACAAAGGAGATAATGGAAAAAAGTCAGGCCTTAGAGATTGCCAATGAAAGTTTAAAGGTAAAGAATCAAGAGCTTGACAATTTTGTTTATCGTTCCTCCCACGATCTCATTGCTCCACTTAAATCGTTGAAAGGTCTGATTCATATTGCCAAATCTGACAATTCAGTTGACAATCAGTTGGAGTACTTGCAACATATGGAAAAAAGTGTTTTAAAGCTGGAAGATTTCATCAAAAGTATTCTTGATTTTGCAACCAACATAAAAACCGAAACCCGTAAAGTCGAAGTTAATCTTGAAGAGTTAGTAAGTGACATAGCCTACGATCTGGAATATTATGAACAAGCTAAGGATATTGAACTAAGACGATTGTTAGATATTACAACTTTTAAGACAGAGCCCAAACGCTTAAGGATAATTTTAAGTAACCTGCTTGCCAATGCCGTTAAGTACCATAATTTTGACCAGGAGAATCCCTTTGTTGAAATTAAGGCCTATTCTAACGGCAACGGAAAAACCACTCTTGAAATAACGGACAATGGTCAGGGAATAAAAGAGGAATATTTACCTAACATTTTTGATATGTTTTTCAGGGCTAATAATACTTCGGAGGGCTCAGGGCTTGGCCTCTATATAGTTAAAGATATGATTACCAGATTAGACGGAACTATTAGTGTATCATCTACTTATGGTAAGGGAACTACCTTTACTCTTTCATTTAATTAACAATGAGTCATATCAAAATTGGAGATAAGCTTCCCTCCTTTCAATTGCCTGATCAAAATGGAGAGGTTTGTAGTATTGACGAAATACGAAATGGCAAAAACCTAGTGCTTTATTTTTATCCTAAAGATGAGACCTTAGTGTGTACCAGGCAGGCCTGCGCATTTAGGGATAATTATGAGGTATTTAAAGAAAACGAATGTGAGGTAGTAGGAATTAGTTCAGACTCACCGGAAAGCCATCAACGGTTTGCTACCAATCACAATCTTTCATTTACCCTTTTGAGCGATACTGACAATAAAGTTAGAAAGCTTCTGGGCGTTCCAAGGGATATGTTTGGTCTATTATCTGGAAGATATACATATGTAATAAATAAGAATGGGCTAATTGTTCATATATTTAATGATCATTTTTCTGCCGCAAGGCATATTGATGAGGCGTTAAAGGCATTACAAAATGAACGAAAATCTAATTAGTACATTTTATGCAGCTTTTGCATCACTTAATAGTGCTTCAATGGCTGACTGTTATCATAAAAACATTGAATTCACGGACCCTGCATTTGGAACACTTAAGGGTGAAAGAGCATGTGCTATGTGGCGTATGCTATGTTCATCTGCTAAAGACCTTAACATTGAGTTTTCTGATGTTAATGCTGATGAAAGGTTTGGTTCTGCTAATTGGCGAGCCACCTATACCTTTAGCAAAACAGGCAGGAAGGTGGTGAATACTATATCTGCAAATTTTGAATTTAAAGATGGTAAAATCATCAAGCATACGGACTCGTTTAACTTGCACAAGTGGGCAAGCCAGGCAATGGGTTTTCGGGGTTGGTTATTAGGTAGAACAGGCTTTTTCAAAAGAAAACTACAGGAACAGACGAATAAAACATTAGACCGTTTTATTGATGCCCACGAAAGCTAAACTACGGTTT
>JAGQYJ010000148.1 GCA_020436145.1 Cyclobacteriaceae bacterium | reverse complement strand
AGTGGGTGAGCTTTCCTCAGAACCAATATTCATGATACCTGTTTGAATCGAAGTACTTAGTCCCTGGTATTCAAAAGGATTCTTGCCCGTCATGAGTAATGTGCCATTCATTCCTCCAGGGCCATACAGCGCAGAAGAAGCACCCATAATCAATTCAACACTTTCAACATCTAATGGATTCAACCCAAAAATATTC
Source organism: Cyclobacteriaceae bacterium (assembly GCA_020436145.1). Taxonomy (GTDB): domain Bacteria; phylum Bacteroidota; class Bacteroidia; order Cytophagales; family Cyclobacteriaceae; genus JAKISE01. The sequence goes on along the minus strand of JAGQYJ010000148.1, from coordinate 4,999 downwards.
CCTGCCGCAAAGCTTAGCCCAGGGGGAGCATTATCAATACCGTCAATCAATTGATTTACCCTATAGTTTGTTTCGCCATTGAAACCTCGGGTAGTTGGAAACTTAAAAAGAAACGATTGTACGTTCATGTCTACCCCTTTTATGTTTGCCAGCGCATCGTAAAAACTTGAAGCCGGACTGGAGTTAATATCCCTGATGTCCATTTTTTCAACAGAAACGGGAGACAAAAGAACACTTTCTTCTACACGTGATGCTGAAACGATCACCTCATCGCCTAAGTAAGCTTGCTCTTTCATTTCAACATTAAGTTGCGAGGTATTGTTTCCAATATTCAACCTTTCTGTCTGAAACCCAACAATAGAAAAGAGAACCGTAACCGGTAATGGTTCCTGAACCTCAAGAATGAAGTTGCCGTCAATGTCAGATATTGTTCCTTGAGATTTATTCTCCAAATAAATATTTACACCGGCTAATGGATTATTGGTCGTCTGATCCGTAACCTTTCCATGGATGGATAGCTGGGCCCTTACATTAAAAGCAAGAAAAAGGAAGAATAATATTAAAGTAGGAGTTCTCATAGTTTGGCAATATGCATTCTAAAATACAATTATTGGGCATAAAATGGTAATTGTCTATTTTGGCAAGGATTTAATGGAGCCTTATGTTACTACAACCTATTGATTGGGCGATTATAGCCTTCTTTTTTGTAATTGTTCTTACCATTGGCTGGGTTGCCGGCAGAAGCGCTGGTAAGAGCTCAAGTGATTTCTTTTTGGGAGGTAGAGGTATGCCGTGGTGGTTGTTGGGCATTTCAATGGTAGCCTGCACCTTTTCGGCTGATACTCCTAACCTTGTTACGGGTTTTGTTCGTGAAAGTGGCGTAGCTAAAAACTGGGCATGGTGGGCCTTTTTGATTACCGGAATGGTTACGGTTTTTATTTATGCCCGCTTATGGAGGAAATCGAAATTGGTTACAGACCTTGGTTTTTATGAAATAAGGTATGGAGGAAAAATGGCTTCCTTCCTTAGGGGTTTTAGGGCTATTTATTTGGGCGTATTCTTTAACACACTTATAATGGGTTCTGTTACACTAGCCGCCATTAAAATAGGAGGAGTAATGCTGGGATTACAGCCCTGGATGGTAGTGGTTGGAGCTTCCTTAGTTGTAGTTATATATTCAGCAATTGGGGGGTTGAAAGGTGTTGTTTGGGCTGATTTCTTCCAATATGGTATAGCTATGTTTGGTGCTGTATATGCAGCTATCGTAGCATTGCGTCAACCGGAGGTCGGAGGTCTCTCCAAGCTTATTTCTAACCCAGCTATTCAGGATAAAATGGAAGTATTGCCTGACTTTTCGGACCCTTCGGTCTGGATACCTTTACTATTGATCCCAGTGGCGGTCCAATGGTGGTCTGTTTGGTACCCTGGGGCAGAGCCGGGTGGAGGAGGTTACATTGCTCAGCGAATGCTATCTGCTAAAAATGAGAAAAATGCTGTAGGAGCCACATTGCTTTTCAACTTTGCGCACTATGCTCTTCGCCCTTGGCCGTGGATTATTGTTGCACTTGCCTCCCTGGTAATTTATCCGGACTTACAGGCAATTCATGCCGATTTTCCTAATATTGACCCAACCTACCTTAAAGATGATATAGCTTATCCGGTTATGTTATCCAGGCTTAGTACAGGCTGGCTGGGTTTGGTAGTAGCCTCAATTATTGCAGCTTATATGTCAACAATAGGAACACATTTAAACTGGGGTTCTTCGTACGTAATTAATGATTTTTACAAACGCTTTTTGAAGCCAGATGCTACCGAAGTGCAAATGGTGCGTATGGGAAGAATTACTACTGTGTTGTTAATGATTATAGCCGGAACCATGTCGTTAACACTAATGGATAACGCCACTCAGGCATTCAATATTCTTTTGTTATCAGGAGCAGGTTCCGGAGCTATTTATCTATTGCGATGGTTCTGGTGGAGAATAAATGCACTCACAGAAATAGCGGCTATGGTAGTAGCAACTATTATGGCGGTGATTCTGGTGCTGTTTGTAGAAGACAGGAGCCTGCAAACGACAATTTTAGATGGGTTCACAGTCAAGCTCTTATTAACGGTTGGCGTTGTAACAGTTACCTGGGTGTTGGCTACTTTTCTAAGCAAGCCAGAGGATAAAAAGGTACTTCGAAATTTTTATAAGATAACAAAGCCGGGTGGCCCTGGGTGGAAAAAAATTGTTGATGAAGCAAGAGAAGAAGGACAACCCATTGATGATGGGGAAGGGGTTGTCTGGCAAATGCCTCGACAATTACTTATGGTGTTTATTGGACTAATTGTAATTTATGGTTCGTTATTTTCAATTGGCAGCTTTGTTTATGGGCAAGCTGTTAATGGAATAGTTTTAGGAATAATAGCTTTGCTGGGAACCTGGGCCTTGTTCAGATTAATGAGTGCGTTAAAGCTTGATTAGTTTTTTCTTGTCCCTTTCTTTGTTGCCTTTTCCTCTTTCTTAACATCCGACATAATGGGTGCCATGGTGTAGACTATCCCTGATTGTACAGCATTCCAAATGTAGGGGAAGATAGCTTTGTTTTGAGCGCGCTCAGTTTTGATTACACCTTGACTATAGGAACCACTTTCTTTTTTGTTGGTGGATTTTATTACCGTATTGGCTGCAAGACTTAGAAGCCCTTGCTTCTTATCGTGCTCTTCAGAGTTATAAATATCAATTTTAAAGTCCTCATATTCAAAATCCATTTTGCCTTCGCAGCCATTATCATCAGCAGTGTAAGCAAAATCCATTTTTAGTATTTCTCCAGATTTAATTTTGACAAGAAGTAGAGGACTTAGCAGTTTATTGAAAACCGTTGCATCTGTTTTGCCAACAGTAGCGTGTACAAAGTGTTTATCCGTAGGGCTTGTTAAATCGAATTTTGCCTGGAACGAAACAGGAGCTGCCTTCATTATTTTGAAGTTTGCATTCACAAGCATGAATTTGTTCTTTTTCATTTGGGTACTATCATTTGAGAAATCGTATATATGAGCATTCAAATGATTGAAGGTAAGCTCTCCAACCTGATTGCTTAATGCACTTTTTTCATTGATAGTAATTGTGCTGTTTTTAACTTCAACGGTATCAATGGATAAGCTAAAAGGAGCAGTTTTGAGTGCAGTTACAGGCAAATGCCTCTTTTTAAATGGAGGTTCCGGCTTAGTTTTATCTTTATAAACAGCCAGATTGGCTTTCTTTAACATTAGCTTTTCAATAATAAAGTCTCCATTTTGGATCAGTACTTCAAAATTAATGTTCCTTATGGCAAGATTTTTAAATGTAAGTGCAAACCACGCATTTTGAAATTTGTGTCGTCTGGCAAAGTTTTCGCGCGAATGTTTGGGGCTGACCTTTACATCAGAAACATCCGTAGTATTTTCTTTTGCATTAAAGTGCATTTTGCCTGTAGATATAGTATACTCTTCGTCCAGATCCAGAACCAATTGTCTGGCTGAAAAGTCAATATTTTCATAATCGAATGGAGAAAACCTCTTTATAGTGGTTGAATCAATATGAACATGGCTAAGATGGAATCCTACATCATTGAACACAGCAATGGCCTTATCCTTATTAATGTTATGCACTTTTATAGAAGCGCCATCTATAAGAAAGTATTTAAGATCGGCCTGAACAAAGTACCGGGATAAAACATTGTCTAACGCTATAGAGTTTTTGTTACCCTTTTTTTTACTGTTGAAAAGGTACATTAATGTAGGTTTCTTCATTATAAACCGGTCAATATTGATATACCCTGTCTGTAAAAACTGCTTGATTTCAAACCCTTCCATTTTTATTTCATCGCATGAGGCCTTTACTAAAACCCTAATACTATTGGTAGGATTCTTGATGCTGTCCAGTGCAGCCTCAGTAGGGTAAAGTTTAATTCCTTTTAATCTAATTGACCCTGTAACGAGATTTAAATTCAACCCGGAGAAATCATATGTGTAGAGACCAATGGAATCTTTATTTATGAGTTTAGATAATTCCCCTCTTAGCCTCCTTTCAATAAAAAAATCTGAAGTAAAATAAACAGCAACAACTGCAATTGCTAAAACAACTCCTACTATTTTAAGTGCTTTCATTCACTTTTAGGGTTGAACTTTTGTTTACCAATCAATAAATCAGCAAACATAATAAAGTCAGATCCAAGACTATAAAGCGGGTATTGAAACGTAGCAGGTTTATTCTTCTCAAAAAAGAAATGCCCAACCCACGCAAAGCCGTAACCAATTACCGGAATAAGAGCGAGCGCCCACCATGTTTGAGTAGCCAGTGCCCATATTAAATCAATAAGTAGTAAGAATGTGCCTACAAAATGCAATCTTCTGCACGTAGGATTCAGGTGTTCTGATAAATAGAAAGGATAGAACTCTTTGATTGATGAATAATGTTTCTCAGCCATGTTTTTTTATCGAATATAAAAATAAAATCCCTGATTTTCAGGTCTCGCTTGTAAAGCATACCGGCACACGTTAATATTACTATAAATTGAGAATTTATGAGCAGGCCTGCATTTGATGATATTTTTATGGAGCTGGCAGTGAACCTGGCCAAGCGCTCGCATTGCATTAAAAGGCACGTGGGAGCAGTGCTAACCAAGGACACCCGTATTATTTCCATTGGTTATAATGGTCCACCGGCTGGCACGCATAATTGCGATGAGGAATTTCCTGAAACAGGTTGTGCCCGGGATTCAAAAGGTAGTTGCTCTCTGGCCATTCATGCAGAACAAAATGCGATTTTGTACGCAGTTAAAAATAATGCATCCGTTAAAGGCTCTACCTTGTACGTTACACTTTCACCATGCCTGGCATGCTCAAGGATTATTTATTCCATGGGTATTAAAAAAGTGATTTATCTGAAGTCGTATGCTGAGTATAAAGGGATTCCTTCAGATGAAGGCGTGGATTTTCTAAACAGATTTGGTGTAGAGACCGAGAAATATGAGGG
>JAGQYJ010000147.1 GCA_020436145.1 Cyclobacteriaceae bacterium | reverse complement strand
CATGGTATTCCAGCGCTGCCCTCCTTGCGACCAGTGCAACCAATCGTTTGGTGGTATTTGCTGGCCCTCATATTGCGAAAACCATTGTTTCTTTTCCACATCCCAGGAAGCACGCAATGTTTGGATTTTGCCATCGGGGAATTTGATTAAGTATTGCTGAAGAGGAGTAATGCCAAACGTATAGACAACCTGATAATCAACTGGTTCTCTTTCACCAAACATATACTTCACATAATAACTAGTGTCTTTCTTATAAAAGAAATAGCTTTCATCATTTGCTGTATATGAAACATCGTTAAAATCTCCTTTAACTGTTGCAACAGTTGGGTGCTTCATTGCCCAGTCATGATGCGAACCTGTCCAATCTTTGTATTCCTGCTGGTGGCACTGAATGCAAGCTTTCTCACCCACATAGTTGTCGGAAGCTTCGTCCAGGCTTTTAGATTGCTCCTGATTTTCACCTGAATTACAGCTAATAAAAGTAGCAAGTGCAAGAAGCCCCAAAAACACTTTATGTAAAAAATGCATACCTTAAAATTCAATCATTAAGGTATGTATTTAAAGAGGGAAACAAAAACCAAAATTCTTATTGTCCCATTAAAACTCGTTTAGCTTCTGCTTCGAGGTTTACATAAGGTGTACCTTCAACTGTAACTCCTACAAATTGAATGGTTCCACCTGTAAATTCACCGGGAGATTTATATAATTCGCTTACAGCATCTCCACTATCATACCCAACACAAAGGCCGTCACCCGATAAGGTGAATTTGGCTGGCTGCGTTTTCATTGATCCTTCAGCCACTACATCTTCATTTATGTAAAGTTTGGTCGTGCCAATAGATTCTCCATGTTCACCGGCTGATTCTCTGATGAACTCCATTCCCAATGTATATTTTCCGGGTTTTAAGGACACATCGGAAACAAAAACCTGCTCTGGTTTAATGCCCAGAAAATTATACACATAATAGAGCTTATGGTCCTTAATAAACAACGAGTGACCACCAAATCTGGAACCGTGAGCAAATAGAACTCCTTCCGCATCTTTATTCAGCTCTACGTTTGCCAATATCTTATACGAACGACCACGAACGTTAACCGCTACGCCCTCCGGAACCGGAGCTGTACCAGGATAATAAATATAGCGTTCGCGGGCAGGTTCCTGTGCCGGTCTTTCCAATCCCAACACTTCCGCAGCACTGCGGTCGTCCAAAGGCAGCACCTTGTTCTTATCCGCCTCAGCAAACCAGGCATCAATAAGTTCCTGTAGTTTTTCAGGGTCTTCTTTCGCAAGATCGTGCGACTCAGAGCGGTCCTCGGCTACATTGTACAACTCCCACTTGTCTTCATCAAAATGGCCTTTGCCAGACAATGGAGCATGCACTGCAGCTGCTTTCCATCCGTCCTTCCAAATACCTCTTGATCCCAACATGGCAAAATACTGCACATGCTTTTGAGTTGGGTCATTAGGCTGGGCGTCAAATGTGTATTTCATGGATACACCAGACATTGGATATTGCTCTACACCATGATTATATTCAGGCATTTGAAGACCACATACTTCCAAAATTGTTGGAACAATATCCACTGAATGATGGTATTGATTACGAATTTCGCCACGTGCTTTTATGCCTTTAGGCCACGAAATCACCAACGGGTCGTTCGTGCCTCCAGCATACTCCGAATAACGCTTAAACATTTTAAAAGGCGCTGAAAAAGCAGATGCCCATCCTGTTGGATAATGATTGTACGTATCCGGCCCACCCAGCACATCTATGTATTTCATATTTTCTGCCAGGTCATCAGGGTAATTATTGAAGAACTTGTTCTCATTAACAGATCCGTTCGGTGTACCTTCACCAGAAGCTCCGTTGTCAGCCGCATACAGAATCATTGTGTTTTCCAATTGGCCTGACTCTTCCAGGTAATCAATAACCCTTCCCACTTGCGCATCGGTATATTCAGAGAAACCGGCATACACTTCCGCCATATGCGAGAAAAGGCGTTTTTCATCTTCATTCAATGAATCCCATGGACGAACATGGTCAATAGGATTGGCCACATCTTCTGGTAATGGGTTGAAAGGAGTGATTTTGGTGCCTTCAGGTAAAATCCCTTTATCTATCATTCTAGCTACTACCCAGGTTCTGTAGGCATCATAACCGTCATCAAACTTGCCTTTATATTTATCGATATAATCCTGAGGTGCGTGGTGGGGCGCATGATTAGCCCCCGGGTTGAACCACATATACCACGGTTTGGAAGGATTGGTGGCATTTTGGTTTCTTAACATTTCAATGGTTTTATCGGCCAAATCCTTTGAAAGGTGGTAGCCTTCCTCAGGCGTATAAGGAGGTTCTATAAAATGGTTGTCTTCTACCAGATCAGGATACCACTGGTTGGTTTCACCCCCAAGAAAACCATAATATTTATCGAATCCTATTTGTGTTGGCCACGAAGCACGGCTTGCTCCCGGAGCTACGTCCTGCTCAGGTACATTGTGGTTTTTACCAACCCAAAATGTACTCCAGCCATTATCTCGTAAAACCTCGGCAATTGTTGTCACTTGTTTGGGTAGCCTTCCGTTAGCTCCTGGGAAACCATCGGCTGCTTCTGTAATAGCAGCCATTCCATTTAAGTGATGATTCCTGCCTGTAAGCAAGGTAGAACGTGTTGGTGAACACAAAGCTGTGGTGTGCCATTGGGTATAGGTTAGGCCGTTAGCTGCAAGCTTATCAAGCGTAGGCATATTAATTCTACCTCCGTAGGGAGACCATGCAGCCAGGCCGGTATCATCGTATAAAACGAATAAAATATTGGGTGCTCCCTCCGGGGCTTGTTTCGGCAGGTATGGAGCCCAATCGGATTTAGAATCCCGAACATCAAGTTTTATAACTCCATTGAACTTTTTTTCATCAGAATTAGCAACTTTTTCATCACTTTCAGTTCCACAGCCTATTAATAAGGTAAAGAATGAAGCAATTAAAAATAAGTTGCCAAGCAAGCTGGTTTTGGTCTTTCTCATTTTTTGAAGGTTTAGATTTCAAAGCAATATATAAACTTTTGAATTCTAAATGAAAAAGACCTGATAACTAATTAATTAAAATAACTCCTTAGCGATTCGATGCATCAATTCGGCAGTAGCTATCAAAAACAACAGCTTTAAAAAACCACAATTCACTTACCTGCTAAATAGATATTTATATAACTCAACACCATTGTCTACCAATAATAGATTATTTAATTTCCAGAACTTTAGAGACTTAGTAGCAACCCCAGTATCATAAGTCTTAAAAACAAAATCATTAAGGTCAATTGTAACCAAATAATTGTTACTTATACCTGATTTACTATTCTGATAAATCACTACGGCAATATTACTATTTCCAATATCTTCAATCCTTGCCACACTTAGAGAGAAGTCACCTCTTTTATCCTCAAGAGAAAGTTCGCTGAAAATTTGCTGCAATGAATATGACTGAATAGGTGTTTCACCTTTAGTTCTAACAAAATCAAGCCCTTTACTAGAAAAGATTACAAGTAAATTTTCTTGATCACTGAATTGCCAAGCTTTTACGTTGCTTTCATGCTTAAACTCTATGATTTTGCTTCCATCTAAATCATAACATGCGGTTTTATATGTTTTACTATCTAAATAATAATGGTCTACTAAAATATGGTCATTCTTATATTGAGCTTTTATGACTTGACCTTTGTCTGATACCATTTTATTAAGCAATATATCTCCATTGCTGGACATCACTTGCAAAAAATAATTATTGGGAATATTAGAACCTAAAACAAATAGAACTCTATCCCCACTTATACTAAAATACCCTATTGAATTCAAGGCATGCTCGTCTAGTATATCTAGGTTGGTATTATAAAATTTGACAATTGAATTTTCGTAATCTATAAGCATAAAATTACCATTTGAAAAGAATGCGATTTCAACCATGTATGTTGGGAAAGTAATTTGACTTTTCTTTATAAGACTATTCTTACTTATATCATATTTAATAATTTCCTGGTCTGCGTTATTTCCCCCATTTGTAGTAGTGGCAGCATATAAATTGTTTTTAGATATAAATATTGGAGCTTCCCCATAGCCCATTTTAAAATTATTTTTACCTGAAAAAGATACATTAACAACACCATTTTTCTCTTTGCTAAAACGAACTAATTTGTTGTCACATACGAGTAGCTCGTCTCCTTCTTTTAGCACTTCTTTCTCTTTTAAAACAAGCTGGGCATTACTAAACTGTGGAAACACACAGGTAAATATCAGCAACCATTTTATTTTCACTATTTATATGTTTTGGGGTTCTGTAGAGTTTTCTATCAAATCACTTAGCTCAAGGATCATACCATACGTTCAATTAGCTATTGTTTCTTATGAATAAGTTAGACTGATATCATATTGCAAAAAGGCTCTAAAACAATTCCCTAGCAATTCTGTACACTGGTTCCGCTTTACCCATGGAATAAAAATGCAAGGTTGGTACTCCGTGCTCCATCAGTTCTTTCGATTGTTGAATAGCCCACTCTACCCCTACTTCAAGTACTTGCTTGTTATCCTTACAATCTTCCAGAGCATCGGCTAAATCTTCAGGCAAGTCAATGTGAAAGGTATTTGGCAATATTTGTATTTGAGAAAGTGTGGTGATAGGTTTTAGCCCCGGAATAATAGGCACATTAATTCCTGCAGCACGGCATTGGTCAACAAAGTCGAAGTACTTCTTGTTGTCGAAAAACATTTGCGTAACAATATATTCTGCTCCTGCATCCACTTTTTGCTTCAAGTATTTAAGATCAATTTTCATATTGGGAGCCTCTGCATGTTTTTCCGGGTAGCCGGCTACGCCAATACAAAAATCTGTAGAAGCCGCATTTTCCAAGGTATCATCAAGGTATTTTCCATTATTCATATCCATCACTTGATGTACGAGGTCTATAGCATAATTATTCCCATCAGCTTCCGGAACAAACCTTGCTTCAGATTTGATAGCATCTCCTCTAATAACAAGAACATTATCAATTCCGAGAAAATTAAGGTCAATCAGGGCGTTTTCAGTTTCTTCCCTTCTGAATCCACCGCAAATTATATGTGGAACGGTATCTACATCGTATTTATTTTTAATAGCTGCGCATATACCCACCGTACCGGGGCGCTTGCGGGTTGTTTTACGCTGCAAAAGACCATTT
>JAGQYJ010000146.1 GCA_020436145.1 Cyclobacteriaceae bacterium | reverse complement strand
TGTCAACAGAAACATTAGAATATACCGCCAAGGATTTCTCCAGCGACCAGGAAGTAAAATGGTGCCCTGGTTGTGGCGACTATGCTATTTTGAAGGCAGTACAAAAGGCCATGCCTGAAATTGGCAAAAAGAAAGAAGACATCGTGTTTGTATCCGGTATCGGATGCTCCTCGCGTTTTCCATATTATATGAATACCTATGGATTCCATGGTATCCATGGCCGTGCTCCTGCATTGGCAACAGGAGTAAAACTTGCCAATCCTAACCTCAGTGTTTGGCAAATTACAGGAGATGGCGATGCTCTGGCTATTGGTGGTAACCACTTCATTCATTTGATCCGAAGAAATGTGGACATCAATGTGTTGTTATTCAACAACCGAATCTACGGATTAACCAAAGGGCAGTTCTCGCCAACAACCAATTTGGGGCAGAAAACGAAATCTTCTCCTCAGGGAACGATAGATAACCCGTTTAATCCGGGTGAATTGGTGATTGGGGCCAATGGTAAATTTTTTGCCAGGGCAACGGATACCAATCCCAAACAAATGACGGAGATCTTTATTGAAGCGGAAAAGCACAAAGGGGCCTCTATTGTTGAGATCATGCAAAACTGTGTGATTTTCAACCACCACATCTATGCCGATTATACGGACAGGGAGGTGAAAGATGATCACCAGTTGTATGTGGAGCACGGTAAACCCATGATTTTTGGTAAAGAGTTGAACAAAGGGTTAGTGCTTAACGGGTTTAAACTTCAGATAGTGACCCTTGGTGAAAATGGAGTAACAGAAAAGGATATTTTGGTGCACGATGCACACGAAGAAGACTCCACCCTTCATAATATGCTGGCTAAGCTGCAACTGCCTATTGTTACGGGTGTGATCCGTTCGGTTAAAGACGACACCTTTGAACAGCGAATGAAGGTGCAAGTGGAGGAAGTAGAGAAAAAATCACCTTACAAATCGGTTGATGATCTGCTGGTTAGTGGCGAAACCTGGGAAATAAAATAGATCATGGGAAACGAAGGAATTATATTGTTTACACTGTTAGGTCTTGTTCTGGTAGGAGGAGCCTTTATTCTTTCCTACCTCATTTCTCCTAAGGTGAAACAAAAATTTAAGGAAGAAACCTATGAGTGTGGTATTGAAACACAAGGTTCTTCGTGGATACAGTTTAAAGTTGGCTACTATTTGTTTGCTATTTTGTTTCTCATCTTCGATGTGGAAACGCTCTTTATTGTGCCTTGGGCAGTGGTAATGAAGGAAATAGGGATGGTAGCCTTTATTGAAATTATCATCTTCTTTTTCATACTTGGGCTTGGCCTTGTGTATGCATGGAAAAAACACGCACTGAAATGGGAATAGAAATAGAAGAAATTCAGAACCCACCCAATATTCCGGAAGACTTTCCGGGCAAGGTAATACCAGCGGGAAATGGAGCCAATATTGTGGTAACATCATTTGATAAGATCGTCAACTGGTCCAGATCCAACTCCCTGTGGCCACTTACGTTTGGAACCAGTTGCTGCGCCATCGAAATGATGCAGACAGGTGCTTCGCGCCACGACTGGTCTCGGTTTGGATTTGAAGTAGCACGTGCTACTCCGCGTCAGGCAGACATGATTGTGATTGCAGGGACCATTGTAAATAAAATGGCGCCTGTGCTCAGACGATTGTACGAACAAATAGCCGACCCTAAGTATGTAATAGCCATGGGAGCATGTGCTATTTCGGGCGGGCCATTTTTTTATAATACCTACTCAGTGGTAAAAGGAGCCGACCACGTAATACCAGTGGATGTGTACGTACCCGGTTGCCCGCCACGACCTGAGGCTTTATTGCATGGTATTATGCAGCTTCAGAAAAAAATAAAATCAACTTCAATGAAAGATCGAAAGCCTACATTGGAGGATTTCGATAAAGGTTTGTAAGTATGGATAACGAGAGCTTAAAAACCAAAATTGCTCAGTGGGTACCGAACGCAGAATTTGAAGAAACAGGAACATCTAAAGCCCAGCTTCTCAATGTAATTATCACTCCTGATAAGCTTCTTGACGTAGCCTATAAGCTTCGCAATGAAGAAGATATGAAGTTCGACTTTATGTTTAGCCTGACCTGCGTTGACTTTCCCGAACATTTTATGATGGTGTATCATTTGCGTTCAACGCAAACTTGGAACGAGGTGGTACTGAAGGTTAAAATGGAAGACAAAGAAAAGCCGCAAGTAGAAACCCTTTGCCATATTTGGCGCACGGCTGAATACCATGAGCGTGAAGTGTACGACCTGTTTGGTATAGTATTCAAAAACCACCCTGACCTGCGCAGAATACTGCTGGATGAAGAATGGGAGGGATACCCTCTTCGCAAAGATTATGTGGACCCCGTAAACATGATATCGCTATGACAGAGGAGGTAGAAACCAAAGACGCTATAAAAACCCAGGAGTATTTTGTAAACATGGGTCCCCAGCACCCTTCTACACATGGTGTGTTGCGGTTGATGCTGGAGCTGGATGGTGAGATTATTAAAAGGGTAATACCACATATCGGGTACATCCACCGCTCCATTGAAAAAATGAGTGAAAAGGATTCGTATCGTCAGATCGTTCACTTAACGGATAGAATGGATTACCTCAGTAACCACATGAACAACGAAGCGGTTTGCCTGCTCGTTGAAAACGCGTTGGAAGTAGAGGTAAGTGATCGTGTGAAGGTAATTCGTACGATTATGTCTGAGCTCACCCGTTTGTCATCTCATCAATTGTGGTGGGGGGTTATGGGTATGGACCTTGGCGCCTTGACCACCTTCCTGTACGCGTTCCGCGACAGGGAAATGATCAATGACATTTTTGAAGAAACCTGTGGTGCTCGATTGACCGTGAACTACAACGTTCCCGGTGGAGTAATGTTTGATATTCACCCCAATTTCCAGAAAAGGGTGAAAGACTTTATCAAACACTTTAAAACCAAGCTTCCTGAATACGACCGATTACTTTCGGATAACGTTATTTTCCGGCAAAGAACAGAAGGAGTAGGTATACTTTCAAAAGAAGATGCCATATCCTATGGAGTTACGGGCCCAACAGGCCGTGCTTCCGGTTTCTCGAACGACACCCGTAAGCACAAACCTTATAGTGCCTACGACCGCGTTGAGTTCAAAGAGATTCTGATGGATAAAGGAGACACCTTCTCCCGATATAAGTCACGTATCCTTGAAATGTGGGAGTCGATTTCTATAATAGAACAACTAATAGACAATATACCGGAAGGCGAAATCCAGTCACCGGCTGTGAAACAGGTAATTAAACTGCCTGCGGGTGAGTATTACCAAAGTGTGGAAACAGCTCGTGGTGAGTTGGGAGTTTATGTGGTGAGTGATGGACAAAAAAGTCCGTACCGACTCAAGTTCCGATCTCCTGGATTCTCCAATTTGTTTGTATTGGATCATATGGTGCGTGGCTATAAGATAGCCGATCTGGTGGCTATGATGTCCACCATTGACCTGGTGATTCCTGATATTGATCGTTAATGCATGATATTTTAAGCTATGTTTGATTTTTCAACTCTAACCCAAAGCATTCACGATTACCTCATCTCACATCTTTCACCGTTTTGGACAACCACGGTAGAATGGGTGATCATTGGGGTCTTGCTCATTGCTTTTGTAGCCCTTTCGGTGATGGGGCTGGTGTATATAGAACGTAAGGTTGCTGCTTTTTTCCAGTTAAGACTTGGGCCTAACCGTGTAGGTAAATGGGGTTTGCTTCAAACCCTGGCAGACTTCCTCAAGCTGTTGATGAAGGAGCACATTACCTCTAAAAATGCAGATAAGTTTTTGTTTAACCTGGCACCTTTTATTATCGTAACGGCTTCGTTCCTTGCCATTGGAGCTATCCCGTTTGCGTTGGGGCTCCATGTGATGGACATTAATATTGGTGTTTTCTACATTACGGCTGCTTCCTCCATTGGTGTATTAGGAATATTGATTGGAGGCTGGGCAGGCAACAACAAGTACTCATTAATTGGTGCGCTTAGAAGTGGCGCCCAGGTAGTGAGCTATGAAATTTCGGCTGTTTTGTCAATTCTTACCATTGTGGTGCTGGCGGGCGACCTTCAGTTGTCTTCCATTATCGAAAGCCAACGCGATGGCTGGTGGATATTCAAAGGACACATTCCGGTTTTCATTGCGTTCATCATGTTTTTGATTGCCGGAACAGCGGAAACCAACCGTGGTCCTTTCGATTTGGCAGAGGCTGAGTCGGAGCTGACAGCCGGTTTTCACACAGAGTATTCAGGTATTAAGTTTGCCATGTTCTTCCTGGCAGAGTATGTGAATCTATTCATTATTGCTGCCGTTGGAGCAACTGTGTTCCTGGGAGGATGGATGCCTTTCCACATTGGAGATTGGGCATGGTTTAATGATAAAATGGATTACATACCATCAATACTTTGGTTCTTCCTGAAAGTGGGATTTGTGATCGGTTTGATCATGTGGTTCAAATGGACATTCCCACGCTTGAGAATTGACCAGTTGCTTGTGTTGGAATGGAAATATTTGCTCCCTATAAATTTAGTAAACCTACTGGTAGTGGCATTTATAGCTATGATGGGTTGGTATTTTTAATTGAGAATTATGAATGCAATAAGAACCTACTTTAGAGATATTTTTCATGCGATTAAAACCCTGCTCACAGGTATGCGGGTCACTGGGTATTATTTTTCGCATGCACGAAAGGAAATAATCACACAACAATATCCGGAAAACAGGGACACTTTAAAGATGTTCGATCGTTTTCGTGGTATTGTTACGCTGGAGCATGATGAAAACAATGAGCATGCCTGTACGGGCTGTTCCGCTTGTGAGATTGCGTGTCCTAATGGTACCATCGAAATTGTTTCGGACAGAGTAGAAGATCCTGAAACAGGGAAGAAGAAAAAGATAATTGACAAATTCATTTATCATTATTCGATGTGTACCCTGTGCAATTTGTGTATCATATCCTGTCCTACTGATGCGATTAAAATGGATCCATCGTTTGAGTACTCCACTTTCGATCGCAAGGATTTAACTATGATTTTGAATAAACCCGGATCACAAATCCGTAAAGACGTGAAATAGGAATGGAAAGAATTATTTTTTACATCCTCGCACTAACCATCATTCTGTTTTCGGTAATGACGGTTACCAGCAGGAATATACTAAGAGCAGCGATTTATCTGCTGTTTGTGCTTTTGGCTACGGCCGGCATTTACTTTCTGCTAAATTATAACTTCCTGGCAGCTGTTCAGCTTACTGTGTATTCAGGTGGTGTTGTAGTGCTTATTGTATTTGCCGTATTGCTTACCGCCAGAATGGACCACAAACTCGAAGCTGTTGGTTTAGTTAAATCTGTTTTAACGGCCATATTGGTGCTTGTTGGATTAGGAGCCACTTTGTGGGCAGTATTTGGGTA
>JAGQYJ010000145.1 GCA_020436145.1 Cyclobacteriaceae bacterium | reverse complement strand
AAGAGGAGAAGCGAGAATTTTATTGATCTACATTGGGGCTCACGGCATAGCAAATAAACTAGATCAGTTGATTGATGCTGCCCTTATTCTCATAAAAGACAAGGTTGAGTTTGTTCTAATAGGAGACGGAATGGAAAAACATAGATTAATAGCATATGCAAAAGAAAGAGGTGCAAGCAATGTTAGGTTTTTCGATCCGGTGCCTAAAAGCGAAGTATATTCTTATATATTGATGGCAGATATTGGTATTTCCGTTCTTAAAAAGACAGATACTTTTAAAACGGTATATTCTAATAAAACATTCGACTATATGGCCTGTAAAAAACCTGTGATAATGGCTATAGATGGGGTCTCACGTGAACTGGTTGAAAAAGCTAAATGTGGTTTATATGCAGAGCCAGAAAACCCTGTTGATATTGCAGAAAAGATAAGAGTTTATCTTAATAATAGTGAGTTGATAAAAGAACATGGGAAAAATGGGTACAATTATGCCAAAATAAATTTTGATAGGACTGTGTTGAGTAAGAAATATATTCAACGTATAGAAAGGGTTAAAAGAGGTGTATAAAAATTTTCTAAAGCGTATCATTGATGTTATTATATCTTTAATATTATTAGTTTCCTTGTCTCCATTAATATTACTTACGGTTGTTTTTTTACTTGTTTTTAATTCAGGTTCCGTGGTATTTAGGCAACCGCGACCTGGGTTAAATCAAAATATTTTTACACTTTTTAAGTTCAAAACCATGAATGATGAGGTCGATGAAAAAGGGTTGTTACTCCCTGATGACCAACGTTTAACAAAGATTGGA
Source organism: Cyclobacteriaceae bacterium (assembly GCA_020436145.1). GTDB lineage: Bacteria > Bacteroidota > Bacteroidia > Cytophagales > Cyclobacteriaceae > JAKISE01. The sequence goes on along the minus strand of JAGQYJ010000145.1, from coordinate 4,666 downwards.
AAGTGGGTAAGGAAATTTTCGTTGGATGAACTCCCACAACTTATTAATGTGTTAAGAGGAGATATGTCTTTGGTTGGTCCTCGACCATGGTTAGTTGAATATTTACCTTTATACAATTCATTTCAAAAAAGAAGACATGAGGTTAGACCAGGAATCACTGGTTGGGCCCAGGTAAATGGAAGAAATTTGATTAATTGGGAGAAGCGATTTGAATACGATATTTTCTACGTTGATCACGTATCATTTTGGCTGGACTTTAAAATTGTTTGTATGACTATTGGGAACATATTGACTTCCAAAGGAATTTCAGCAAATGGGACTGCAACTATGCAAAAATTTACTGGAAATGAATAGGTTGATATTATATGGCGCCAGTGGACACGCTAAAGTTATTTTTGATGCAATTAAGCTTAATGATCAAAAAGAAGTGATACTTGTTGATGATAATCCTGCCGTAAAAAGTTTAGGCGAACTTGTGGTACTATCATCTGGAATCATTGAAGTAAATGACAGAGTACTTATTTCAATTGGCAACAATAAAACAAGACATATTTTAGCTGAAAGACTTGGGGTCAATTTTTTTAGCGTGGTACATCCTAATGCTGTTATTGCTAAATCTGTAGAAATTGGAGAGGGAACCTTTATTGCGGCTGGAGTTGTGATAAATCCCGATACTTCAATCGGCCAGCATGTCATAATTAACACTTCAGCTTCCATTGATCATGATTGTAGAATAAACGATTTTGTACATGTGGCACCTAATGCCACTTTATGTGGTGGAATACTGGTTGGGGAAGGCTCACTCATTGGCGCAGGTGCAACCGTTATACCCAATTTAAAAATTGGTAAATGGTCAACCATCGGTGCCGGAGCAGTTGTGACTTCAGACGTGCCCGATAATACTGTGGTAGTAGGAAACCCGGCAAGAATAATCAAAACAAATGAGTAGCAACAAAATATGGCTTTCGCCTCCCCATATGGGGGGTAGGGAGCAATGGCATATCAATCAGGCTTTTGAAACCAACTGGATTTCAACTGCTGGCCCGCAGATTGATGCTTTTGAGAGGTCATTAACAGATTTTATAGGAAGTGAGTACGCTGCTGTGCTAGGCTCAGGAACAGCTGCAGTTCATTTGGCGCTTCGCATTATTGGAGTTGCAAAGGGAGACTCAGTTATTTGCCAGACGTTCACTTTTGCAGGATCAGCAAACCCGATAGTCTACCAGGGGGCAAACCCGATTTTTATGGATTCGGAAAAGGATACCTGGAATATGAATCCGAGCCTGTTGGAAGATACTTTGACCGGAATAACCAAATCTAATCAAAGATTACCTAAGGCAATTATTCCAGTTCACTTGTATGGTATGCCGGCAAAAATGGCTGAAATCAATTCCATTGCAGAAAAATATGGAATTGCTGTTATAGAAGATGCAGCAGAAGCTTTGGGTTCAGAAATTGAAGGTGTGCCTGTGGGCAATATGGGAGCTATGAGCATACTTTCTTTTAATGGGAACAAAATTATAACAACGAGTGGTGGTGGTGCTTTACTGTCAAATAATAAAGAATATATAGACAAGGCTAAATTTCTGGCTACCCAGGCGAGAGATCCGGCTCCACACTACCAGCACACTCAAATTGGCTATAACTATAGAATGGGTAATATAAATGCCGCAATTGGTTTGGGGCAAATGGAAGTGTTACAGGAGCGTATCAAGCGTAAGAGAGAAATATTTGATTACTATCTGAATATGTTGGGTAATGTGGAAGGAATTGAATTTAATTTAGAACCGAAAGGATATTTCTCTAATAGATGGTTAACAACTATTTTAGTTGACTCATATGAACGCAAGGAATCTATTCGTTTGGCACTTGAGAGGGAAAATATAGAATCACGACCGCTCTGGAAACCAATGCACTTGCAACCTGTTTTTAAAGACGCTCAGTATTTTGGTGGCAATGTTGCTGAAAATCTATTTGGTCGCGGATTATGTTTGCCTTCAGGAACCGAATTGAATGAAGATGATTTGGCTACTATTGTTCACCTAATAAAATCCATCTTTATATAAGAAATTTTGATTAGAGTTGTGCAAAACCAATAAATAGTTTAAACTGCACTTATTGGTTACAAAATAGTATTTTTGTGTATTCATCCGTATATTTCACCATCTAAAAATTCTGCTATGAAAAAAGCCCTTCTAGTTTGCGTGCTAATTTCATTTTTTAATATACATACTAAAGCACAGACAACATACATATCAGTTACGGGAGGTGGTAATTGGAATAATGCAAATACCTGGGATGTGGATTTTGATGACACTGGAGGGGACGGGATTCCCGGTGCAAATGATATCGCAGTAATTATAGGAGATGGAATGGGTGGAGGAACAGTTAATATAACTTCAAATGTAGAAGTTGGAGATTTGTATGTTGTATATAATAATACAAACGTTCTCTCCAAAGCTGGAAGTTTATTTGCGACTTATACCCTTACAATTAATGGCCAGCTTGGGGGCGTTTTAGATGACCTTTCTGATTTTCATGAACCCACCACAACAGTTATTGAAAATGATAGTAGGCTGGAAATTGTTTTTACAAATGATAACAGTAGCACACCTAATATTTTTACCTGGGGGCATACCGCTACATTAAAAAATATAACGGTAAATCCATCATCATCATCTACCACTGTACAATTTGAAGATGTTGCTCTAAATGGTACTGACATTGTAGTAAGTAACGGGACCTTAAGAATCAATGCTGGTTTTAGCGTAGCAGATGCTACTGGGACATCTACAATTACAGTAAATGCAGGAACGACCCTTGATGTAAGGGGGGGGGTAAATGGTGGGTCTTCAACTACCAATTTTAACGAAGTTGAAATGGTTGGCGCTTCAATAATTACAGTTTATACAAATGGTTATTTAAATTCGGATGCGCTGACCATAAGTGCAGGCGCTACATTGAATATTACGAATAGCCAGCCTTCTGGATGGTGGAATAGTGGTTCACCAGGTCCGACATCAGTTCCAATAGATTTAAGTTCCACAATAAATTATAATCGACTTGGTGCCCAGTCAGTTTACCCCGGGAATTATGGTAACCTTTCTTTGAATGGATCAGGAACAAAGACTTTGACTAATCAAAATACACTTTATGTTAATGGCACCCTTAGTATACTTGGTTCCGGAATTACTTTCTCCACTTCATCAAATACAAGCCCAATTGATATTAAAGGTGACTTACATAATGATGGTACATGGTCGCCTACTCAAAATATTAATTTTAATGGTACTTCAGCCCAGTCTATTACTGGGAATAATATGGTTACTTTTGGAGGTGGCATAACCATTTCCAACTCAGCTGGAGTATCACTATCCAACCAGGATGCGGACGTCAACGGAACAATGGATATTGACCCAGGTGCAGTTTTTGATCCGAATGGAAGGCAAGTTGACCTATCTGGTAATTTAGTGAATGATGGGACCTTAACCGCTTCGGGCACATTCGTTTTTGATGGGACCACTACAGTTTCGGGTAGCGGCACAAATGCTTTCAATGATGTGACGGTTACAGGTACTATTTCAGCTCCAAGCAAAACTCTTACAGTTGCAGGCGATTTTGCAAACAATGGTACTTTTAGTAATGTGAATGGTACGGTCACTTATAACGGTATAAATGCCCAAAATATATCTGGCTCAAATGCAATAAATTTTTATAATCTAAGCATAACGAATTCGGGTGCAACGGTATCCAATAATGCAACATCCAATTTGAACACAGCCATGACCCTGGGATCGGGGGCAACTTTTGATGCAGATGGATCAGGCTCTGGTGCTTTTACGGTGCTTTCTACCTCAGGAAGTAATTCTGCCAGAATAAATGCAATCCCATCGGATGCTTCTATTACCGGTAATGTGGTGATTCAGCGTTATTTTAATGGAGGAGGAGATGTTTGGAGAAATTTTGGAACAGCAGTAAGTGGAGCAACGGTTTCCCAGATAACTGGGGCAGGGTTTACTATAAATGGTAACGACCTGGCATATTATAATGAAACGGTGACTGGGGGAGTTGACAATGGCTGGGTACTGCAATCAACATTCGGAAGTTCGATTTCAAATTCCAGGGGATATTCTATGTGGACCAGGGCTGAGGAAATGCCGGTTACAATAAATTTTACAGGTAGTTTAAATCAGCAGAGTCAATCAATGCCGATTACCTATACAAATACAGGAAGTCCTACGGATGATGGATGGAATTTGGTCAATAATCCGTTTCCGTCTACTGTTGATTGGGATTTAATGACAAGAAATGGAAGTGTTAGTGGAACAGTGGCTGTTTGGAATACTACCACCTCAAGCTATGATTATTGGAACGGTTCTACAGGTAATCTTACAAATGGATTGATTGCATCAGGTCAGGCGTTTTGGGTGCAAACCAATGGTTCCAGCCCCACACTATCAATTCCGGAGTCCTCTAAAGCTACTTCTTCAACTTCCTTTTTACGTTCTTCTGAAGATGGAGAGGAAAATATTTTAATTGTTTCATTGGCAAAAGCAGATACCGTTGATAGAACATATGTACATTTTAGGGAAGATGCTACTGACGGGTTTGATACCCAATATGATGGAAGAAAACTTGTCAACGGTATTTTTAATTTGTATTCATT
>JAGQYJ010000144.1 GCA_020436145.1 Cyclobacteriaceae bacterium | reverse complement strand
CTGGCAAAGAGTACAATCTTATCGCGTACCTCATGACTTTTAAATGCCCAGTCGGCCACAGCTATAGCCTGTTTCATGGGCAAGCCTGCATATGAACTAAGTACATGCGGGGCGGCTCCAGTTCCTCCATCACCTCCATCTATCACTACATAATCCGGCCCACGACCAGGTTGCTCTTTCATAGCCTTGGCTATTTCTTCAATCTCAGCCGTATGGCCAATGACCATTTTAATACCAACCGGCTTTTTAACAATGCCACGTACATGATCAATAAAATCAAAAAGATCAGCTACATCGGTAACCTCTTTGTGGCGTGCCGGGGCATATGCATCCTTGCCCATCGGTATCTTACGGATTTCAGCAATTTCCTTGGTAATCTTTTCTTTAAGTAACATCCCGCCTTTCCCGGGTTTGGCCCCCTGGGCTAACTTTATTTCAAACATCTTTACCTGAGGATGATTGGCCATTTCTTTAAGCAAATTATCATCCAGATTTCCATCATCATCACGAATACCATATTTGGCGGTTCCGATCTGAAAGATTAAATCACCTCCTCCGTATTCATGGCATGGTGCCAGGCCACCTTCACCGGTATTGTGCATGATACCTGCCATTTTAGCTCCCAGGTTCAGTGCCGCATGAGCACGGTACGAAAGTGCTCCAAAAGACATGGCACTTATGTTTACAAAATGTTTGAGCGTAACGGTCTCAACGCCTGTATGTTTTCCTATAACAGTTTCATACGAACGTCCAATTTCTTCTCCGGTTTTAGATTTCATATTCGTGAACGTAGCAGGCATGATCAACGTAGTGCCTACTTTATCCATATCTATCTGACTGCCAAAGCCTATGGTATTTCGTACTCCTAAGGAAGATTCGTACACCCAATTACGTGTAATACGATTATAGGGTGTTTCCTCCTGATCATTGAGAAAAAGGTACTGGCGTAAAAGTGGACCCATCTTTACTAGTATTTTCCTTCCCCAAATAACGATGGGGAACATTCGCTGCACAGGGTAGTCCTTCTGAAACCTGTCATGAATATAAAGCACAACGAGGCCAAGAATTAGGGCAATAACAATAAACTCCTGGATAAGTGTGCCAAGTAGCGACCACACACTCATTTTTGAAAAATTTAATTCTTCAATATAATAGCCATAACCAAGCGTTGCTGCACTTGATAATACGAACCAGATTATAACAACCGGATGGGCAATATTTCGAATGAAGCTTAATGAAGGGGCTTTGGTTACACTGGTACCCTGGAATTTTCTTTCCTGTGCCATGATTTTAATTGAGGTTAAGGTTGAACAGGAAAAGTTAAGATAAATTCAGTCACAATACAACTAATGAACTGAAATACAGCGCACTGCTTTATCTATGGGATCATAGAAATTATTGAACGACATCCTTGGTTCATATTTACTATTTTTACACCCACAAACCATTTTTTATCATGCTATTACTCATTTCACCTGCCAAATCATTCGATTTTGAATCGCCTTCTAAAACCCAGAGTTTTTCAGAACCCGGTTTTGCAGAAGAATCCGAGCGGCTTATTAAAAAGATGCGTTCTTTTTCTGCTAAAAAATTAGGTGAGCTTATGGGCCTAAGTAAGGATCTTTCAACACTGAATGTTGATCGATACCAAATGTGGACTTCAAATCCCAAGAAAGAAGCTACCAAGCAGGCAGTGCTGGCGTTTAATGGTGAAGTGTACAGAGGTCTCAATGCGAAAGAAATGAATGAAGAAGACCTGCAATTTGCTCAAAAGCATTTGCGAATTCTTTCAGGTTTGCATGGCGTACTAAGACCATTCGACTTAATTCAGCCTTATCGCCTGGAAATGGGAACAAAGCTTAAATACTATAGCTACAACAACCTTTACCAGTTTTGGGGTGACAAAATAACAAAGAGGTTAAACGAAGACCTTGAAGAAGAAAAGACTTTAGTGAACCTTGCTTCCACAGAGTATTATAAATCTGTAAACGAAAAGAAGCTAAAGGGTAGGATTATAACTCCAATCTTTAAAGACTTTAGCAATGGGGTTTACAAAGTGCTGATGACCTATGCTAAAAATGCCCGTGGAGTAATGGCCAACTACATAATCAAAAACAGAATAGCGGATCCCGAGTTGATGAAATCATTTGATGTTAATGGTTATGCCTATGACCCGGGTCAGTCGGATGAATCAAACTGGGTCTTTATAAGGGGGTAAATAAGCACAACTCTCTCAAATTCAGGTAGTTTTTATATTTTTGATTGAACTTATCTTTTAGATTAAGTTATTAGGCATTTGACCCAACCTTAACCACTATGAAAAAACTACTTAAGATTGTAGGCATTACTCTGCTATGCATTGTATTAATACTCTTTGCCATTTTTTTAATTATTAATTTTCGCGGAATACCAGTGTATGAAACACAAGCTGTTAATCATACGGTTATCAGTACACCAAAAAGTGTTCAACGTGGTAAAAAACTGGCTACTATGCTTTGTGCCGGTTGTCATATGAGTTCTGAAACAGGCAAGTTAACCGGTAAGCTAATGTTGGATGGGCCACCTGAATTTGGAGAAATCTATTCATTAAATATAACCCAGGACAAAACATATGGAATTGGAAACTGGACAGATGGTGAACTGATCTATCTGTTACGAACAGGCATCAGGAAAAATGGAGCATATGCTCCACCTTATATGGCTAAATTGCCTAATATGGCTGATGAGGATGTTGATGCTATTGTTTCTTTCCTCAGGTCTGACGACCCCATAGTATCAGCTGATCCTACACCTGACCAGGAAAGCAAACCTTCTTTTTTGACCAAGTTTTTATGTACGGTTGCTTTTAAGCCATTTCCAATGCCTGATCAAGTTATTGCTATGCCTGACACAACAAACAAGGTGGAGCTAGGTAAGTATCTTGCTTTAAATCTTGACTGTTTTTCATGTCATTCAGCCGATTTTAAAACTGTCGATTACCTAATGCCTGAAAATAGCAAAGGGTATTTTGGAGGTGGAAATAAGCTATTAAATATGGAGGGTGATGTAATGATAACTCCCAATTTAACACCAGATAATGAAACAGGGATAGGTGCCTGGACAGAAGGTCAATTTGTAAAAGCGGTTCGTTTTGGAATTGTAGATGGACAAGAAGCATTGCGGTATCCCATGATGCCATATACACAACTTACGCAAAAGGAAGCAGCTGCTATTTTCACCTACCTTCAAAGCATTCCTCCAATTTCGAACAAAGTGGAACGAAGTATAATTGAGCAATAAGCTATTTCTTACCAATGATCATAAATAAAGGAAACACCTTTTTGTGGCCTTCTATTTCTTTTTCAATCTTCCAACACACCCCATAATGCTCAATAGAAAAACCGGTGGACGTAAGTTGCCTTTCAAGTTCTTTACGAACAAAGCCCTTATGTCCATGAAACGGCCCATCATGGAAACTTCCATCTTCTTTTTCCAAATCGATAATAGCAAGCTGGCCTCCCCGGTTCAATAAATTATATGCTCTTTCAATAAAACCGGTAGTGTCATCTATATGATGAAGGGTTTGCAATATGAAAATTAAATCGTAACGCTCTTTCGGAAGTGGTTGCTCCATTAAATCATAATGCAAAGGATGAAGATTATGCACATCTTGGTCGTTCACCTTTTGCTGTGCTACTTTAGTCATTTCTTCAGAGCCATCCATTAAGGTGATATCCGGTAGTGTGTCTTGCAATGCAAAACTTAGTAGACCGGTTCCACTTCCATATTCCATGGCTTTTTTTACACCAATGAGGCTAGTATGTTCTTTCAGGTAATTGGCTATTTCAACCGCTCGTCTTACTCTATCAGGGTTTTCATCCCAGGTAGCTGCCTTATCATCAAATTCACTCATAGTTTATTTTTCTGTTAGTTTCTTGAAACGCTCCTCTAAATGTTGCGTGCTTAGTCTTAAATCATTGGTAGCAGTGATTTTTTGTTGAAGAAATGATAAATGCAATGCCAGAATATTTTTGAAATGGGGTTCCAGAACCTGCTCCTGTCTCCTATCTACATTCTTAAAAATCATCTCATCAATAAAATATGGAAGTACATTGGTATCGAAATTCTTTTGCAGATAGGTTTCGATATCTTTCATGTTTTTGTAAGTGGTAATGTAGTTATCCAAAATGGCAATACGGGTTTCTAAATCCCACATTTCTTCAAATTTTCCAGACGCTTTCAGCGATTCGTACGTGGCATTATAAGATGAGAAATTATTGAATTGACCCAATTGATTCAATGCATAATCGAGTGAGTCAAATGGCTCACTATTTTTTTTCAACCTGAATATCTTGACCAAAGCATTAAATTGAATACTATCATAATGATGCAACGAGTCCAGTTGAGCAACGTCCTTTTTTAAATCACGAAGAAAACTTTCAGCATATTGCTTTTCCACCTGGTGCTGTTTCCTCAACTCCTTCCAGTTACCTAATTGAAATGCAACTGTTATACCCACTATTACCACAAGAAAATTGATAAGGTGGTCAGGCCAGTTTATCTTTTTCATAACCGTTTCTTTTGTTGTTTAAAGTAGTCCAAAAATTGTAAGAACACCAAACTAACATTAAATACCATGCCTCTTTTTTTGTATCCTTTTCCATGCCAGTGTCATTGCCATTTCAAAAATTTGCGGGAAATACTGCAAACCAACCCTTATGAATTTTCCCAGCCATGTTAATGTTTGCTTGTACTTTCTTCTTTCAATCCCCTTTACAAAGTGTTTAGCCACTTTCTCCCTCGACATCTTTGCAAACTGCTTACGAACCGGAACCACTTCCGATTTACCCTCAGCCGTAATAAATGTTTTTTGCTCTTCATTCTCTGTAAAGCCAACATAATTCAGCCCTACATGAACACCGGTGCCAACCAATTCTAATTTTAACGCATGCACCAATGAGGTCAATGCCATTTTAGAGGACGAATAAGCCGAATAATTGGGCAAGCCCATAAAGCCGGAAATACTTCCTGTAAAAACTATGCTTCCCTTGGTTTTCCTGATATAAGAAAGTGCAGCTTTGGTCGGATTAATAACCCCCATCAGGTTTATCTTAAACATTTTCTCAAATACCTCGGGCGATGTATCTTCAATACTTCCTTCAGATGAAATGGCAGCATTATTAATTAATATATCTATTTGCCCAAAAGTGTCAACAGTTTCCTTAACCAAACGTTCACAGTCATCATAGACCGAAACGTCCCCCTGAACTGCCAGCACATCGTAGCCCATCTCCTTGAGTTCTGTTTTTGTCTTTTGCAAGGGCTCCAAACTACGGCTATTTAATACCACTTTAGCACCCTTAGCGCTAAGCGCTATGGCAATAGCCTTACCTATTCCCTGGCTGGAGCCAGTTACAATGGCTACTTTGTCTTTTACCGAATACCTACTCATTCCTTATCTAAATAGCCGTTCTCCTTAAACCAATTGAAAGCTTCACGTACAGCAGTTCGAATAG
>JAGQYJ010000143.1 GCA_020436145.1 Cyclobacteriaceae bacterium | reverse complement strand
CAATCCTCCAACATCATCATAAATAACGTAGTACTTATTTGTGCTTGCTAAAAAATCTACCCCTTTCAGATAGTTAAACCCCAGGTAGAGAACCGTAATTGCCAAAACAGCAAAAACACCAACCTTTACTTCTTTAGATATAGCCATTAATTAGTTAATTCATTGAGTCTATAGCCTGTTTATAATCACGGAAGGCCCTAAAAATTCCGGATGCAATATACTCTTGTTTTAATGGGTCGTTCAAATCAATTTCTTCGTTTGAGTTGGTAAGATAACCAGTTTCTACCAAAACACTGGGCATAGAGGTTCTCCAAAGCACCCAAAAAGGAGCCATTTTAACTCCTCTGCTTCTTCTACCTGCGCGTTCCTGAAACTGTTTTTCAATTTTAGCCGCCAGGTCCAGACTGTTTTCCTGGTATGCTGTCTGCTGCAACGTAAGCAATATCATCGATTCAGGAGAACCAGGGTCAAATCCTTCATACTTGGTCTCGTAGTCTTCTTCCAAAAAGATTACAGAGTTTTCCTTTTTTGCAACGCTAAGGTTCCCTTCTACTTTATCCAACCCCATCACATACGTTTCAGTTCCATATATTTTAGCATTAGAAACGGCATTGCAATGTATGGAAATAAATAAATCTGCTCCATTCTTATTAGCAATATACGCCCTGCCTTCCAGTTCAACGAAATTGTCATCATCGCGGGTATAGATTACTTCTACATCAGGCAAATATTTCTCGATTGTACCTCCCAACTTAAGGGCAATTTGCAATGCAATTTCCTTTTCCTGAGAAATATTACCATGTGTTCCCGGATCTTTTCCTCCATGGCCGGCATCTATTACTACCCGGTCAACCTTATTGGCTCTTTTCTCTAAAGTGCTAAACGACCCTAGCACGATTATTGCCGAAAGGCCTATAATGCTAATTTTCCGTAACATATCACGCTGGTTCGAAGTTATTGAAATACCTTTACACAAATTTCTAAAAAAAACCGAGAATCAGAAGGATACAGATAATAAATTGAACCGCTTTACCCTACTTCAACTGGTTATTTTTTCGGCTTTTTTTCTTTTGTTATTCAATTTTCAGGCCAATTCTCAAATACTTCCTGATAGCACTCGCACTTCCATTCAACGCTCGAAAGGCTCACTTATTTCCATGTCAAATGACACCATTCCGGTCACAGTACCCGATTCAGTTAAATTACAACCAACGGAAAGCGTCAAGACTGCGGTATCAGATTCATCCCTTGTACTAACTGCCGATTCAGTTTCTATTGCACGGACAGATTCGCTAAAGAAACCACCGGTTGGCGATATAAAAACTACTGTTCACTATGTTGCCAATGACTCCATTACACTGAATATGAAGACGCATAATGTTAAAATTTATGGAAGTGGGAAAATAGATTACAAGCCTATTGCGCTGGATGCAGAAGAAATTAACATAAACTGGGAGGAGAATTATATGCAGGCCTATGGGGTGGCAGACTCCACTGGAAAAGTCAGGGGCAAACCCATTTTCAAGAATGGAAGTGAGGTCTATGAAACTGAGGAAATCAAATACAATTTTAAAACTGAAAAGGCTACAATTAGTGGGTTGGTGACAACCCAGGGAGATGCATTCATTCATTCGGACAAAGTATTCAAGAATGCAAAGGGTGAATTGTTTAACCAGACAACATTGTATACAACCTGTAACCTAGCCCACCCCCACTACAGTATCAGGGCAACCAAGGTCAAGGTAATACCTGAAAAGGAGATGATTTCCGGCCCTTTTAATATGATTATTCATGATGTTCCTACCCCGCTTGGTTTTGCCTTCGGAATGTTCCCGGACCAGCAAAACCGAACATCAGGTGTTATTTTTCCTGATTTTGGGGAAGAAACACTTAGAGGATTCTATTTGAAAAATGGTGGTTATTATTTTGCATTTAATGATTATATAAATCTTGACCTTACGGGCGATATTTATACCAAAGGGGGCTGGGCGCTAAGAGCAGGTTCACAGTACTATGCAAGGTACAGGTTCCGAGGCAATTTCACTGCCAATTTTACCCGATTCAAACAAGAAAATGAGACTACTCTTAATGACGATATTCGTAATGACTTTAAATTAACATGGTCTCACACACCTGAAACCAAAGGAACAGGAAGATTTAGTGCCAATGTAAATTATCAAACCTCAACCTATAATGTAAACAATCAACTTTACAGCGTTGAAGAACAGACCCAGGCCAATGCCAGCTCTTCTGTTTCCTATTCAAAGACTTTTAGTGGCACACCTTTTAGTTTGGGCCTAAGCGGAAGATTCAATCAAAACTTAAAGACCAAGCAAGCAGATTTATTACTTCCCGACCTGACTTTCAACGTCCAGAACATTTACCCCTTTAAAAGCAAGACCAGCAGTGGTAATAAATGGTATGAAAAAATAAATTTCAGATATTCGATGGCTGCCACTAATAAGATTACCAATAAATTGAGTGTGTCTGTGCTCGATGATGAAGGTGAGTTAACCACAAAGGATTCCATATTTGATATAAATGGTGAAACACTTCCGTACCTGCTTGATCAGGGCTCCAATGGTGTTAAACACAGTATTCCAATTTCTGCCTCTTTTAAAGCATTAAAGTACTTTACCATAAGCCCTTCCATCAACTATGATGAAATATGGTATTTTAAAAAATTAAATTACTCCTATAACGATCAAACCAATGAAATTGAAACGGATACTGTATCCGGTTTTAATGCTATCCGATCCTATAGCACCAGTGCTTCATTTAATACGCGTATTTATGGTACGGTTGTATTTAAAAGGGAATATGGTATTCAGGCTATTCGGCATATGATGACACCTTCCATTTCGTACTCGTACAGACCTGATTTTGGAGATGAAAAGTATGGGTACTACCAGACCGTGCAGAGCGATGCTGAGGGCAATACCAGGACCCTCTCCCATTACTCTGGATTTGTGTACGGTGCAGGCCCTGGAATGGGGGAAAGTTCCAGTATTTCATTAAGTATTACCAATACACTGGAAATGAAATATAAAAGCAGAAAAGATACGACCGGGAAAGCTGAAAAGGTGGCTATTTTGAGAAACTTTGGTGCGAGCACAAGCTATAATATGGCTGCAGAAGAATTTAAGTTATCACCAGTTTCCATTCGTGCTACTACCGATCTGTTAAAAAACAAAGAGCTTGGTAAGTCAATAAAAACAACGGGGCTTAGCCTCAATTTTACAGGTAGCATCGACCCCTATGTTTACCACGTGGACAGTATTTTGAATGAAGGAACTGATACCGAAAAAATATACCAGACAAAGTATGACCAATATGCCTGGAACAATGGGCAAGGACTGGGTAGGCTCTCTAAGCTAAACATTTCTGTAAACACAGGTTTTCAGGCCAAACAAAGGGGAAGCTCAGGAACCGAGAGTAGTGGTAGTTCCACCAGGAGCCTTTCGCAAGGGGTAGACAATATTGAAACCAATTCTTTTAAAGAAGAGGCAGAACTTAATGAATTTATCAGCAATCCTGATTTATATGTTGACTTCAATGTACCATGGAGCATTAGGTTAACGTATAATCTCAATTATTCAAAAACAGGTTTTATTGAAGGAAAGGTTACGCAATCGCTTCGATTTAATGGCGATTTAAGCCTGACCGAAAAATGGAAAATTACCTTCCAGTCCGGCTATGATTTTGAAAAGAAAAAATTTAATGAAGCACGTTTCAATATTGTTCGTGATTTGCACTGCTGGGACATGACATTAAGCTGGATTCCCAACGGTCGCTATCAATCTTATAACTTCACCATCAAAGCCAAGTCCTCACTTCTTCAGGATCTGAAGTTGTCCAAGAAACGAAATGCTTCAGATAGTTATGGATACTAGTAGCCTAGAGAAGGATTACATCTAAGCTGGTATCCGTTTTTTTAACAACTGCAAGCTCATGCCTGGTCAACCCTTTTATAGCTTTATCCCATTTTTTATTGCTAAGGTTAGCCGCACTCTTTAGGATTTCCAGGTCCATCTTACCTTCTTTTTTTAACAAGCCTAGTACCATTTCCTCATCTTCAGATAGAACAACTGATTTCTTCTCAGGTTTCATCTGAGGGAAGAAAAGCACATCCTGAATCGATTTAGAGTTGGTCATGATCATAGCCAGGCGATCGATTCCAATGCCCAGTCCTGCGGTAGGCGGCATACCATATTCAATGGCACGCAAAAAGTCTTCATCCAACGTCATAGCCTCTGCATCTCCTCGTTTTCCCAGCTCAAGTTGTTCTTCAAAACGTCTACGTTGGTCAATTGGGTCATTTAATTCAGAAAACGCATTACATATCTCCTTGCCATTGGCAATAGCTTCAAAACGCTCTACCAAACCTTCTTTGGTTCTGTGCCGTTTCGCAAGAGGAGACATTTCCACAGGATAGTCTGTAATGAATGTTGGCTGAATGAGATTACCCTCACACTTCTCGCCAAAGATTTCATCAATTAGTTTTCCTTTTCCCATGGTATCATCAACAGGCACATTAAGTTTCCTGGCCGTTTCTTTTAGTTGAGCCTCGTCCATTTCCGAAATATCAATTCCCGTAAAATGCTCAATAGCTTCAAACATAGTAAATCGCTTCCAGGGGCGCTTGAAATCAATTTCCTTATCCCCTACAGGAACTTTGGTAGTGCCATGAAGATCAATCGCTACCTTCTCGATCATTTCCTCTACCAGCTCCATCATCCAGTTGTAGTCTTTATATGCAACATAAAGCTCTACCTGCGTAAACTCAGGGTTGTGGAACCTGGACATGCCTTCATTTCTGAAATCTTTAGAAAATTCATATACACCATCGTACCCACCAACAATGAGTCGCTTCAAATACAACTCGTTGGCTATACGAAGGTATAAGGTCATGTCCAGCGTATTATGATGGGTTTTGAATGGCCGGGCAGCCGCTCCACCGTACAAAGGTTGAAGTATGGGTGTTTCAACTTCCAGATAGCCTTTGTCATTCAAATAAGTACGCATGGTATTTACCAGCTGTGTGCGCTTTTTGAATGTCTCTCTAATTTTAGGATTAACAATCAAATCTACGTACCGCTGACGGTAGCGTAATTCAGGGTCTGTAAACGCATCGTGTACATTGCCTTCCGCATCAGTCTTAGGAAGGGGCAATGGTTTTAACGACTTGGTAAGTACGGTCAACTCGGTTACATGAACAGAGGTTTCTCCTACCTGCGTTTTAAACACAAAACCTTTGATACCCACAATATCACCAATATCAATCAGCTTCTTAAAAACGGTATTGTACAAATTCTTATCCTCATCAGGACAAATATCATCCCTGCGAACGTAAAACTGGATGCGGCCTGTTGAGTCCTGCAACTCAGCAAACGAAGCAGAACCCATAATTCGCCTGCTCATAATCCTCCCAGCCAAAGTCACTTCCTTAAACTCATCCGCCTTGCGTTCATCAAACTCCTGCTTGATCTGTTTGGCATAATGAGTTACCGGGAACAATTCCGATGGGTAAGGATTGATACCCAATTGTTTCATTTGTTCTTTAGCATTTCTTCGTTCAAGGTCCTTTTTGCTTAGTTGCATT
>JAGQYJ010000142.1 GCA_020436145.1 Cyclobacteriaceae bacterium | reverse complement strand
GACCCCATAATTGATGGTAAGAAAGGATTTTTAAACCTTCCTTTCTACCTGGCACGAATGGTGGCTTTCTTCGGAATTTGGATTGTTTTCTTCTATTACATGAAGAAGAGAATCTTTGCTGAAGATTCTGAAGCTCCCGGTGTGAGCCGATGGAAACAAATAAGAAGCAGCTCTGCATGGTTCCTGGTTTTCTTTGCCGTTTCATCATCAATAAGTGCATGGGATTGGGTAATGTCTATTGACCCGCACTGGTTCAGTACACTGTTTGGCTGGTATGTGTTTTCCAGTTGGTGGGTGGCCGGTCTGGCGTTTATTTCACTGATAGTGATTGTATTAAAGGAAAACGGCTATTTGTCTATCGTAAATGAGAATCACCTGCATGATCTCGGCAAGTTCGTATTTGGGTTTACTGTTTTCTGGACGTACCTGTGGTTCTCTCAGTTCTTACTTATTTACTATGCCAATATTCCGGAAGAATCGGTGTATTTCATTCAGAGATTGACAACCGGTCAGTACAGACCTGTGTTCTTTATAAATCTTTTTGTAAATTTTGTGTTTCCTTTCTTGTTCCTGATGACAAGGGATTCCAAAAGAAAGCTTCCAACCATGAAAATTGCGGCCGTTGTAGTAATTGCGGGGCACTGGTTGGATTTCTATCTGATGGTTACCCCGGGAACAATGAAGTTTGATGGTGGTTTTGGTTTCATGGAAATTGGAACAACACTTATTTATTTAGGTGCTTTCTTATGGATTACGCTTAGCAATTTATCCAAGCATTTGCTTATTCCTAAGAATCACCCTACGTTGGAGGAGAGCCTGCACCACCATATTTAATTTTTTATTAGTGCAACAAGTGACTTAATATAATATTGATATGCAAACGTTGTTATTAGGCATAAGTGTGGTATTAGTACTGGTCATACTTTTTATGATCTTTAAACTAACCACTTTAATTGGAGTAGCCAAAGGCTCCAAAACCGATGTGGATGCTGGCAGCAATAAGGTAAATGCCAGCCTTATGTTGATCTTCCTGATTGTTTCAGGAATCATCACGCTTTGGTTTTCATATTCTTGGTTTGGCGATTACCACTTACCAGTTGCCTCTGATCATGGTGTGATTACGGATAAGCTGTTTTGGATTACCATGGGTATTACAGGAGTTGCCTTCGTACTAACCCAAATTCTATTGTTCTATTTTGCTTTCAGGTATAGCTACAAAAAGAATTCTACAGCCACTTATTATCCTGATAACCACAAACTTGAATTGGTTTGGACACTTGTGCCTGCTGTTGTGCTTACTGTTCTTATTTTGTATGGATTGAAGGTATGGAATAATATCACTTCACCTGCTCCACAAGAAGCTGAAGTGATTGAGGTAATGGGTGCCCAGTTTGCATGGAGGGTCCGGTATCCGGGTGAAGACAATAAGCTGGGGCGCTATGATTACAGAAAAATAGATGCTTCCAATGCATTTGGAATGGATCTTTCTGATAAGAATTCGTTAGACGATTTTGTGCCAAGAGAGCTGCATTTGCCCAAAGGAAAGCCGGTTCTTTTAAAGATCAGAGCACGAGATGTGTTGCATAGTGTGTTTTTACCACACTTCCGATTGAAAATGGATGCCGTACCGGGTATGCCAACACAGTTTTGGTTTGTGCCGTCCAAGTCAACAGAAGATATGCGTAAAGAAACAGGCAATCCTGATTTTAATTATGAACTGGCCTGCACCGAAATATGTGGAAAAGGGCACTTTTCTATGCGCATGCTTGTAGTGGTTGATGAACCTGCCGACTATGAAGCATGGAAAAAGGAGCAGAAAACATGGTTATCTCTAAATCCTGAGTATATGTCGCAGGTACCTGAAGAGTTGAAAGAAGTAGCCATGATATCGTCTGGAATTGAAACAAGTGAATCGAAAGATTCTTCACTATAAGAAATAAACACTGTTATTATGTCGACCGCTCATATAGAATTAACGGATGTAATGGAGCATGATGACCACGGGCATCACGAGCAAAGCTTCATATCAAAGTACATTTTTAGCACCGACCACAAAACCATAGCTAAGCAGTTCCTGATTTCAGGTATTGTTTGGGCATTGATTGGAGGTATCCTTTCTTTTATCTTCAGGCTTCAGTTGGGCTTCCCCAATATGGATATGGCATGGTTACGTCCGTTTTTAGGTGAATGGATTAACATTGATGCTGCTACAGGAATAGGAAAACTGGACACAGAGTTTTACCTGGCATTGGTAACAATGCATGGTACCATAATGGTGTTTTTTGTACTTACTGCCGGCTTAAGCGGTACGTTCAGTAACTTCCTGATCCCACTTCAAATAGGTGCACGCGACATGGCATCCGGCTTTATGAATATGCTTTCCTACTGGTTCTTTTTTACATCCAGTGTTATCATGTTCTCGTCTATGTTTATTTCCACAGGGCCGGCTTCTGGAGGCTGGGTGATATATCCGCCTCTGAGTGCTTTACCGCAAGCGATTTCCGGATCAGGCTTAGGTATGACACTTTGGTTAGTAGCTATGGCGTTGTTTATTGTATCCACTCTGCTGGGAGGTATCAATTATATAGCTACGGTAATTAATATGAGAACCGATGGTATGTCGTTTTCTAAACTGCCATTAACCATTTGGGCATTTTTCCTTACAGCTATTTTGGGATTATTATCCTTCCCTGTGTTATTATCAGCTGCGCTATTGCTCATTCTGGATAGAAGCTTCGGAACAAGCTTTTACCTTTCTGAAATATATATTGGTGGTGAAGCCCTTCCTAATATGGGTGGTAGTCCTGTTCTCTTTCAGCACTTATTCTGGTTTCTGGGTCATCCGGAAGTTTACATTGTACTTCTGCCTTCATTAGGAATTACTTCAGAGATTATTTCTACCAATTCGCGTAAACCAATTTTTGGTTACCGAGCTATGATTGGTTCAATGCTGGGCATAGCATTTTTGTCATTTATTGTATGGGCACACCATATGTTTGTTTCAGGTATGAATCCTTTTGTGGGTTCTATCTTCGTGCTGCTGACATTAATTATTGCTGTTCCTTCAGCTATTAAGGCATTTAATTATATTACAACCTTGTGGAAAGGGAATATCGTATTTACACCGGCCATGTTGTTCTCAATAGGTTTGGTTTCTTTCTTTATCGCAGGAGGTATTACCGGAATTTTCCTGGGTAATGCTGCTCTCGATATTCAGCTGCACGATACTTACTTTGTGGTGGCACACTTCCACCTAGTAATGGGTAGTGCTGCCTTTTTTGGAATGGTGGCGGGTGTGTACCATTGGTTTCCTAAGATGTTTGGCCGTATGATGGACAGAAAGCTTGGCTATATCCATTTTTGGGTGTCCTTCATCGGTATTTATTCGGTGTTTTTCCCCATGCATTATATCGGTATTGCCGGGTTCCCAAGAAGGTACTATTCATTTACCAATTTTGATGCGTTCAGCACATTTGCTGACCTCAATGCATTCATAACTATATCGGCAGGTGTCACTTTTCTAGCTCAATTAGTGTTCGTTTTTAACTTTTTCTACAGCATATATAAGGGTAAAAAAGCTACCCCTAATCCTTGGAAATCAAATACTCTGGAGTGGACAACCCCTATCAATCCTGGACATGGCAACTGGCCGGGGGCAATTCCTAAGGTATATCGTTGGCCATACGATTATAGTAAGCCGGGAGCAAAGGATGATTTTATCCCGCAAACTGTTCCTTATTCAGAAACTCCTGAATCGAACTTGCCACATGAACAGGAATTGGCTGAAAAGGAGAAAAAGGGAGATACTGGAATTAAAGTAGAATAAACGCAAACGTGGATACTACACTGCAAATAAATGTTTCATTAGGCGTTAAAGAGCGGATAAGAGCGTATATCGAGCTTTTAAAGTTAAGGCTTTCGTTTCTGGTTGCATTTTCTTCTGCTTTTGGCTACACATTAGGAGCTACTAATTTTAGCTGGGCAACATTAGGTTTGTTGTTCCTTGGTGGATTATTGGTGTCGGGAGCATCAGTTACCATCAATCAGATTCTTGAAAAAGAATATGATGCTTTAATGAAACGAACGCAAAAACGACCTTTACCAACCAACCGTATTTCCATTAAAGAAGCAGTAGTATTTACCATTCTAATTGGTGTTGTTGGTTTGACCATTCTGGCCATAGCCACCAATTGGCTAACAGTTTCACTTTCATTATTGTCGTTGGTGTTATATGGGTTCGTATACACACCATTGAAGAGGGTAGGGCCAATTGCAGTATTTGTTGGAGCCATACCTGGAGCCCTGCCGCCTTTGTTAGGATGGGTAGCTGCCACAGGAAGGATTGACCTGCCAGCAGTTGTCATCTTCGGATTGCAATTTATATGGCAGTTTCCTCATTTCTGGGCCATTGCCTGGGTTGCCGATGAAGATTATAAGAAAGCAGGCTTTAAATTGCTGCCTGCCGGAGGTCGTAGAGATTTGAACACAGCTTTCCAGATCATGATTTATACACTGGTGTTGGTACCATTGGGAGTTTTACCTGCCCAGTTTGGTATTACCGGTATATACTCTGCATTTGTGGTTACGTTGTGTGGCGCTTTGTTTTTCTCCCAAACATTCTTTTTAATGAAGCAATGCTTAAGCGGTGAATCAAGCGCTAACAAAGCAGCACGTTCCATTATGTTTGGTTCGTTTTTATATTTACCTATTGTTCAAATAGCTTTTTTACTGGATAAATTATAATGGTTTCGAATGTACAAATAGCAGGCGCACCCAAGAAGCAGTTGTCCATCAACCCTAAGAAGTTTATTCTGTGGTTGTTTATGGTTTCCATTGTTATGGTGTTTGCATCACTTACCAGTGGGTTTGTTGTAAGGCAGGCTGAAGGTAACTGGCTTAACTATAACTTACCTGTTGAATTGCTTGTGAGTACCATTATTTTGGTTTTAAGTAGTGTTTCCGTTCAATGGGCAGTTCGGGCAGCAAAAAATAAAGAATTGAATCAAACCCGATTGGGTTTGATTATTACCCTGGTTCTGGGAACTGTTTTCCTTATATCCCAAATATGGGTGTGGAGCATTTTGGTGGAGAACCAGGTTTATTTTGTAGGCAACCCCGGAGGTTCATTTCTATATGTGCTCATGGGGGTTCATGGTTTTCACCTTATTAGTGGGTTAATTTATCTGCTTATTATGCTGGTTAGAGCATACAGGGTAGACAAAGCTTCTAAAATTCAGTTCCAGTTGGGACAAAGTGCCACGTACTGGCATTTCCTCGATGGTTTATGGGTTTATTTATATGTGTTTTTACTAATATATCATTAATATAGAGTAGTATGTCAGCATCAAGTGTAACAGCAGCAGCAGATTGGAGTGGAGGCAAGTCGCCTTTCAACGTAAGCTATGGAAAGCTTATGATGTGGTTATTCCTTCTTTCCGATGCATTTACATTCTCAGGTTTTTTAATTGCTTACGGGCTTGTTCGTTTCAGTGCAAAATCGTGGCCCGTGCCTGAACAAGTGTTTGATGCGCTTCCATTTTTACATGGATTTCATGCCCCTTTGGTATTTGTTGGTATCATGACATTTATTTTGATTGTAAGTAGTGTTACCATGGTACTGGCTGTGGATGCCGGGCACAGAATGGATAAAAAGGGCGTTCAAAAATGGATGTTCTGGACTATTATTGGAGGTATTACTTTTTTAAGCTGTCA
>JAGQYJ010000141.1 GCA_020436145.1 Cyclobacteriaceae bacterium | reverse complement strand
TGTTATTAAAGACCACAAAGAAGCCCTAAAGCGAATTAACTAGCCATCAGAGAAAAGCTTCTATTTTTGATTTTAATGCATGCACAGGCATAGCTCCTGGCTGTTGCCACACCTGCTGGCCATTTTTATACAACACCATAGTAGGGATACTTCTGATACCCATCCTTGCAGAAAGTTGCTGGTTACGATCCGTATCTATTTTGACAATCTTTACCGAATCTCCCAACAAGGATTTAAGTTCCTTAAAGACCGGAACCATCATTTTACATGGCCCGCACCAGTCTGCATAGAAATCAACAAGTACTAAAGGATGGCTTTTTACAATTTCATCGTACTTCATGGCAGTACACTACTTTTAGTACAAAGTTATAGGGCCAGCAAATAAAGATGTTCGTTATCTTAATAGATAATATGTAGCATTCAATTGAATTCGGTGATAGGGGAACGGGGTTATCTTATAGCCAGGCTATTTCCCTTTAGAAACTGAACATATGTTCGGATACGTGAACTGGGATAGTAAATAAGTGCTTCATTGGCCAATTCCAAAGCTTTGTTCTTATTACCCAAATTGTAATGTTTCACGCTTTGGTTAAACAATAAGAGGCCAATAAGTTCAGAACCTCCAAGAGCATGTTCAACATCCCATTTTAGATCCACCTGGTTGGCTCTGACTTCTTGATTCCCTTTCAGGTATATTTCTTTTCTTTCTGCAACTTCGTTTTTATTACTTACAAACCCTGCTACAGGATCTGTGGTTTCAATCAAAGCTTCACTATCGGTACCGGGAAAAACCAGAATATACAGGTGATAATTCGTTTCAACAACTGTGTAAGGAACATCCAATTCCGAAAAGAAGAGCGAGTACATAGCTGTGGCTGTAACACAATCGTAAGATCCTGTTTGTAGAGTTTGGTCAAGGGAAGCATATTCAGTATAGTCCTTCAACAATCTATTGTGAATATAATAGAACACATGTTCAGCAAACGCCTGCTCATTTTTATACTTTAGCTGTTTCTTCTCTAACCTTGCCAGGTGCAACCCCAATACTTCTTTTGCCTGTGGAGTAGAAAATTCCTTAGCATAGTAAGAAACAGCCTTGGCAAACTCATCCATACCGAATCTGAGCTGTGGAGGATTTGCCCCACGGGAAGGAACAGATATCACTGCTCCCAGTAGGAAAAAAAGTACTATAAATGTTTTAAATCTCACAGCTATTAACATTTGGTAATGTTAAGTTAACAATTTCTTAACATTAAACCAAAAATAGCTGATTCAACTTAATTAACCATGATTTTGATGCCCAAAAACAATGTGTATTCACTTCACACTATTGACAAGCCAACAAAAAAGGGAGCTTTATGGGCTCCCTTTTTTTACTATATGAAGTTCTTTTGATTAGAAGGTATAGCTGTATTTTACAGAAAACTGCCTTCCAGGGTTATACGTAGCATAGATCTGATCCGTAGCATTATATGATTTGTATAATTGATCTCTCGTGTCTTCTAGGATATTGTCAACCCCTAGAGTTACTTTAGACTTCATCTCAGCACCAAAGCTTTTCATAATGTTGAAATTCAAGCTGTGAAATGGGCTTGTATAAACATCCGGAACCCGTCCTGAACCCACAACAGCTAGTGTTTCTCCTTGTACATTATAAGCCAAGCTTACATTTAATCCTGCTGTAGGCAATGCATAGTTAAGATATGCATTTACAAGATACGGTGCCTGGCCAGCCATAGGTCTGGTATCTTTAATGTTTTCACCATCTCTTAAGTTTTCTTCTCTTAATTGCTTCTCGGTTTTTGTCTGGCTTTCATCTACATAAACAGTGTTAATGTCAACCATTGATCTAACAATTGAAATGTTTGTTCCAAGGGAAAGATTATCCAAAGTTGGAGTAATAAAGCCAAGAGATTTCTTCACCTCAAATTCAGCTCCGTAAGCCACACTGCTTCCGGCATTTCTAGGCTTCACGTTATCTGGATTTGTTTCAAAAGAAACCAGCTCTATATGGTTTTGAAATGATTTATAGAAACCGGAAACCGATATCAATTCACCAGGCTTCATAAAATATTCCCATCGCAAATCCATGTTATTAACATTTGTTTGTTTCAAATCAATGTTTCCGATAAATGTTCTTTTAGAAATAGGGTCAAATATCTGGGCAATTGACTTTTCCTTAAATGAGGGTCGCGCCAAGGTTTGGTTGAATGAACCTCTTAGATTCATATTCTCTCCTATGCTGTAGACCAGGTTCACAGAAGGCAAAAAGTTCAGTTCATCAAGTGTTTTTTCATTATCATATACTGCAGATCCGCTGTTGTTTTGCCCGGTGTAATACATAAGTGCTTTTTCTGCCCTAACACCAAAAATTGCTCTTAGTTGGGGCATAACATAAAGCTCCGTCATAGCATAACCACCGAAGCTTATTTGCTTGGCATCGAATGAATTAGTAGGCTCGAAATTACCAATTACATATGTTCCATTACCTGAGTCACCTGTCCACACGTTTTCAGTCTGAAGATACCAATCGGGATCAATAGATACATTTCCTACACCTGCTTGTCTGAAAAAGTAGTTTAAGATTTCATATTCACGTCTTTTGTAAGACCCAATACCTCCAATTTTAAGCTTTGAATTGCTTGCATAAGGTACTGTAAAGTCCGCCTTAAAGCTTTCGTTGAATTCATTCAAATCGCGATAGTACCTGTTGATACCTGCACCAACGCCTGGGTTAAGGGTTGTATCGCTGCTTGACACTTCAATAGAAGTAATTCTAAAATCAGGGTCATAAACACGCGACCAGTTGACAGCATTTTTCCATTCTAACTGGAATTTGTCAAAATTGTGCTTTCCAACAATTATTCCATTGGTAACGGACCTTTGTGTATAGGTTAGTACATCTTCAGACAAGGTAGCCAATGTCTGGAAATAGTTATCGCTGATTCTTTTAACACCTGTTGCTTCACCGCTCTGACTTCTTAACAGGCTGATAGAAAAGCTATGATTATCAAACTTCAACGCTCCAGACAACAAACCACTCCACATGGCTGTTTGTTTTCCTAATGCTCCTTTTCTAATGTCTTCTTTAGACAAGTTGTAAACACTTGAATTATCATCTTTAAAGAAAGTATTGGATTCTACATGATCGTAGAATTTATAAGTGTTACTGTAATTCAACACAAGGTTATAGCCCAGAGTCATTTTGTTGCGATCAATCTGGTTCCCCATGTTAAAAGAAAGGCTTCCGTTGGGTAGGGCAGTTTTCTTTTTAACTCCCATTTCAGGGTTAAAGCTACGAGTCAAGCGCTCAAGCTCAGCTTGATCACTGGAACTCATTCCTGAATAGAAGTAAGGAATTTCTGTTTGTTTATCAAATGGAAGAGCTCTTGTACCATCGTCAAAACCTAACCAATCAAGCTTACCTCCATTATAGAGGATGAAGTCATCATTGAACTGAACTCCGGGAGTAAATGACAAACCTAATGATGCAGACATGGTTTTCTCACTTGGAAAGTCTTTGGTTTCCACATCAACCACTCCACCAGTGAAATCACCATACAAGTCAGGTGAAAAAGTTTTGTAGACCATCACATTATCCAATACTGCAGTTGGGAAAATGTCTATTTGAACTGAGTTTTTATCAGGATCCAACCCAGGGATACTCATTCCATTCAGGGTAGTTTTTGTATATCTGTCACCAAGACCACGTACATACACATATTTCCCGCCTTCAACAGAAACCCCTGTAACACGCTTAATAGCTCCTGATAGGTCAGAATCTCCAATCTTACTAAAAGTTTGAGAAGACATTCCGTCCAAAACACGTACTGATTTTTTCTGCACGGTAAGAAGTGCTTCATCAGAATTCTTAAGAACCTCGGCCGTAACAACAACTCCTTCCAGTTGTTGCACATCAGGCTCCATATTAATATCTAGTTTAGTTACTTCACCAGTTTTAATTTCTACTTCGCTTACCGTTACTGTTCTGTAAGAAATTGAAGAGAATACAATGGTATAGGTTCCAGCCTCAAGAGGTAGGGAATAATCGCCATTAAAATCAGTAACTGTACCATTGGTAGTACCCTCTACATACACGTTGCCTCCAATAAGGCCCTCTCCTATCTCTGTGTCTATTACTTTACCTCTTAAATATCCTTTTTGGGCAAAGGCATTAGTCATGACCAGGGTGGCCACGACAAGTAGTATCAAAATTCGTTTCATTCTTTTTGGGTGTATTTGATAGTGCAAAATTATTTCCAACATATGAGGAAGGTTAAAGAATGGATTTATCGATTCATTAAGTCTATATTACCTGTATGTTAAGACCGTATACAACTATTTGATTATAAGTATTATAAGAAAAAAGGGGCGCCATAAAATGGCCACCCCCTATCACCCAAAAATTATCTTTTGGTAAAATATGCTTTTATTATAAAACGCCTGAGATAGAAGCAGCTGTCCAGTCAACAAAAACTGAAGCGTCTACACCAGCGGCACTGTCTGAAGAAGTTGCCATAGCTTCAGCTTCAGCCTGGTAACCTGCAGGCAAGTCACAAGTATCTTCATCATCAGAATCGTAAACAGTAACACCAGAAAATTTGCTAGTTACTAATTTCAGTGTAGGAGAAACAGCAGTGAAATGAGTGTAAGCATCTGTTTTATCTGCACAAGCATTATCTGGATCAAAAGAAGCAGCAATTTTGATTAGGTCGCTTCCTGAAGGATATCCTGTAAAGATAACGTTGTCAATAGTTCCTTGTGCTTTTGATTTCAAATCAGCAGGTGTACCGTTGTTAGCACCGTCAACTCTTTTTACAGTTCCGTTTTTAAGTGTGAAAAGGCCATCTGCATATGTTGAGTTCTCAGGTCCATCGATTTCAAGTCCTTCATCCGCATGTGTAGTACCACCATGTTGTACTAAGAAGTTCGTGATAGTACCTGAATAGTTTTGATCAATATCCAATCCGTCATCTTGTTGGAAAGAAATAATAACATTAGTAGGGCTTACAGTACCACCAAAGAATTCGATACCATCATCAAAAGTAGCAAACACCTCAATGTAATCCATTGTAGTACCGCTACCAACTCCTCCAAGCGTAATGCCATTAATTTCGTTTCCTTCCCCAATTAAAGCACCGCCATGACGTACTGAAACATAAGTAAGTGTCCCTGAATTATCTGTTGGGTTATCACCTCCATAAGCACCAAATGTATCGTCTGCAGGTATACCTTCAATTTGTGCTTCAGTATCACCATTTTTAGCAGAAATAGGTGCTCTACCTAAGATAATGAGACCTCCCCAATCTGAGATATCATCCTTGGTCAAATTAGTTCCCATTTTTTGACCTACCTCAATATTATCTAGTATTGAAGTAAAAATAATAGGTTTTTCAGCTGTACCCTCGGCCATTAGCTTACCACCTCTTGCAACAACTAAAGCTGTTGCTAACGAACCTTCACCAGTTCTACCTTTAATAATGGTTCCTGGCTCAATAGTCAAAGTGACACCATCTTCAACAACTACCTTGGAAGCCAGCTCCCAAATTCTGTCAGCTGTCCAAGTAGTATTCTCAGTAAGTGCTCCTGAAACTACTTCATTTTCAGTTTCATTGCCTCCAGAAGGATTTGGATCATCGTTGTTGCAAGCAGTGATTCCCACAAATCCTGCAAGTACAATTAAAGTTAAGATTTTTTTCATCTGAGTAATTAGT
>JAGQYJ010000140.1:2348-5731 GCA_020436145.1 Cyclobacteriaceae bacterium | reverse complement strand
GTGGATGCAGTTTCAGATGGGTTGAGGCAATCATTGGAGAAGTATGAGGATTTGGTTTTTATGGGACAGGATGTGGCTGACTACGGTGGAGTGTTTAAGGTTTCTGAAGGGTTTCTTGATCAATTCGGGCCTGAGCGTGTACGCAATACACCTTTATGTGAATCCGCCTTGTTTGGAATGGGCCTGGGCATGTCAATTAAAGGAAGAAAATCGGTGATAGAAATGCAGTTTGCAGATTTTGTTTCCAGCGGGTTTAACCAGGTGGTGAACAACCTGGCCAAGGCGTATTACCGATGGGGCCAAAATGCGGATGTGGTTATCCGTATGCCAACAGGTGCAGGAGTGGCTGCAGGGCCGTACCATTCACAGAGTAATGAAGCATGGTTTTTCCATACTCCGGGCATTAAAATAGTGTATCCTTCAAACCCTTACGATGCCAAAGGTTTGCTCACAGCAGCCATCGAAGATCCTAATCCGGTTATGTATTTCGAACACAAGGTAATGTATCGTTCAGTTTCTAAGGTTATTCCAGATGATTACTATTCCGTAAAGATTGGCGAAGCCAAGTTGGTAAATCAGGGAGAAGACGTATCTATCATAACCTATGGCATGGGTGTACACTGGGCTAAGGAAGTCGTAGATGAAATGCCTGACATTTCTATGGATATTCTTGATCTTAGAACTTTGATGCCGTGGGACAAAGAAGCAGTTGAGCAAACGGTAAAAAAAACAGGGCGTGCGCTTATACTTCATGAAGACACACTAACAGGAGGAGTTGGGGCCGAAATAGCTGCCTGGATAAGTGAAAATTGCTTTATGCATTTAGACGCTCCTGTCACCCGGGTAGCCAGTTTAGACACACCTGTACCATTTATTAATAGCCTGGAAGACAACTTTTTGGCAAAAGCGCGTTTAAAAGAAAAATTGACCGCTTTGCTGGAATTTTAGTATTTTGGCAATTGAAACTGTCCGGAATAACCGTTTAATAGTTTGCAAACTTCTTTTAAAACATATGTTCTAGGGTTTCTTGTGCTCTTTTTTATAGGCATAGGTTTGCAGTCATATGCCCAAATAGATTCACGTAATCAGGAACGGCCTGAAAAGCAGGAGGCCACCACTCCCGGTAAAACAAAGAAGGTAAAGAAGACAAAAACACAGCGGAAGAGAGAGCAAGGCAAGAAAATATATTCCAATAAAAAGCAATTAAAGCAATCAAAAAAGACCTTTAAAAAAGGTGGAGACAAACCTTATAAGGGAGATATTACAGGCCGTAGCGTAGAAAGAGATAGGAGGACACCCAGGGAGACCTATGCTCGTCCTCAACCGGATCCATATGCCGCAAGACGGCTCCGAACAGAAGCTGACAGAGCTGGCCCCAAGCCTCCTAAGATTCGAACGGCTACAAAAAAGGGTGAAGTGCCCCGAACGGGAGATATTGCAGGCAGAAAGCGTATCCGCCAACGTTCAGTGTCAACTGCGCCAAGGCCCTCTTATCCACAACCTAATCCATATTTGGGGAGAAGGGTTCGTACGGAAGAGCGTAGAGCTTATAGCAATAAACAGCAATTGAAAAATGTCCGCACTGTTTCTAAGCCAACCGAGGTTAGAAAACCACGGACAACTACTAAAGTTGTTACTGCTACAGCACCCCAAAAAGTGGTTCGTAAACGAAATGTATATGCGGGTCATGAACAACGAAAAGGTGAAACAGGAACCCAAAAAGACATTGCAGGAAGGAAGATACGAACCAGGAACTATAAGAGTGAAAAACCATCAAGGGGCAACAAAGACATGATTAGTCCCCGTCCGCGAACAGATGCCCTGGGAAGTGGAGAGAGATTTAAAGGAGCAAAGTATCAACCATCCCAGATTCGAACTATCTCAAGGAGTGGTGAAAAGGGAGGCGGTGGTAAGCCAATGCAGGAGCAAAGAATCATGAAAGGGTTTAGCTCAACAAAAGCAAAGTCAGTCGTTCAGCCTAAGCCCATAAGAACTTTCGGGAATAGTAAAAAGGGGACTGGAGAAGCAGCTGTCTTTGGAGCCTATGGTCCGAAGAAGATTAGGACTGCTACAAGGAAATCGGAGTCTAAACCCGGAAAGAAATCTGCTCCACCGCCAAGTATATCAAGTGCAAGTGTTTTTGGATACAAAAAGGCACACCCTTATAGAGGGAAAGACAGAAGGTTTAGTGGAGAAAATTCAACTTCGAAAGATATTGCGGGGAGAAGTCTAAGAACGAAGAATTATCGCTCCCCACGTCCGGATTATAGATCAGTAGGAACTGGAGTGTACATAGGAATAAGTCCCACGCCCCCACATAAAAATCCCAATCCTCACAAAGCGAAAAGTGTTTCAGGTAAGAGGTGGAATAATCAGGGAAACACATTGACCCAAAAAACATCCGGCTCCCCGGTAGGGCAATTTTCTGGGAACCTGAAAGCAGAGAAAAGATTGCAAGGAGGAGGAAGTATTTTCAGGCACTGGAATAATAATGGTAATCCATTATATAAGAAGGACAGAGGTGCTGGTACAATAGCTGCTTCAAATTATAGAGGTACGTCTAGGCCTAAGGAGTTTGGAGACACGGGTGTTGGTCGTTATTCGGGTAATATCAAAGCTCAAAAACCATTACAAGGAGGAGGGACTATAACCAGAAGGTGGAATAATAATGGACAGCCATTATTTAGGTCTGATCGCGGGACTGGAACAATAGCCGCTATGGGATATTCTGGCACCTCCCGACCTAAGGAATTTGGAGATACAGGTGTAGGCCGTTATTCTGGTAATATCAAAGCTCAAAAACCATTGCAAGGAGGAGGAAGTATAACCAGAAGGTGGAATAATAATGAGCAACCTTTGTTAAAACAAGATAGAGGTAATGGTACAATGGCTGCTACAACATTTCAAGGTAATGTAAGGTTAACAAAGCACAAAGTTGGTGGTGGCAGTATAACTACAAAATGGAATAATAATGGTAATCCGCTTCCCAAACAGTTGCCAGGTGCTGGTACTGTTGCGGCTACTAAGTATCAGGGAAATATTTATCCTCCTGGTATGAATAATCCTAAGATAGGTTTCTATCAGGGAGATATAAAAGCGAAACGCAGTGTTGATAAACCATATCCAACGCAAGATTTTATTGGTAACGTGCGAGTGGTTAGTAAAAAACCACCTCAGGCTCCGGGAACAGAATATGGAATGGTAAGAAAAGTTGCAGGAATTAGAATGGGTGAAAGTGGTGGTAGGATGCAACCCAGAGTAAAGAATAAATATGAGGATATAAATACACTTACAGCTAAAACTAAGGAAAGAAAAGCTTCCCCATCTCAGGGAACAGAACTTGGTAAAACAACTACTTTATCGTTCATTTCAATAGGCAATCC
>JAGQYJ010000140.1:0-2249 GCA_020436145.1 Cyclobacteriaceae bacterium | reverse complement strand
AGAAAGAAAAGCTTCCCCATCTCAGGGAACAGAACTTGGTAAAACAACTACTTTATCGTTCATTTCAATAGGCAATCCTAACAGAGCAGGTTTGGTGTACCAGCAAAAGAGGCTGAAAGTAAATAGTAATTTACCTGAAATGCTTAGTAGGGATGAGAAAAAAAGGCCATCTGCAGCCCCAGGAACTGAAAGGGGCAAAGATTGGGCATTCTCTTTTTGGGAGTTTGGCGATCCATATAAAATGGGTTTAGCAAAAAAACATACCGTTGCTAAATCAAAGGCTCACCCAAGTGCAACGTATGCTGAGGCATCTAAATCATCTACCGAAGAAAAAGAAAAGCCTGTCAGCATAAAATTGCTGTGGGCGAAGCTGTTCAAAAAAGATGCTGCTACTGCTGAACCTGAAGAAAAAAGATCTCATCGTCCAAGATACGATAAAGGTGAACGTATAATTTGGGAAACGGAGGAAAGAGAAAACTGGTATAAAAAGTAACACTAAGTGTTCAAACCATTTTTAGTAACTTTACGTTTTAAAGTACACATTTAAGTCTATGTCAAGCTTTTATAAGATCATAGTTCTGATATTGCTAGTTACTGGCACAACTGTTTTGGCGCAAGAACGGAATGATGATTTTACCATAGAAAACACTTGGGGAATAAATAAAAACACAAGAAGCGGTTTAATAGGTGGGTTTGTTTTTAAACATGGAGTCAGAAACTCATCAGGTAATTTCACGACATATGGACTGGAGCTGATTGATGTGAGGCACCCTGCAGAGCTTAAAACCATTTCTAATTCTGGTAATTCATTTATTATTGGTAAAAGGAATTATTTGTTTGCAATTAGAGGGCAATACGGGCGAGATTTTTTGTTATTTAATAAAGCACCACAACAGGGAGTTCAAATTAATCTGGTCTTGGCCGGTGGGCCTTCTGTAGGACTTGAGGCACCCTATAAGATAGACTATGATCAAAATAATACAGTTGTAGGAAGAGGGTTTATGTTCCAGGGCCTTTTCGAATCAAATATCGTTTTAGGTGTTAATGTTAAAACCTCTTTAAGTTTTGAGTTCGGAACCTTAAAATCAAGTGTTTCTGGATTTGAGGCAGGTTTTCTTTTGGATGCATATTCAAGAAAAATTGATATGATGTCCGATGCAGAAAATTATGCAGTTTGGCCGACAGCCTTTATTACACTTTTTTATGGCTCAAGAAAGTAGCATTCCATTACTACTTACTAACTTTGCCCCCTTATAAATTTGCCCGAATGGATAGCATTGTATCTCAAGAACCCAAGAAAAAAAAGCCGGATTGGTTGCGTGTGAAATTACCTGTTGGGAAGGAATATGCTGAAGTAAGGCGTCTGGTTGATAAACATAAGCTTCATACTATTTGTGAAAGTGGGAACTGTCCAAACATGGGTGAATGCTGGGGTGCTGGTACGGCAACTTTTATGATATTGGGTAATGTGTGTACGCGTAGTTGCACGTTTTGTGCAGTGGCAACGGGTCGTCCTCCAGAATATGATTTGGAAGAGCCGAAAAGGGTAGCCGAAGCCATTCACAATATGAAGGTTAAGCATGCAGTAATTACTTCTGTTAACAGGGACGAGCTAAAAGATAAAGGAGCAGAAATCTGGTATCAAACAGTAGTAGAAACAAAAAAACTCTCACCCGGTATTACAATAGAAACCTTAATACCTGATGTAAAGGCCGATTGGGATTCTTTGTATAGAATGATTGAAGGAGGACAGGAAGTTGTTTCTCATAATGTAGAAACAGTAAAGGAGCTATATAGAAGGGTTCGCCCTCAAGCTAGATACGAACGTAGTATGGAGCAGATAAAACGCACTCGCGATTTGGGTAGAAGAACAAAATCCGGGATCATGCTTGGTTTGGGAGAAACGGATGAACAGGTTTTTAGGGCAATGGATGATTATGCTGTAGCAGGTTTGCATGTACTAACACTTGGACAGTATCTCCAGCCAACGAAAATGCATATTGAGGTAGCTGAGTTTGTGCATCCGGATAAGTTTGCCATGTTTAAGGAAGAAGGTTTGAAACGAGGAATTAAATATGTTGAATCTTCCCCTTTAGTGCGCTCAAGCTATCATGCAGAAAGGCACGTGCATGTGCCGATTGATTGATTATCTTCAAATAGGAAAAGAAGGCATCTCTTTTAAAAAAATCTTTTATTAAAGTTTGTTGTGGGAGGGGATAGTGTATTATCTTTGCGGTCCTTTCTTTGGT
>JAGQYJ010000139.1 GCA_020436145.1 Cyclobacteriaceae bacterium | reverse complement strand
ATACGATTCGGTTAATAAAAGAAATTCCTGACCTTTCCGTTTTTGATAATGCTAAAACTTCTGAAAAGGAAAACGCCATTGATCTGATAATTCAATCCTTTAGAGATATGGCTGTATCCATGACGGAATGGAGGGATTCGCATGCTGCCTCATCAGGATGGGCAGATTACAAGCAAACCTATGTAAAGCACCTTCTTCGCCTGGAGTCGTTTGGCAGGTATAACATACCTATTGGAGGCAATCATAATATTGTAAATGCAACCTCAGAAAACCATGGCCCTTCCTGGAGGATGGTAGTGGATCTTGACCCTAATGGTGTAAAGGCATATGGCATCTATCCGGGAGGACAATCGGGCAACCCTGCAAGCACCAATTATGATGATATGATTGATGTTTGGGCTGCAGGTAATTATTTTAACCTTGATTTAATGCATCAACCCAACGAAAATCCAGATAACATATTGGTTCAACAAACCTTAACTCCAAATGAATAGTAGTATGATCCGGTTTATTCTTCAATTTATATTAGTAATTGTTTTGAGCTACGCATCACAATGGTTACTCCCATGGTGGGGAGTAATGGTAGGTGCAGGATTGGCAACTATACTGATTTATAATAAGGGGGCTTTATCATTTTTTGCCGGCTTTTTGGGTGTTGGCAGTCTATGGTTTGTTATGGCCTATATAATTAACCGGGACAATAATTCAATTCTTAGTACCCGGGTGGCAGAGTTATTTCAGTTATCTTCAGGCGTACAGTTGGTTTTGGTAACGGCATTGCTCGGGGCCATTCTGGGAGGACTAAGTAGTTTAACGGGAAGCTACTTTATCGCTATTTTCAAGAAGACAAAAAAGTTTGATTCACCTTATCATTAATTAGGAGTACTAATAAACCTTTTAATTAACTCAATATTCCTATCTGTTGACCAGTCACGTCCACCAATTTCGTTAAACACAATTTTGCCTTCAGGTGAAATGATCATAGTTGTTGGAAGTGCTTTTATGTCCAGATCAAAAACAGATGTTAACGAGTGGGCAAATTCAAACTCATAAGAGAGCTTGCTCACGAACTTCTGTATTTTAACTAAGTCTTCATCTGATGCCACAATAAAAACAACAGGTTCATCCTTAAGCATTTTGCTCGCCTTGCTAATCGAAGGCATTTCCTTTACACAGGGCTTGCACCAAGTAGCCCAATAGTTTAAAAAAACCACCTTTCCTTTCAGGCTATTTAACATTATAGGTGCACCCTGTAAATCTTCCAATGCGATCCTGTCTATTAGAGGTACTTTTTCTTCAATTCCCTCTTCATCGTGCTTATTGGTTTTCGTACCACAGCTAAAAGAAAAGAGTAAAATAATCAGTATCCAGTTTCTCATCAGTTTATTTTGTTACCGGTTTAATTGTTTCAACCAATGTTGCACAAGCATCCTTATTTTCCTGGGCAAAAGGATTCCCGCTTTTTATTTCTTTCGAAAACCAAACTCCTTCTTTCCCATCCAATACATTATTACAACTGAATTTATAAATAGGAAAGTCATTCAAAACATGCTGTTCTATATAAAGTGGAATAACAATCCCCATCTGATACAGCACCATTCTTTGCTGGTAATCAGAAGGTGCTTCTGAAATCATTCTCCCAAGTCGGGTTAAAGCAAGGGTCACTCCATCGTCATGTTCTGCACTATTTAAACGTGCGCCCGCTTTCTGGGCAGCTTTAAAGTCATTTTTTATGAGCGCATCTACAATTTCGAAATAAGGTGTTAAAAATGGATCTCCCGTCTCTACGGCTTTTTCTTCCTTTTCGGTTGAAGAAGTGCAACCTATAAGGAGCAAACAAAATACAGTTATAACAAAAAGCTTTTTCATACTATGCTTCTACTTCAATACCCTCCAAATGCGCTACATCATTGGCACGCACCAGACTGAAGTGTCCATCTGTGTATTCAAGCTCATACAACCCCAGGTTGGCATGCTCAAACTTATCCATTTCTGAAATAGGCAATTGAAGCAGTTGGGTCAGAAAAATACGGATGGCTCTCCCATGCATACTAATTAGTATTCTTTCAGCCTCAGCTTCTCTAATTCTTTCAATGGCAATTTGCTGGCGCACAGCTACCTCGGTAGGGCTTTCTCCCCCATCTATGGCCAGGTCTGGCTCTCCATTTGACCATCTTCTTGTAAGCTCTTTAAAGAACTCCATATCCTCATACCCTGTTTCTTTCCCTTCATAAACTCCCCAACTTATCTCATCCAGAGCGCTTAACCTCTCATGAGGAATACCCGATTCTATGAACTTCACTACCGATTCTATTGTTCGCTTTAAGGTGGAGGTAAAGACAAGATCAAATGGTTCATCTTTATAGTATTCGAAAAAGGCTTCTGCCTGTTTCTTCCCCAGGCTATTTAAAGAAGCATTTATCCCTTTGCCCTGCACAATACCTCTTTTATTAAATTCGGTTTGGCCGTGACGAATAATGAATATTTTTTTTGTCTTCAATTTGTAGGTAAATTTGACCCTGCCCAACAAAACTGCTACAGTTGTAGCTAGGCAGCAAATTTTGAGAAGCAAATTAACACTTTTTTAACCATTCAAAATTGATTCACTCGAACATCACCCCACAGGAGCTTCAACAAGGTAGCATAGGTACTATGGTGGACCAACTGGGAATAGAATTTTTGGAAGTCTCAACATCACATGTAAAGGCTAAAATGCCTGTAGATCATAGAACCATTCAACCCTATGGGTTGTTGCATGGCGGAGCCTCAGTTGCTCTGGCAGAGACCCTTGGGTCCATAGCAGCTCAGATTAATATTGATGGTGAAAAGTATGCGGCCGTTGGGCTTGAAATTAACGCTAACCATGTGCGGGGAATGCGTGAGGGTTTTGTAATTGGAACCGCTACCCCATTGCACATTGGCAGAAGCACCCATATTTGGGAGACAAAAATTACAGATGATCAGGAACGGCTGGTCTGCGTTAGCCGATTGACCGTTGCCATTATAAAGAAATAATGTATGGAAGAAGCGAAGGCAAGAAAATTAGATTACCTGTTTGACACATTATCGCTTGAACAAACCATTAATGATTTAGCCGGTTGGGCTACTGAACATAACTACAACCTGGCATTATACAGAAGGCCTGGAAAACAACCGATTTTTTTAATGGATCCTGAAAGAATGCAAGCCGTAGGGGTTCCTATTGAAGAATTGAAGGAAGGCTTTTTATGGGCTGATTATGAAGGTAGCGTATGGCATTTAAAGGCTGCCTTACAGGTCAATCTTGAGAACGGTGAAACATCAGGTGATACAAGCTTATTACCTGAAAAACCGGGAAGTTATAGCAAATGGAACAACTATGTTAATGGAAGCGCCCAAAAGTCAACAACAAGTTATGAGTATATACATGCTGTTCAAAGAGGGATAGAAAGGATTGAAAATTCTGAATTGATCAAAGTTGTACCTTCTAAGGTTAAACTACATGAACTGCCCAGCGGTTTTTCTTTAGCAGAGGCATTTATAAAACTATGCGAAGCTTATCCCACTGCCTTTGTTTCTGTCGTTTCATGTCCTGAATTTGGAACCTGGTTGACGGCTACCCCTGAAATGCTAATTGAAGTTGATGAAAAAGGCATTTTCAAAACCATGGCACTGGCAGGCACACAAAGATTTGAACCAGGTAAATCGTTACATGAAGTTGCCTGGACCGACAAGGAAATTGAAGAGCAGGCTATGGTAAGCAGGTACATTATTAACAGGCTGAAAGAAATAAGACTTCGTGAGTTTGTAGAAGAAGGTCCTATGACTGTAAGAGCAGCCAACCTAACCCATTTGTGCAGCACCTTTACGGTAGATACAAAGGAAACCAACTTCCCTAATCTTGGCGATGTTATGTTGAACCTGTTACACCCCACTTCTGCCGTGTGTGGAATGCCAAAACCTCCGGCCATAGAGTTAATAAAAGAAATTGAACAACATAACCGAAAGTTTTATACAGGCTTTCTCGGTCCTGTGAACATTGATAACCATACATCCATCTATGTAAATCTAAGATGTATGGAGTTATTTGATGGCAAAGCCAACCTGTTTGCAGGTGCCGGAGTAACTGCTTTTTCTAATCCGGAAAAAGAATGGGAAGAAACAGAGCTTAAGTGCAACACTTTGCTAAACGTTATTAAATAAGGTGAACTTTACTCCTGTTTTTAATATTGCAGAAATATGCTATCAGCTGGGAGTGCGTGACGTGGTCATTTCACCCGGCTCGCGTAATGCACCCCTTATTGTAAGTTTTAACAGACATCCCAAACTGGAAACCTATGTAATAAGTGATGAGCGTTCGGCAGCTTTCATTGCACTAGGGATGGCTCAAAAATCGAAATCTCCTGTTGCTGTTGTCTCCACTTCAGGAAGCGCTGCTTACAACTATGCTCCGGCAGTAGCCGAAGCTTACTTCCAGAACATTCCCCTCATTGTTATTACCGCAGATCGCCCCCCGGAATGGATTGACCAGCGGGACGGACAAACCATTCACCAGCAAAATATTTATGGCGATCATGTTAAAAAGTGCTTTTACTGTCCGGTCGATATTGAAAATAAAGATTCTGCCTGGCATCTTGAAAGAAATATTTCAGATGCCATCAACCTTGCGTTAGATGGCGCAATGGGCCCGGTACATTTGAATGTCCCCTTCCGCGAACCATTTTATCCTGACAACGAGGCAAAAACTCAATACAAAACCGCAAAAACCATTCATAAATCATTTACCACAAAACAACTTTCGGGCGCAGACTGGGCGTATTTGGTAGATGAATGGAATAAACATAAAAAAAGGTTGATTGTGGTCGGCCAAAACGAAATGTCGGCCGAGCTAAATCTTGTGCTG
Source organism: Cyclobacteriaceae bacterium (assembly GCA_020436145.1). GTDB lineage: Bacteria > Bacteroidota > Bacteroidia > Cytophagales > Cyclobacteriaceae > JAKISE01. The sequence continues at coordinate 863 of JAGQYJ010000139.1, read as the reverse complement.
GGAGAAGTAAAAGCGAAAAAACATATACCTGTTATTGGTGGTGCGCTTTCCAATATCCATCCTATACCTGAAGTAATTAAATCGCACGATGTTTTTATTGATGCCATTGACGACAAAAATGCCAGGGAGCTTCAACCTGATTTGTTGATTACTTTTGGTAAAACAGTTCTTTCCAAAGGCTTGAAAAAGTATCTGAGAACACACAAACCAAAAGCACACTGGCATGTACAACAGGATGGAATGGTGGCAGATACTTTTCAATCGCTCACACGAATAATTCCGGTAACTCCAACGGTATTTCTTGACAGCATAAAAGATATTGTTGACAAAGGGAACCACGAGTATAGTCAGCTTTGGCTGAACCTGCACAAAAAAGCCTCTGAGTTTATGCATGAGTTTCATGCCAGTGAAAAGTTTAATGAGTTTAGTACAGTGCACACTATTCTATCGAACCTGCCTATGAGCTGCGATATACACCTTGCCAACAGCATGGTTGTGCGCTATGCTAGCATTATAGGCCTTGGCCATACATACAGGCAAATTGAAACCTTTTGCAATCGGGGAACAAGTGGTATAGATGGCTGTACCAGCACTGCACTCGGTTCGGCTCTCAAAGCAAAAAAAACAACATTGTTAATTACAGGAGATATGGCGTTCTTTTACGATCGTAATGCATTCTGGCACAGCCATATTCCGGAAAATCTTCGTGTTATTGTTTTGAATAATCATGGCGGTGGTATTTTTGATTTGATTGAAGGCCCGGGCAACCTTCCTGAAAAGGAAAAATATTTTATTACAAACCAACCGCTAAAAGCTAAAAACCTGGCCGATGAGTTCGGACTAAAATATTATCATTGTGCCTC
>JAGQYJ010000013.1:30223-35110 GCA_020436145.1 Cyclobacteriaceae bacterium | reverse complement strand
TGATTCTTTGGGAAATGAATACGTTTCATATGCTCCCTCTCGTACCGGTGCCTATAGCATAACTTTTTTATCTATAAAAACGGCCTTTGTTAACGAAATTGAGGATAATGTCTCTCCTGTTTTTCAGCAGTTTGTTGAAAACCGTGATATAATCCGGAACAGGTTAAATCAGGAGACTGGTGATACTCTTTATACCCTCAACAACCAGGATGTTCTAATTCCTGCATTTATTGCTGCCTACTCAGGAAAAAGTGCCAATGATGTGGGCCTCACCTCATTTCCTCAAATACCTCTGCCCAACTGGAGGGTGGATTATAGCGGTTTGGGCAAATTGAAAAGCTTACGTCAAAAGTTTTCTTCCATTACTATTTCGCATGCCTATACTTCATCCTATAGTGTGGCAAGTTATACGAACTCTCAACTTTACAATGAATCTAGTGACCTTACCCTTACCAATAATATAGAAGATCAATCTTATGCTGTGTACACGAATGAAAACGGTGAGTTAGTACCTAAATATGTGTTCAACCAGGTAATTATTAGTGAACGTTTTGCTCCGTTGCTTAAAATTGCCATTCGAACAAGGTCCAGGTTAAACGCTTCGGTGGAATATAAAACAGAACGTAATCTTACACTTAACCTTGCCAATACGCAGGTAATTGAGGTGAATGGAAAAGATTTTGTCATCTCCCTGGGTTTTACAAAAGCTAATGTAAAAATGCCGTTTAAAGTTAAGGGACGAACCACAACTCTCAAAAACGACCTTGATTTCAGGATGGATTTTAGCCTGAAGGATACCAAAACAACTCAGCGGAAATATAATGATGGAATTACCGAAGATGAAGAATCAAACAATGAAGTGACAAACGGTAATGTCAATTTCCAGCTACGTCCTAACATAGGTTATTCTTTAAACAATCGCCTTACCCTTCAATTTTATTATGAGAGAAATGTAAACGAACCCAGGATATCAAGCTCGCCTAAGCGCAGTACCAGCGCCTTTGGAATACAGGTTAGATTTAGTTTGGCTCAATAATTTTGAACCTGTTAAAAAGCGTGTAAATTTGAGCTATTAAAATTCAAACAATATGAACATTCCAGCTGACCTTAAATACACAAAAGACCACGAGTGGGTAAAAATTGATGGCAAAATGGCCACTGTAGGTATTACCGAATTTGCATCGAAAGAATTAGGTGATATTGTTTTTGTAGAAGTTGACACTGTAGGAGATGAGATTAATGTGGGAGATGTTTTTGGAACCGTTGAAGCTGTCAAAACTGTTTCTGATTTATTTATGCCTATTAATGGTACAGTAGAAGAATTTAATGAAGCGCTTGAAGATAGCCCTGAATCTGTAAATCAAGATCCTTATGGAGAAGGATGGATGATTAAAGTTGCCTTGGAAGAAGGTGCGGATACATCTGAACTATTGGACGCAGATGCCTATAAAGAACTCATCGGACAATAAGTTTTTAAAAAAGATAATTACATACAGCGCCCAGCTCTATTTTGGCTGGGTTTTTTTTATTGCATTACTTACACTTGTGCCTGGCCGGTTATTGCCGCATATCAGCTGGAATTTTATAAGTGTTGACAAGACAGTGCATATCCTTATGTTTGCCGTGCTTACATTTTTGGCATTGACAAACTCAAAATTCAGTGCCAGGAAATTATTTGGAAAGTGGCCCGTCTTACTTAGCATTACATCAACCGTTTTCTATGGTTATGTTATTGAGTTGATTCAATCATTCATCCCCGACAGATCTTATGATTTGGCCGATCTGACTGCAGATTGTGTAGGAACATTAGTTGGATATGGATTATTTCTAGGAACGGCAAAGATTTTGCAACAAAGGCAGTGACACTATTAGAGAATAGTCTTTATATTTGATTTTCCAAAATTGTGTTAATCTTAATTACGTATAAATGGAAGCTAAAAAATCACCGGAAGCAGACTTGACCAAAAAATCAGGATTGTTTCTCAATATTGGTTTAGCAATAAGTATTGGACTCGTACTATTGGCATTTGAGTGGAAATCGTACGACAAAGGTTCTCTTATGGAACTTGCTGCTGTAAATGACGATTTCGAGGAAATGACAGAGATACCTCCAACAAATCAACCTCCTCCTCCTCCTCCAAAAATTCAACAACCTGAAATTATAGAGGTACCAGATGAAGAAGAGATAGAAGAGGAAATTGAGGTGGACCTTGATGTGGAGATAACCGAGGAAACAGAAATTGAAGAGGCTGTTTTTGAAGAGCCTGAAGAAGAAGAAGTTGCTGATGAAGTATTTACCATTGTGGAACAACAACCGGGTTTTCCTGGTGGTATGGGTGCTTTCTACCAGTACGTACAAAAGAAAATGAAATACCCTTCACAGGCCAGAAGAATGGGCATAGAAGGTAAAGTGTTTGTTCAGTTTGTGGTTGGAAAAGATGGTACAATCACTGAAGTAAAAGTAATTCGTGGAATTGGGGCTGGTTGTGATGAGGAAGCAATTCGTGTACTTCAAAACTCTCCTAAGTGGGCGCCCGGTAAGCAAAGGGGTAAGCCTGTAAAAGTGCGTATGGTACTTCCTATTACATTTAAACTTAGCTAAAAAACTGACCCCGAATAATTTCGGGGTTTTATTTTGTATTGTATAACTAATTTTTTAGTTTTATAATTAAATAATTAGTTATGCTATGGAAACAAAGAAAAACAGACATGCAGATTTAGCCCGTAAAACGGGCTTATTCTTCAATATTGGGCTTATTCTAAGCATTGCACTTGTACTGGCCGCATTTGAATGGAAAAGTTATAACGAGAACGATTTGCTAAAATTAGCAGCGGTAAAAGACAATTTTGAAAAAATGATCGAAATTCCTTCAACTGAAATTCTTCCTCCGCCCCCTCCTCCAAAACTTATTCAAATTATTGAAATACCTGAGGATGAAGAAATTGAGAAAGAACTAGAGCCATTCAAAATTGATACCGAGATAACTGGAAAAATGATTATTCCTGAGCTTGAAATCGAAGAACCTAAGGAAGAATTTAATGATGGTGACACATTCATTTTTGTTGAACACCAGCCTGATTTTCCTGGCGGAACGGCCGCTTTTTACAAATTCATACAGAAGAAAATGAAGTATCCCTCTCAGGCACGTAAAATGGGCATTGAGGGCAAAGTGTTTGTTCAATTTGTGGTTGATAAAGACGGGTCCTTGACTGATATAAATGTAATCAGAGGCATTGGTGCAGGATGCGATGAAGAAGCTATTCGTGTGCTTAAAATGGCACCAAAATGGAATGCCGGAAAACAGAGGGGGGTGCCAGTAAAAGTGAGAATGACCTTACCCATAACTTTTAAACTTAATTAAATAATTTACTTATGAAACATTACATTTTAGCAGTTGCACTTACCACACTTGTGTCCTTTGGTTCATGCCAAAACAACAGGCTGGTTTCACAGGAAGAACAAATCCCTCTTTCAAATGATAATACTGTCTTTGAGGAAGTAGATAAAATGCCGGAATTCGAAAATGGCTTTCCAGGCTTTTATAAATACATTCAGTCAAACCTCACGTATCCTGAAGAAGCAAAACGATTGGGAGTTGAAGGAAAGGTATTTGTCGAATTTATTATATCCAAAACAGGGGCCCCGGAATCTGCGAAGGTAGTAAAAGGCATAGGAGCCGGATGTGATGAGGCGGCCTTACAGATAATTCAGAATTCACCAACCTGGAAGGCCGGCATTAAAGATGGAAAAGCAGTAAATGTAAAACTGGTTCTTCCCATAACATTCAAGCTTAACTAACCCGGGTAACAACAAAAAAGAATTAGCCGACAAAGTCTCCGGAGAGTTTGCGGCATTCTTTTTTCCTTTTATTTACACGGGCTTTCCACCAGGGCCATTGGGTAAACACCAATGCCGTTTTTACCGCAGCATTATGCCAAAACTTTGTAAACCCGTTTAAACTACCCGATTGCCCTTTATTTTGTACATCATAAAAGAAGCCCATATCCCTGGTATAATCCTCGAAGCACTTATTCCCATAAAGAATACCCTTTGTATCAAATTTCACTATGGTCATATAGTGTTTTCGTTTGGGTCTTTCCTTTTTTTTATTAACCCTGGTATTAGGGTCTGTGGTATTGGTCTTAGGCATGGTTTCTTGTGCCTTTGCCCCACCAAAGCATAAAATACCAATCAAAAAAATTAAAATAACCTTCAAACGCATTGCCAATGATTTTGGGAAAAATAATACTTTCTGTCCTTTTGAGCATACTTTTAAAGAGTATTTGGTCAAAAAGAAAGGCCTTCAGTTGTTTAACTAAAGGCCTTTTCATTAGCGTTGTTACTTCTTATTTTTTGAGAACTACTTTGTTTTTTGCCTGATCAAGAGAAAGCGAGCCTTTGGAAAATTGATCCAAAGTAGATTTATCTACCATAAATTCTACGGATTCAGGAAAAGAGCAGGAACTGCACTTGGTCATAGTTACTTTAACTATCAATTTATTTCCATCTTCCAGGCTTTTAATTGTACTTCCATACCGGATTATATTCTCTTTAAAGCTATCAACGAATTTAGGATACATATCCTCTACGGATTTATCTCTATCTTCCTTACTCATGTCGGATTTTCTCATTCCTGGTATTCGGTACAATCCATTGTCTTCGTAAGAAGAATATACTTTTACCGTATACACTACACCCAGCCCAGAAAGCCACTCGTATCTAGGTGTAGATGAAATAAAATAGGTTTCTGTATAGCGCTGATCATAGGTTGTTCTCAACATATTGCCAAAGAGATCAAGATCAGGTTTACGCTCCATCTCTGCATTTTCCACAAATTTTATCTTATCGATCAATTTGTCTCTGCTAAGTTTACCCGCTTCGTAGTC
>JAGQYJ010000013.1:24347-30126 GCA_020436145.1 Cyclobacteriaceae bacterium | reverse complement strand
TTACGCTCCATCTCTGCATTTTCCACAAATTTTATCTTATCGATCAATTTGTCTCTGCTAAGTTTACCCGCTTCGTAGTCTTTATGGTCTTTCACAAGCATTTCAGCACTTAGTCTTGATTTTTCTACATTTCCGTAATCTTCCCCCCCCACGTAGAACACAAAGTTGTCATTACTCTTTGTAGTAAGAAGGATTTTATCTGTCGGTTTCAACTGACCTATTAACTGGCTATAGTCTACCAAAAAGGTTTCAAATGCCTCTCTAAGGTTTTCATTGAACTCCTCATTGGCTTCTTCAATTTTTTCCTCAAATTCCAGCATTTTTTCTTCGGTGTCTTCCCAGTCAACATTTACATCAACGTCAACATCCGGCACAGCAACTATAGGGGGTGCGGGCTCTACTATCACCACATTACCTTTATCTTTATGCATATCTTGTTCTTTCTCAAGCTCTCTTTGCTCTCTTTCTGCATCTCTTTGAGCTCTTTCTGCATCCCTCTTTGCATATTGCATATCTTTTAATGCTCTTGAAGCTTCACGCTGAGCTTCTCGGGCGGCTTCCCACTGTATTCGATAATTATACTTGAATACCATGTTATCTTCAATTGTGAAAATCACACCAAAACCGTCAACATAATTAGCTTCAGGTTCTCCGCCTCTAAACAGATGTTCAGAATCATTGTTCATCAGCGAAGCCAATACGCCAGAAGCAACCCTTAGATCCCTATCCATCTTTGCTTCATCCATTTGGGCATAACTGGTTGCACTCCCTGCTACCATTGCCATTATTAAAATAAATGTTGTTATCCGTTTCATTATTTTGAGTGTTAAAAATTCATTCATTTTTTGTATTAACTAAAATTACTGGCCTAAAGAACCACTATTCACTGTAGTTATAATACTTGCCAATATCTGGTCTGTTTGTTGTGTCTGTACCTGATTCTTATACGCCAACTCATCAAAGCTTGCCTGAATGGCATGTAAATCTTCTTTACGTTGCTTATCTACAAAGGCATAGAAGTCAGTAAGGATCGTATTCATATACTCCTGTTGCTGAATTGCTGAAGAGGTAAAGAAATCGTTTATTATTGTCCTGTTCCCTTCGCTAAGCTGGGCCAAGTATGCCTCTACTTTATCATTGGGCAATTCCTTATAATTTGCGGCTATGCGCTGCATATCTTTCAACTGCAGTTTGTTATTGGCAGCCAACTGCGCCTGGAAATCAGATTTCATATCCTGTTTTGCATCCTCAATTTGAGCCACCAGTCCTACATTATTAGTTGTAATGGAGCTATTAATCATTTGTTGCACCTGATCGGTAGTTAGCTGCAATGGTGTTTCTTTATGTGAATTGCCAAATGCTAATTCAAGTGAGCCATACGATACACTAAAATTTGTAGCATAGGCTATTAAAAACAGTAAGGACAATGAGGCTGCTACGGCAACCAAAGGCCAAAGCGACCGTTGCTTCTGCTGTCTTTTAGTTAGCTCCCATATAAAGCGTTCGGGTTCCAGCACCTCCTCATCCTCCAGGTTTCCCAGAAAAACCCTTGACTGGCTGAGTCCTTCAATCTCTGCTTTCAAATCAGGATTTTGTTTCACAGCTTGTTCTACCTTAATGCGTTCGGCTTCAGGTAATGTACCATAAACAAAATCAATCAGTTGTTCTTTTGTTGGTTCAAAGCTCATAATCCAATGTTTCCCGTGTTACATTCATTTTACTCATTGTCTTTCGCAAAGAAGTAAGCCCGTAATACAACCTCGACTTTGCTGTGTTTTCCGAAATATCCAGGGCTTCTGCAATTTCCCTGAATTTCAGGCCTTCATACTCTTTCATAATCACCACTTCGCGCTGTTCGCTGCTTAATTCATTTAAACATTTCGTAACCAGTTCAGCAAGCTCCTTTTTGAGCATTTTTCGATCTGCATTTGAAGATGCACTATCGGCTACTTGTGCTACCTGCATGGTTACCCCTTCCTCTGAAGAACTAAACATCGAAACCATTTTTTTGCGAAACTTACCACGTTCTTCTTCGTGACATTTGTTAAGCGCAATCCGATACAACCAGGACTTAAACCTATCTGTCGATTGAAGCGTATGGAAACTTTTGTGCACGGCAATAAACGTCTTTTGCGTTGCTTCCATGGCTGCATCATGAGACCCAAAATATTTATAACAAAAGTTATAAATGCGTTTGTACCACAAACTTGCAAGCCTGTTAAATGCATACTCATCACCACTCCTGGCTTTAATAATGAGCGACTCTGAGTGTTCCATAGCTATCTGCAATAAGTCGGGTCCTGTCATATTCAGTTGGCATTCGTATATAAGAGCCTCACAGGCCCAAAATAGTTTTACAACATGTAAAATTTATTAAAATTAATTTACCTGGCCACTCTTTTATACGCTAACATTGCGATGGTTAAAATTTTTGAAGCCCCGTGAAGCATCTTATCAGCTTTTTTATCCGATACGTTCCCCGTAAATATTTGCAATTATTTAGCCATTGGGTGCTTAAGGTTTTAGCCATTTTTTATAAAGGAAATAAGGTAACATGCCCCGTTTGTGATCACTCTTTTCGTAAGTTCTTGCCTTATGGAAGAAAGGCGCGTTCCAATGCGCTTTGTCCGAATTGCCTTTCGCTGGAAAGGCACCGTTTAATGTGGTTGTTTTTAAAAAGAGAAACTAATTTTTTCGATAAGCAATTAGAAGTACTGCACATTGCCCCTGAAATATGTTTTATCAACACGTTTGAAGCCATTCATAAAGAAGGTTACATTACAGCCGATATCGAATCGCCTCTGGCTAAGGTAAAACTGGATGTACATAAAATGCCTTTTGAACAAGACCAATTCGATGTTGTGTTTTGCAATCATGTTTTGGAGCACGTAGAAGATGACCGAAAGGCCATGTTGGAGATTTATCGTGTACTCAGGCCGGGTGGCTTTGCCATTTTGCAAATACCTCTATTCTATCCACTGCGTGATACAACCTACGAAAATCCTGCAATAACATCTGCTAAAGAGCGGGAAAGGGCCTTTGGCCAGTCTGACCATGTACGTATGTATGGAAGAGACTATTCAGACCGCTTGAAAGCTGCGGGTTTTAAGGTTGATGAAAACAGATATATTGAAAAAATGCCCGTAGGAGAAGTAAAAAAATATGCCCTTCCCTTTGATGAGCCTGTATTCTATTGCGTAAAATAAGTCTACTTAGGTATTAAGTATAAAACACTTCAGCATTATACGTTGTCTGCCTGCATTTCAGGTATTGAAATAATATGGCTAAATTACTGGTAGATTAGGCATATTTCAACCTTTTTCAACTATGAATAGCCTCTTACTATATAAGGTGCAAAAAATGCTGGGTGGGTTTTTAAAGGGACTTCTTTTAGCCTTTGTAATTACTTTTTACATGTTCACAAATTCAAATGCTCAACATATAACTAAAAATGATAGTCTAAGAATTGAGAATTTGATTAAGGGTGCTAATTCTTCATTAATGAAATACAATTATGATGAAACTATAGATCTAGCATACGTATCTTATCTCGAATCTGATTCATTAAGTTATTCATCGGGTATTAAGAGAAGCCTGTTACTATTAGCAGATGCCTACAAGGCTAAAACAGCCTATTCCAGTAGCTTAAATTACTATCTGCAAGCAGAAGCAGAGATTGAGAAGCAAAAAAATGTAGAAGAATTAGTAAGGGTTAACTATAAAACAGGGGAGCTTTTTTTTGAGTGGGGGGTGCCTGAAAAGGCCCTGGCCTATTTTAACAAAGTATTAGCTGTGGAAAAGGGGGTGCTAAGTGAAACTGATAAAATAGAACTTTTAAACAGAAAAGCAGAAACACACTTAAAGCTAAACCAAAATGGTAAGGCTCTGGATACCTATAATGAACTATTGAAGGTTTTCAGAAAAAATGATAATAAAGAGCAAATTATTAATACGTTAAAAAAGATTGCATCAGTTTATACTCTCCAAAACCGGTATGAAGATGCCCTTACTTCGAACTTCGAAATACTTGAAGTTAATAAGCAACTGAACGATACGGCAAGTATGGCGACTTCATGCAATGGTATTGGTTTTTTGTATAAATCATTAAGCAAACTACCCGAAGCACTAAGTTATTTTGAGCAAGCCCTGGAATACAATGAGTTAATGGATAAGAAAGGTGCAAACAAAAACGCCATTATTTCTAACCTCATCAATATTGGAGTTATTTATCAGTCTTTGGGTGACTATCGGGGTTCAATCAGAAGCTTTAATAAGGCTTTAAAGGTTGTTGAAGGTGAGGGCTCGGATGTAGAAATTGCCGTTATTCACAACTATCTGGCTTCCATATATTATAATTCGGGTAATTACCCGGAAGCCCGGAAGCATACGCAGCATGCAATAGATTTATTGCAAGGAACTGAAAATATCAGGATGCTGGCATCAAGTCAAAAACGCTTATCTCACATTTATGAAAAAACCGGTAATTATGAAAAAGCACTTGAGAGCTATCAGGAGTATTCGGTAACCAAAGACAGTTTACTATATCGTCAACAGCTCAATCAGGAAAAGGAACAGTATAAACAATTTTTAGCAGAAACAGTCGAAAAACAGTCGAAGCTGGAGTTGATTGATCAGGAAATGAAAGCCCTTGAGTTGAGAAATGAAAAAGTAAAATCTGAAAAAGAAAAACAGGAAGTAGAGCTGCAGTTAAAAGAGCAACAATTGCAAAATGCCTCGTTAGCTAATGAACAACTGCAGCGAGAAAAGCAAATGCAAAAACTGGTGCTTATACAGGAACAAATAGAGGCTCAAAAGAAAGATCAGGAAATAACAGTACTGGAGCAAAAAAGAGACTTGCAGGCCCTCCAGTTAAAACAAAGTGAAATTCTTAAAAAAGAAAGACAAAAAGAACTTGAACTTCAGAAATCAAAGCTGGATTTGCAGGAGTCTCAGTTAAAAAGTAGTAAGGAACGTCAGCAATATTTAATATGGACAGCAGGTCTGTTTTTTGTTATTTTGATTCTTATTTTTTCTGGCTTTATTATGAAGAGAAGGGATAACAAAATTCTGCTAAGCCAATATGAAAAAATAAATGAGCAAAAAGAAAAAATTGAGCTGATCAATAAGGAGCTTGTTCAATTAAATGAAGAAAAAAATAGTCTGATTGGTATAGTAGCTCATGATTTAAAGAGCCCTTTAAATCAGATTAGCGGAATACTTGATATAATAAAGCTTACTTCCAGAGGCCAGACAAAGGAGCAACAGGAATACATGGAAAAAATATTTGAGTCGGTCAAACGACTAAGAAATATGGTAACCAAAATACTTGATGTTAATGCCATTGAATCCAAAACGCTCAACCTAAAAACTGAAAAAGTTGACTTGCCTGAAGTGCTTAATGAAGTGATAAGTCGTTTTGAAGAAATGGCAAACAAAAAGGGAATTGCTATTCACAAACAAATCGAATCTAACCTACCTCCAGTTAATGTTGATGTAGAATATACCTCTGAAGTATTTGAGAACCTGCTTTCAAATGCTGTAAAATACTCACCTCTGGATGAAGAAATTACGGTAAAGATGGCTGCGCAAAACAGTTCAATAAGAATAGAATTTATTGATAAGGGACAGGGGATAAGTAGGGAAGACATGAAGAATCTTTTTGGGCGTTATCATAAACTGAGTGCCAGGCCGACTGCCGGAGAAGACTCTACAGGTTTGGGATTATCCATCGTAAAAAAATATGTAGAAGCTATGAATGGCAAAGTCTGGTGTGAAAGTG
>JAGQYJ010000013.1:0-24249 GCA_020436145.1 Cyclobacteriaceae bacterium | reverse complement strand
TCACAGGTACATTTGGAGGTGTAATCGCGTCTGTAAGCTTTTCTATCATTACCGATTTATTTGCTCTAAACGTAAGAGGTCGTGTAATGGGTTTTGTACAGATGGCTTTTGCCACCAGCCAGGTGTTAGGCCTACCCATTGGCCTTGTTCTGGCTAACCAATACGACTGGCACGCCCCCTTCTGGATGATTGCAGCCATTGGAATTATTGTAGGGCTTATTATTGCCCTTTTTATGAAACCTATTACGGAGCATTTGAATGTTGAAACCAAATTAAACCCCATCAAACACTTGTACAGTATCATTTCCAACTCATGGTATCTGCAAACCTTTTTAGCCGCTACCCTGTTGGCAACAGGTGGTTTTATGCTTATGCCATTTGGTAGTGCATTTAGTATTCACAACCTTGGGTTAACCATGGAGCAACTTCCTGTTCTGTACGGGGTTACAGGAGTATTTACGATTGTATTTGGGCCCATTATTGGTAAGCTAAGTGATAGCCTTGGCAAGTACCAGATATTTGTTTTTGGTACGGTGCTAACCAGTGTTATCGTAGCCATTTATACACACTTTGGTATTACACCATTGTGGATGGTGATAACTATAAGTGTTGTTATGTTTGTTGGGGTTTCTACCCGCATGATCTCTTCTTCCGCGCTTATCACAGCCGTGCCGGATTTAAAAGATCGCGGAGCTTTTATGAGTGTTTATTCTTCCGTAAGACAAATAGCAGGAGGAATAGCTTCCGCAATCGCTGGAATAATAGTAATCCAGCAAAATGATGGCCCATTGCAACGATATGATATTCTGGGTTATGTAGTAATTGCTACCATGCTTATCTCAATGGTTCTTCTGTATTTTATAAATAAAAATATAAACAAGAGAGAATCCGTAAATATTGCAAAAGGAAGTAACATTACAGGTAATATGGCTGTAGAGCCAGCTTAATTTATCCTTTCAGAAACTTTTTTAATCCTTCCGAAATAAACCCTATTCCATAGGCTCCCAACTGAACTGTAGATGTAATTATGGCTAACACGGCCACAAATACATTTCTATGTTTAAGAATGCAATGAAAAAAGATTAACCCATAAAAAGCGGCCAAAAGTACCAACCCTACTTTAAACAATAGAGGTGCTACAAAAAACATAACCGGAAGCAGCATTAACCCGATTAAAAACATAACAGGAAATACATGCACAATCTTAATTTCCCTGGGATAGAATCTGCCAATATTTATCCGGGCTCTTCCAAAAAAATGAAGCTGTTTATAAAACTGGAAAAGATTCGTTCTTCTTTTATGGTAAACAAAAGCTTCCGGAATTAAACCTACCTTAAACCCGTTTTCCATAATCCGAATACTGAATTCAATATCTTCTCCCATTCGGGTTATTTTATATCCACCTGCTTTTTCAAAAACCTTTCTGGAAATACCCATATTAAAACTGCGAGGATGGAAAACACCCGTATATTTCTTATTCCCTCTGATTCCTCCGGTAGTAAACAGAGACGTCATGGAATAGCTGATGGCCTTTTGGACCAGTGTAAAGTCCTTATGTTCCTTATCAGGCCCTCCGAAAGCATCCCAACCTTTATTCTCTATTGCTTTATCAACTATTTCCAGATAATTTTCGGGGATCAAACAATCTGAATCAAAAACGATAAAGTAATCTCCTTTAGCCCGCTCAAACCCATAGTTTCGTGCAAAGCCCTGACCAGCATTTTCTTTAAAAAAATAGCCAATTCTGAGTTGCTGGCTATACCTTCCGACTATTTCTTCACATGGATTGGAAGATCCATCTTCGATAATGAGTACTTCAAAATTCTTATACGTTTGATGCGTAAGAGATTCTAAAAGCTCATTGACCTCATCAGGGCGATTATATACAGGAACAATGAGGGAATAAAGACGCATTATTAAGATAAGCCGATAGACTCAATAATAAGGTATTCCTCTTTTTCGGCTTTGTTAATTACCAGCAGTTCACCGATAAAACCGGCCATAAATAGCTGCACTCCTACAATTATTGCTACCAAAGCAAGAAAAAACAAGGGCTGATCTACCACTTCACGTGTTACCGGTACTTTTAAGATATAGATTGCTTCCAGCTTTTTCCAGATCAGCCAAGATGCTGACAATAGCCCGAAGAAGAAAGATAGCGTACCCAGCAATCCAAAAAAATGCATAGGCCGCCTTTTAAATTTGGAAACAAATGTAATAGAAAGCAGATCCAGAAAACCGTATATGAATCTTTCAATACCAAATTTGGTAGTTCCGTATTTACGTTTGCGGTGTTCTACTACCTTCTCTCCAATTTTTGTAAACCCATGCCATTTAGCTATTACAGGTATATAACGATGCATTTCGCCATACACTTTAATGTTCTTCACAACATCACTCTTGTAGGCTTTAAGACCACAATTGAAATCATGAAGTTTAATACCGGAAATCATCCGGGTTGTGGCATTAAAAAACCGGGAAGGAACAGTCTTTGTGATCGGATCATGCCGCTTTTTCTTCCACCCTGACACCATATCCAATCCATCCTCAGCTATCATTCTATACAACTCGGGAATTTCATCCGGGCTATCCTGCATGTCTGCATCCATAGTTATAATAACCTGCCCGTTGGCTAACTTAAAACCGGTATCCAAAGCAGCCGACTTGCCATAATTACGATTAAACTTAACTGCCTTAATGGCTTTATTTTGGGAGCATATTCCTTCAATTACCTTCCATGAGTCATCTGTGCTGCCATCATTAATAAGCAGTATTTCATAACTAAAGCCGTGTGAGGTTGTCACACGGCTTATCCAATCACATAATTCAGGTAAGGATTCCTCCTCGTTGTATAAAGGTATTACAACCGAAAGATCTATCACGTTCTAAACTTCTAAAGAAGGGTCGTTCTTTTTAGTAATTGCAGATACAATAAGCGCTATTATAAAACCGAATAGTACAGCACCTACCAATCCCATTACCACTGTCATTTCAGGAGAAGTAAATTTTTCAACATATCCCATAGCCGTATCAATCTGTACATCCGACAGCCCCTGGTCTTCCATTTTCATTCGCTGCAAGTCTATCATTTCCTGGGTATATCCTGTATTGATAAACTTTGTATATACATACACAAATACTACGTATATAGCCCCCCCAATAACAGACATCAATGTTCCTATTCCAAGACCCTGACTATAACTCATATACCCGTTACCGGATTCTTTGAATTCCTTATGCGCCAGGTACATTAAAACTACAGTTATGGCAATACTTACCAACACTATCCATGATTCTCCTGATAATCCTCCAAAATAAATTACTAGAAAAAGCACGATTGATACAATCGCTGAAATTAAACCCCATTTAAAGGAAACTTGCTTTACCGATACGCTTTCGTTTTGTTCTTCCATTTTAGTTTTGTTTAAGTTAGTTAGTCACCTTTCCTCCTCATTAAAGTGGAAAGTATCAGGGTTAAAATTAGACCAATCGGCATACTTTTCAAAAAGTAATCGAATGCAAGGTTAGAAGCTGTGGTATTCGGTAACATGGCAAGGGCATCGGTAACTGTTTTCTCTCCAAGCTTATCAATTAAATCAGCCTTATTAACATTTATCTGCTCAGTGGCAATTGCTATGTACGATGACATAAAATGGGTGGCATCAATGGATGCAAAGATGGCTATAAAGGCTGCAGCCATTTGCGCCATAATCATATAAATCAAAAAGCCTAGGAGCATTGCCTGCCAGAAATGCAGTACGCCATTATTTTGATCGCGCAACATTTTGAGTGCAAAAAAAACAAAAAGACCCATTAGTGGCCAGCGTGCATCCAACACAGGGTTTAATAATAAAGGGTGTCTGCCCAGATAAAAGAGTATTAGTAATGAAATGATACTCATCAATGCACCTAATAAGCCCATTTTAATGGCAACTTGAATTAACTGACTGGAGGCTTTCATTTAGCTTAAAATATCTGCCATCCCATTGTTGAACACTGCCTTTACTTTACCAGTAAGCCGGCTGTTGAGTAATGGCGAATTTTCAGATTTGGATCTATTGTTTTCTAACGTATAGTTCCATTTTTCCGAGGGGTCAAACAATACTGCATTGGCCGATTTTCCTTCTTCGATAGCGGATATTTCAAGCCCAAGTATTTGCCTTGGTGCATGGGTGAGCTTATCCAGGATTAACTCCCATCCCAACGTATCGGCTACACCTGAAAGCATAGACAACGTGGTTTGCTGTCCAATAATACCAAAGTCGGCCATATCAAACTCCAATTGCTTACACTCAGGATCATGTGGCTGATGAGAGGAAACAATAGCATCGATAGTCCCATCCTGCAGCCCCTTTTGGAGGGCCTTGATAACACCAGCTTCTCTAAATGGTGGGCTTACCTTATAGTTAGCGTCAAAACTCTTTACAAAAGAGTCATCAAAAACAAGTTGGTGTGCTGCCACATCACAAGTGATTTCCAATCCCTTTTTCTTTGCTTTTTCTATAAGCTTAACTGATTTGGCTGTTGAGATATTTGATAAGTGCAGCCTTCCTCCCGTATAGCCAAGTATTTCAATATCGCGTGCTACCGCCAGTTCTTCTGCCAGAGAAGGAATACCCTTCATTCCTAACAAGGCACTGTTTACGCCTTCATGCATGGTGCCAAACAAGGCAAGCCATTTGTCTTCCGGTTTATCAATAATAAGACCCTTTATCTTTTTAACATATTGCAGGCTTTTCATCAATACATCCGAATTCCAAATCGGATGAAGCCCATCTGAAAACGCAACTGCACCTGCTTCTGCAAGGTCAAGCATATCTGTCAGTGCCTCCCCCTTGGTGTCTATAGTTATAGCAGCAATTGGATGAAGCTGAACAAGAGAAGTTTTGTTGCCTTTGGCAATATACTTTATATCATTTTTCTTTTGAATTACCGGCAGCGTGTTGGGCAAAACGGCTACATCGGTAAAACCTCCACTCGCTGCAGCTCTTGACCCGGTTTCCAAATCTTCCTTTTGTTCAAATCCGGGGTCGGCATAGTTGGCTTGCAAATCACACAACCCAGGTGCCAGCAAACAACCCTTAGCATCAATGATTTTCTTTGCATCTGGTTTGTCGGTTCCGATGTATTCAATTTTCCCTTTGTTGATATACACATTTCGGATTTTTAAATGATGCTTCGATAAGTTATCAACAATTTTTACTGATGTAAGCAGAAAGGACATATTTATAGAAATCTGATAAGCAATGCTTCAGTGAGCAAAAATAGTAAACAGATGGAAAGTGCATACTTCCAAAGGGCAATTCCTTTATCCATATTTCCAATTCCTTTTCCGGAAACATTTATTCCATCAACTATTGAATATCTATACCCATCAAAATATTGCTTTAATTCCTCCATAGATAAAGTTTGCAACACCGATTCTTTGGGATCTAAATTAAATGCCAATAAGCCTTTCTGTACATTATTAACCATAACCTGATAAACGCCTGGTTGAACAAAGTCTTTGGGCAATGTCAACCTCCACTTATTACCAATTTTTTGTTTGTCAGGCACTAGTTCAATATCGTCCTTTTTAAGCTTAACAACATCCCTTACACCTATTGAATCGATTTGCACCTCTTCAAATTCATGATTTGTTCTACCAAACAAGCTATTCATTGGAGCAGACCTGCTTAATGCCAGCCGATACATAACTGGCACAAACAGGGCATGAGTTGGCACATTAGACAGCGAATCTTCCAAAGGGCCGCTCAAAAGGTATAATTCATTTGTTGCTTCAGATAAATACGGCCTGCCATCTTCAAATGAAAGTACTGCTGATCTATCCCTGCCCCAGCTCCACACAGAGGTTGCTGAGGGCATATCTATAGCTCCCCGCGTATTTTCTAAAAATCCACTAAAAAAGGGATTGTTTACAGAAGGCGACTGAAGCTTCTGCTCTTGCGTAAATGATTCCCTTAACTGTGGCAACAAAAACTTATAAGCCTTTACATCAGGCTCCCTCGGAGGAATTATGAGAACATTGCAACCGCGTTGCATCATGTTTTTCAAAGCCTCCAGAAACGGCATATCAGGTTCTTTAATCTGGTTAAGCACAATAAAATCTGCTGTTTCCAAAACAGAAAAATCCGCATTTCTCCAGTCCTGTTGTTCCAAATGAAAAAGTTTCTTATTGCCAAATACCTTTTGAACATATTTTGAAGATTCCGAGGAAGTCAGTTCGAGTACCTGGATTGGATGTTGCTCATTCAATACAAAGTAAAACTGGTTATCAAACGAAACCGGATAGTCTTCCAATTGCACAATTGCAGGCTTATCTTCATTTATTTTACCAAGTGAAAAAGTTACACTTTCCTGTCCGTGAGCACCAATTGTTACAGTAGCAGACGAAACCTGCCTGTCACCCACAAAAACCCTTACAGGCATATCTTCTTTCTTATTCCCTCCAGGATTTTTAATGATAACCTGAATTTTTGTCTGACCTTCCGAATTGATGTCAGACGCCAGCCTGTAAACGCTGTCCACTACACAGTTTGAAGTTGTTTGAGGCTCCAATGGAATAAGGTAGTAGTAAGCAGAAGTATCCAGGGTATTTGAAGCCATGTTCATAGTAGACTTTTGGAAGTCGCTTATTATGTAAGCTTCACCAATGCTACCGCGGTTTTCATACTCTTTCATTGAGGCTCCCAGTCTTTCCATAGAAAGCGACTTTGTTGATAAGCTTACAGAAGCAATATTATCAGATGCCTCTTTCAAACTTTGTGGTGACCAGAAGCGGGCCATGTTATCATTGTTAATTACAATTGCGCTTTTGCCCTTATCCATTTGCTTTACTATAGATTGGCCTAATGACCTGGCCCTATCCATTGCAGACTCATTCGTACGTACAGGAACACTCATACTTAGCGAGTTATCCAGGTAAATCAGTTTATCACCTGAAGATCTCATAATCTTCCTTTTGGAAGGTACAATAGGTTGGGCAAATACAAGTACCAAAAACGTAATCGCTCCTATCCTGCTCAGAAGAATCAACCACTGCTTCAACCTTAGCGGTTTTTTTGACGCATGTTTTACTTGTTTTAAGAAACGAATGTCTGAGAAATATACCTTTCGGTTCTTCCTGAAATCGAATAAATGAATTATCACAGGTACAATGAGGCCCAGTAAGCCCCACAGATATTCAGGATGCAAAAACACCATAAATCAAAACTAGAATTTTCTACTTTAGAAAAGGGTTCTGTTCAAATAAATTTAAAGGAATATTAGAAGATCAGGAATCAGTTAAATTAATTTCGAGCATATTCCTTTTCTGCTTTTTGTAAACCTTTGATTTGCTCCAGGCTACGGCAAGGAAAAGTCCATAGAACGGCATCAGGGGAACTTTATACCTGAATAGTGTTCCAAAATTGTAAGTAGAAATTCCGACAGCAAATGCAAATGTTAGTGCGAAAATAAGACTGAAGATGACGGCCGGGTTATTAATTACCACATGCATGTCATTCCACCTGCGAATTACAACCACTACGGTAAGTACCATAATGGCAAGCCCTTCCAATGACGCCAACAACATTAGTGGGTTTCTGACCTCCCACAGGTATGGACGAAATAAGGCCACATTGATGGCGGAAGGCCCTAACCGCAGCATTCCTGCAAAGGTTCCATCCAGGTCACCCAAATCATACCGACTACCTGCATTCTTACCCGTCCAGCGCCCTACATCATATGCTGTAATTCTTGCTGTTTCCGCCAGGTTATCAACTGAGTATTTGCTGTTGGTTTCGCCAACTGTATAAACTGCTATTCCTGATAGGGTAGCTGCAATTATTATAACAAAAGGTGCAATCATATAACGAAGCATTTGGTTACGTACCCTTCTTATACTTACAAAGTAAGCCCACACAATCATAGCCGGTAAAAGGCTCATAACCACGTATAGTTTGATTAGGTAAATAATATATAGAGAAACGACCAAAACAAAAAGCCATAATATCCATCTTCTCCTCCAATATATAAGATGGATAAACGCTGCAGTTGCCCAGCCAATAAAACCAAATGTAATTGTATCTTTTAAGATGCCTGAGCCCCAAAATACAGCCGATGGAATAAAAAGGATAGCAAGGGCCAGCACCCATTCCCTACCTGGAAACAGCTTGGTAAATGCTGAATACATTGCCCACAGACCAGTGAAAGATAGTACGGCAAATAGTAACGAAGTACCAATGTAAGAACCACCTACAAACAGACTTATAAAACCTGCCACACGTACTACATTGTATGATGTAGGGTCATCATACATCCAAATATGGGATGCATACCTGTACACACCTCCGGTATAATCGGTTTTGCCAAATATTAGTTTTATTCCGGCAGCGGGGCTTTCCCAAAAGGCATCATAAATATGAATGGCTCCGTGCGTGAAATAATTGAAGGTATCCCCACCTCCATAGTAGAAGTAATAAAGCAACCCAAGTAGAACAGCCCCAATCATTTTTACAAACAGTGCAGGCACAAAATAGTTTCTTGTGTGTTGGTTGGTAACGAAAGGACGTATAAGCCAGGCAATCAGCAATACAACCATTGCTATCGGAAATCCGATCACTAAATCATTTAAATTCAAAACAAGGTCATTTACAATGTGAAGATAACAAAACCTCTCTATTTGGTTATCTTTATTCTTATTATAGAAATAAATAGTAATCTTTTGACAGCTATGGAAACTCTGGTAAAAACATGGTTTGAAAAGTGGAACAAAGGTGAGTTTTACTACCTGCCCATTACAGAAAATTTTAAGCACACCAGTCCATTTGGAACTATACATGGGAAAAAGGACTATCTGAAACTAGTAAAAGATAATAAGGATAAGTTTCTAGGCTACCAATTCAAATTACATGATGGTATATACGAAAAGGAAAGAGCCTGTGTGAGGTACACAGCCATTCAGGGTGATTTTACGCTGGATGTAAGTGAGTGGTACTACGCAAAAAACGGGCTAATAGAAGAGATCATAGCGTATTATCATATCGGGGAGATTCGGGAAGAGAGACAGTTAAGGGAGTAAACGTAAAACAAAAGCCCTGCATTTGCATACAGGGCTTAGAATAGTTTATTAATTCAAACTTAGTTCATTTTGTCCAGCACAGCCATAACCTCTTTCACATGGCCGCGAGATACTTCTAACAAGTTCTTTTCTTCGTTGTTCAAATCAAGTTCAATTACCTTCTCAATTCCGTTTTTACCCATTATTACTGGTACACCCAAATAGCAATCATCAATACCGTACTCACCTTCCAGCTTAGCACAAACGGGAAATACGCGCTTTTGGTCCTTAACAATAGCTTCTACCATTTGGGCTGCAGCCGCACCCGGAGCATACCATGCAGAAGTACCCATCAATTTCACCAACTCTCCTCCTCCAAATTTTGTCCGTTCAATAATAGCCTCCAACTCATCTTTCCCGATCAATTCAGTAACAGGAATACCACCCACTGTAGTATATCTTGGCAAGGGAACCATGGTATCTCCATGTCCGCCCATCAGTACTGCCTGAATATCTTTTGGAGAAACGTCCAAAGCCTCTGCAAGGAAAGCTCTGTAGCGGGCAGTATCAAGTATTCCTGCCATCCCAAAAACTTTATTCCTGGAAAGCTTTGAAGTGAGGTGAGCCTGATAGGTCATTACATCCAGCGGATTGGACACGATTATGATTATTGCTTCCGGTGAGTATTTTACCACATTTTCAGTAACAGACTTTACAATTCCCGCATTGGTCTGAATAAGGTCATCGCGGCTCATACCTGGCTTTCTTGGCAGACCAGAAGTAATTACAACAACATCTGAACCTGCAGTTTTGCTGTAATCCCCGGTTGTTCCTATAGTTCTGGTATCATATACATTGATGGGAGATTTTTGCCAAATATCCAACGCTTTGCCTTCTGCCATCCCTTCCTTAATGTCTACAAGAACCACTTGGTTGGCTATTTCGCGATATGCTAATACATCGGCACAGGTTGCTCCTACATTGCCTGCACCTACTACGGTTACTTTCATATTTTTTTGCTTTTGTGAACGATAAAAATTCGGTAGCAAATGTACATAATAGAGGGTGTTTGCCCTACTTATTTGCGGTTATACACGTTGGACATGTAAAAAAAACCGTGGGAATTCTGATACGTTTTTAATATGTCCTGGTTGAGATCGTGATACAGATTAGATACTGCTTCCAGCATCTTTACTTTTATTTTTGCATGCGAACTAAAAATATCGTGGATGCTTACCTGAGGAAGCACAAATAGGGTTGCTTTTTCGCTTTTGACTACAGCATTTACAAATCTTTTTTTGTTCTTTAAAATACTGGTCTCGCCAATGATACTCCCTTTATCCACACGCATAATTTCTTCAGTCTCTTCATCCTGATCAAGTGTAAGCATCACCTCCCCTCTGGCAACAATATATAATGCGTGGGCAGGGTCATTCCTCAAAAAAACGACCTCGTCCTTTTCATAAGTTCTTTTGTGCAAGTGTGGTAAGAAAAGTGCTCTTTCGTCAGTTGTCAAGTCGGAGAAAAGCAGGAGCTCTCCGAGAAATGAAAGCATTTCCATTTCATCGAGCCCGTATGTTTTTTTGAAAGGATTGAACCTGCGTTTTAGCGACATGTGATTTCAAAAACTTTACTTGTTCGCTTCGTTATTTTAAAACGTTCATCAAGCCTATGATTAAGAACTCCGGCAATAGCATCACCTGAAACTACGACCCAAACGTTGTTCTTCAAGTTTACAGGAATTTTTGCGTCAATCATAAAGTCGCTCAACTTTTTTTTGCCCTTCATACCCAGGGGTCTAAATACGTCTCCCTTTTGCCATACCCTTACCTGCAAAGGGAATTCCAAAAGGTTTATATCAAGAGCTAAAACCGCTGCTTCATTTCTAATTTTATAGCCATTCCCGTTATACACTTTGGTTTGTAAAGCTTGGTTGCCAAAAGAATAGGTGTCCTCCTTTTCAGAAATAAAGAAGCTTTCCAACGTTTTCTCAATAGGAGAAATTATGAGGTGAGTCCTGTCCAGATTCACTACATGGGTATTCGAATAGAATAGTTTACCCGACATTCCATGTAGATTATTGGCAATAAGCATTACCTGTTGATATGTAAAGCTGTACGGCTTTAGCAACTCTAGAAGTACATATCTATAACCCGGTAACCTTATTAATGTATCCGCTTTTATAAACAGATTTTGCCCCTCCCTGGTGACAATTTGCCTGCGAAGTACTTCTATATGATGATTCAAAAAATCCTCAGTCTCCCGTATTCTAAGTGCAGTAGAATTAATTGCTTCCTGGGCCTGGGGATTGATTTCTTCAAGAACAGGCACTATTGAATGCCTTATTTTATTTCTTGCGTACTTCTGTGATGTATTGGAGCTATCTTCTCTCCATTTTACCTTATTTGCTTTTGCATATGCTTCAATTTCCTTGCGTTTTGCAAAAAGAAGAGGCCTTACCAAGCCATTGCTTTTGGGACTAATTCCATGTAATCCTTCCAGGCCGGTTCCTTTAGCTAGGTTAAAAAGTATGGTTTCAACCGTGTCTCCTTTATGATGCGCAGTGGCTATTTGGTCGCTTTTAGTTTCTTCCATTAGCTCTTCAAACCATTTATATCTCAGCTCCCTGGCAGCCATTTGAATAGAAATCCCTTTGATATTTGCATAGGAAGCAGCTTCAAATTTTCTGCTATAAAAAGAAACACCCATTTTTTTAGCCAGCCCTTTAACAAACACCTCATCATGATCGGATTCTTCCCCTCTAAGACCAAAATTGCAATGTGCTATAACAAAATCTGCTTCCGATTTATAGAATAGATATGCAAGCACTACCGAATCAATACCTCCGCTAACAGTTACCACGGTTTTTGCTCCCTTTATGGCAATATTTTTGCTTCTACAAAACGTTAAAAAGGATTCTATCATAGTCCAAAAGTATTGAAAATAGCTGTATCGCACTTCCTCTTTTTAAATTGGCAAAGTATTAGTTTTGGGCTCAATATTCTGTAAAATGCAAAAAGCATCATTGTACATCAAAATAGGCTTCACATGGGCATTTCTGTTTACTCTGACATGTGCAATGGCACAAAAAAAGATTAAACTGGAACCAGGAGCTGGAAAGCTAAGCGGGTTCAGAAAAGATGGTGTCAACTATACCATCGTAACAGGTAATGTAAAATTTACGCATAAAGGAACCATTTTCTTTTGTGATTCAGCCGTCCTGGTAAAAAAAACGAATTATCTGGATGCTTACGGTCATGTTCGGATTCTCGATGGAGATTCTGTTACTGTCACTTCCAAAACTCTCCATTATGATGGGGATAATAAAATAGCACGGATGAGGCAAAATGTAGTGCTGACTAAGCTTGGGCAAATGCGCCTTTACACCGACTTTCTCGATTATGACAGAAACACCTCCATTGCCAGCTATTTCGACTCAGGAAAAATTGTAGATACCACCAACGTACTGACTAGCCAAAAAGGGTACTTTAATACCCGTACTAACTTTGCATCTTTTAAAACCAGGGTAGTAGGCACCAATGAAGACAAAACCCTGCGATCCGACACATTGGTATATAATACTCAAACCGGCATTGTGTATTTTGTGGCACCTACGGAAATTACTGATAAGGAAGGGAACGTATTTAATTATAGCGAGGGAACATATAACACCAAGGTTAAAAGTTCAAACCTTGATAAAGGCATAGCTGAGACAGAATCGTATTACCTGAGAGGAGACCAAATGGTTCTGGATGACATTCGGGGGCATTACACAGCTATTGGAAACGTATATATGCTATCCAAAAATGATGATATAATCATAACTGGTCAAAAGGCCATAATGGACAAGAAATCTCAAATAACTAAGGTATTTGATATGCCTCTATTGAAAATGATTAATACAAAAGATACACTGTATCTTACTGCTGATACCCTGGTTTCTATTGATAGTGAGGAAGATATAAATAAGCGGTTGCTTGCCTATTCAAATGTAAAAATCTTTAAAAAGGACTTAAAAGGTATATGCGACTCCATTGCTTATTTTGTTTCGGATTCAATCATGTTTTTGTATGGAAACCCTGCACTTTGGTCTGGAGAAAACCAAATGACTGCAGATACCATTGACATGGTTATTAGAAATAAATCGCTTTATAAGATGGATTTATTTCCGGGTGCCTTTGTTGTTACCTCTGATTCTGCCCAATATTACAACCAAATAAAAGGCCGAAGTATGGAGGCCTGGTTTACGGATGAAGAACTCTCACAAGTAAATGTATATGGCAATGGTGAAAGTATTTTTTTTATGCGAGATGAAAAAACTGCCAAATTAATTGGGATGAACAAAATTATTTGCAGTGATATCGTGCTGCAATTCAAAGGCAGAAAACTTACAGACGCATCATTTCTGGTTAAACCTGAGGGTGATTTTATCCCTCCACATGAGCTAAAAGATAACGATACACGCCTCAATGGATTTGTTTGGAGAGGAGACGAGAGGCCTCTGAAAAGTGAGCTATTGGAAAATGAGCTGAAGGTAGATTTAACTCTTGAACCACAAAAAGAAATAGATGCTGTTCCTATAAAGCTGGAAAAAGGCCCAAATCCCTTAAAAAGACCGCCTGTAAAAAGAAACTTAAAAAATTAAGACAAACCTCTGTTTGACTTGACATCAATAGAATAATTTCCGTATATTTAAATACGGTTCCAAACTATACCCTGCTTACTGTGAAAAAGTTACTGCTCATACTACTGGCAATTTCCTTTTCAGGCCATATGATGGCCCAGGGATTCAGAATTGTAGACACCAATCTTCATATTGTATCCGAAGTTGGTTCTGAAACCACCACGCCCATTAAAATCCAAAATACCACTGATCAGGTAATGCGGGTTGGCATTGAACGAATCGAATCCAATATCCGTTCGAGTCAGTTGTCCAGTTTTTGTGTAGATAACGACTGCGTGGATAAAGATATTGCAGGTATGGCAAAATTTTTTGTTGTAGAGCCAGGCCAGGTCTTCTCAAATTTTATTGCAGTATTGGAAACCGGGCTTGTTCCAGGTAGCAGCAGTGTTAAGTTTAGAATTTTTAATGCTGCTAATCCCAACGAACAGCTTGAAATTGAGGTTAGCTATACCATTAACGAAAAGGCTAAAGAGGGAATACTTTTTGCTTCTGATGTTGTAGAATTGAGCGATGTTTTCCCTAACCCTGTTAAGGAAAAAGCTGTTTTTAATTACACTTATCTTAACCCTGATAAAGAAGCGCGATTGGTGATTCACAGCGTTCTTGGTTCTGTTATAAGCGAGTTTAATCTGTCTCCGTACGAATCAAGATTAACAATACCCGTAAACGATTATAATCCCGGGGTATATTTTTACACACTTTATATTGACAACGAAGGAGTTGCCACAAAAAAAATGGTAATTAGAAAATAATTCCAATCCTTTTCGTTAACATCTAAGCTATTTCATTCATTTTTAAAAGCAGTCTGCTATATTTGCACCCTTATGCGAAAAACCGGGATATTTCGGATCATATTTCCTATAGTTTTATTGTATTTGCTTTCCTCTTGCAGTGAATTCAGAAGAGTACAGAAAAGTGATGACTGGAAACTCAAATACAATAAGGCAATGGAGTACTATGAGAAGGGCGACTATTATAGAAGTATAGCTCTTTTCGAGGAAGTGCTTCCTCTTACCCGTGGTAAGATTGAAGGCGAAAAAGCCCAGTTTTATTATGCATATGCCCATTTTAAAGATCGACAATATATTTTAAGCGCACATTACTTTAAAACTTTTTACGAAACCTATTCCAGAAGTCAATTTGCCCAGGAGGCCCAGTTTATGTACGCCTATTCATTGTATATGGACTCCCCTCTTTACTCGCTTGATCAAACGAATACACACGATGCCATAGATGCCCTTCAGGCATTTATTAACCGGTACCCCAAGAGTGAGTTCAACAAGGAGGCCGGTGATATTATTGAGGAATTGCAGGTGAAACTGGAAACCAAGGCATATTACAATGCAAAAGAATATTATAAAATTGGGCTTTTGCAAAGTGCACAGGTGGCCTTTGAAAATTTTTCGAAGGATTATCCTGATTCAAAATACAATGAAGAGTTGAGATTCTTAAGAATAGAAGCTACCTTTAAGGTTGCACAAAAAAGTATTCCGTCAAAACAGAAGAAAAGATATAACGAGGTTATCGAGTTGTACGAAAAATTTGTAGACCGATATCCGGAAAGTAAATATTTAAGTCAGGCAGAAAGGTATTACTCTTCTGCATTAAACAGTTTAGAAAAGAAATTATCATAAAAGAAGCACTATGTCGTCACAAGCATCTTTACAAACACGAAACGTTCAGGAGTTAATGGAAGATACCGAGAATGTTTACAAATCAGTTGCGGTTATTTCAAAAAGAGCCCGCCAGATTTCAGCTAACCTGAAAGAAGAATTAAATGCGAAATTGGCAGAATTTGCCTCTACGGTAGATAACCTGGAGGAAATCTTTGAAAACAGAGAACAAATTGAAATTTCGAAATTCTATGAGCGTATGCCAAAGCCCAGTACCCTGGCTACTGACGAGTTTTTGGAAAATCAATTGGTTTATAGAGATAAAGAGGATTCTGAAGAATCAGAACTTTAAAGTAAATTTACCCCATGCTCCAGGGAAAGAAAATTATTGTAGGAGTGTGTGGTGGAATTGCTGCCTATAAATCAGCTTTCTTAGTCAGACTTCTAAAGAAACAAGGAGCAGAAGTGCAGGTCATTATGACGCCTTCTGCTCATTCTTTTATTACTCCTCTCACTCTATCCACTTTAAGTGGTAAACCTGTGCTCACTCATTTTCAAAATAACGAAAATGGGCAATGGAATAATCACGTGGAACTTGGCCTTTGGGCAGACTTAATAGTAATTGCCCCTGCTACAGCAAGCACTCTTTCCAAAATGGCCAATGGCCAAAGCGATAACCTGCTTGTTACCACATACCTTTCGGCACGTTGCCCTGTATTCGTGGCTCCTGCCATGGATCTGGATATGTTCAGGCACCCAACAACAGGTAATTCGCTTACCTTGCTCCAAAAGCATGGAGTGAATATAATTGATGCTGAAGAAGGAGAACTGGCAAGTGGCCTTGAAGGTAAAGGTCGGATGGCAGAACCGGAACATATAATGGAGGCCATCACTGTTTTTTTAAGCCCAAATTCAGCAATAAAAGGAAAGAAATTGCTTGTTACTGCCGGACCGACCTATGAACCTATTGACCCTGTTCGCTTTATTGGAAACCATTCGTCTGGTAAAATGGGGCTCGAACTTGCCCTGGAAGCTCAAAAGCTTGGTGCAGTAGTTACTCTTGTATTAGGGCCTAACTCTCTAAACATCTCGGCCTTTCATGGTAACGTGATTAATGCAACTGATGCCAGGAGCATGTATGAAGCATGTAGCAAAGTATTTGAGAAACAGGATATTGTCATTTTTGCGGCCGCTGTGGCAGATTATACGCCCGGTAAAGTTGCTGATCAAAAAATAAAAAAGGAGACGGAAACTTACTCTTTGGAGATGAGCAAAACTATTGATATAGCCAAAACATTAGGCCAAAAGAAAACAGGAAGGCAATTTACAGTAGGTTTTGCCCTGGAAACAGAAAACGAAGTGGAGCACGCCAAGAGTAAACTGGAAAAGAAAAATCTGGACCTTATTGTGCTTAACTCCCTTAATGATGCAGGTGCAGGTTTCCAAAAAGACACCAACCGGATAACTATTATTGATCGGCAAAATAAAATTCAAAAATTCGAGTTAAAGTCTAAAACACAAGTAGCTAAGGATATTCTCCATGAAATTGAAAACCGTATTTAGACTTTTTATCCTTTCAGTTCTGACCTTATCTGGGCAAATAGTGCATGGGCAGGATCTTAACTGTGATGTGGTTATTGATGCTGCAAGGATTGAGACTTCTGACAGACGCGTTTTTGAAGACATGGAAAAAGCGTTCGAGGATTTTATGAACACGAGGGATTGGTCGCCAGATGAGATTAAACCTGAAGAACAGATAAAATGCGGGCTTTCCATTACCTTAAATGAAATGCCTTCCATTGGCGTTTATAAGGCTACGGTTCAAATCAGGTCGGCTCGCCCCGTTTACAATACTACCTATGAATCTATCCTTTTAAATTTTGCTGACAGGGACTGGTCGTTTGAATATGTAGAGTCGCAGCCACTAAACTTTAATGAAAATGACTATATCTCCAACCTCACATCTATGCTGGCGTATTATGCATATGTTATAATTGGCCTTGATTATGATTCATTTGGAGAGTTATCAGGAAACCCCTATTACCAAAAAGCACAAAACATAGTTACCAATGCCCAACAAGGCAACCGGCCCGGTTGGGGCGCACTGGAAAGCACCAGAAACAGGTATGCCCTAATAACCGATATCACCAATCAGCAAATGGAAGATTTGCGTAAAGGATATTATAAATACCATCGTTTGGGCCTTGACTTGTTTGAAACTAAACCTGAAGAGGCAAGAAAGAAGGTATTGGAAGTGTTGGAAAGCATAAAAAAGATAAGGGACCGGTACCCCTCCTCCATTTTTGTGATTAGTTTTTTCGATGCCAAAGCGGAAGAATTGGTGGATATTTTTTCTGATGCTACCATCCAGGATAAAAGAAAGGCCTATAACCTGTTGGTGGACCTTAATCCGACAAGAGAAGATACATACAAGGCAATTTTGAATTAGAGGTTTTACCTTTGAACTTCAGTTCAAAAAAATGTCTATAATCGTATATGCTTAATAGGCTTACCATACAGAATTATGCGCTCATCAGGTCGTTGGAAATGACACCTACGAAAGGGTTAAACATCATAACCGGTGAAACCGGTGCAGGTAAGTCGATTATGCTTGGAGCGGTTGGTTTACTTTTGGGCAATCGGGCAGATACCAAAGTGTTGCTTGAGGAGGATACCAAATGCATAATAGAGGGAACCTTTAGCATAAGTGCATACAATTTGCATTCTCTTTTTAAGGAAGAAGACCTTGATTACGATACTGAAACAGTGATTAGAAGGGAGATTGCCCCATCAGGAAAATCCAGGGCTTTTGTAAACGATACCCCAGTTACGCTGGATACCCTTAAAAAGCTCGGGCAATATTTAATGGACGTCCACTCTCAGAATGAAACCCTACAATTAGGAGCATCTGATTTCCAGCTTGGTCTTATAGATGCGTTTTCAGGCGCTCAGAAAATAGCCGAAACATACACTGGATTGTTTAAAGCCTTTAAGGAAAAAGAACGGCATTACCGGCAATTGGTACTGGAAGGAGACAGTCTTCAAAAGGATGCTGACTATAATGCTTTTTTGCTGGATGAACTCGCAAAGCTTGATCTGGAAGCCGAAGAGCAGGAGCATCTGGAAGAGGAGTTAAAAGTGCTTGAAAATGCGGAAGATATTAAGCAAAAACTAAATGAGGCTTTGGGCGCCCTGAACGATATGGAATATGGGGCGCTTGATAAACTTCAACTGGTTAGGGGAAACCTTAAACAGCTAGCTGGTTTTGGTGCAGAGTTTGAAAAACTTGAAGAGCACTTTGAGCACGCTTTTATTGAACTTAAAGAACTGGCCCGTGACATTGAAAATGAAGAAGGCTCAGTGGAAGTCGACTTTGAGAGAACGGAGCAGGTTCAACAACGACTTAGTACAATTTATCAGTTGCAGAAAAAACATAATGTGAACTCTGTAGAAGCTCTTATTGAAATTCAAAAAGAACTGGAGGAAAAGAACTTTGCAGCCGACCATTTGGAAGAGGCCCTCGAAAAGGCAAAGTCTGAAATGGAAGACACAGAAAGACAGGCTTTGGAACTGGCAAAGCAATTAAGTGAAAAACGGATTCATGCAACCGAACCATTTAGCTCCGCCATACAAGCGCTATTGGCTTCACTGGGTATGCCGGATGCCACTTTGCAAATACAAACCCAACACAAGCCCCTTGGGCCAAATGGACTGGACGATTTCACCATTATGTTCAGCGCTAACAAAGGTTTGCAACCTCAACCTCTCAAACAGGTAGCATCGGGAGGTGAGTTTTCACGCCTGATGTTCTGTATTAAGTACTTATTGGCGGATAAAACAGCTTTGCCCACGATTGTTTTTGATGAAATTGACACCGGTATTTCCGGTGAAATTGCCTTAAAAATGGGTGATATGATGCGCCTGATGGCCCAAAACCACCAGGTGATAGCCATTAGCCATTTACCCCAGATTGCCGCCAAAGGCGAAACCCACTACTTTGTGTATAAGGACAACGCCTCTGACAGGGCTATAAGCAGTATCCGTAAACTCACAGGTGAACAAAGTACAGAAGCCATTGCCAAAATGATTGGAGGCGATAACCCCTCGGAAAGCGCCTATGTGAGCGCTAAAGAATTGATGTCTTTATAATTACCCAAGCAGTTTGAAAATTATTGAAACAGAAAGAGTATCTATTCATGCATTGACGCTAAAGGAGGATGCATTTATATTCCGGTTAATGAATAGCTCCACCTGGCTCAAATATATTGGAGACCGCAACATTCGAACAAAAGAGGATGCCCGGAATTATTTACAAAATGGCCCCATCAAAAGCTATGAGGCATATGGTGTAGGCATGTACGGGGTCAAGCTTAAAGAAGCACAGGAGTTTATTGGAATTTGTGGTCTGGTAAAGCGGGATTTCCTCGACAACTTCGATTTTGGCTATGCCTTGCTTCCAGAGTATGCAGGAAAAGGACTTGCATTTGAAGCATCCAAAGCTGTTCTGGATTATTTGGCAGCTAACCGTATCATAAATCGCGTTGTTGCCTTTACAACCGAAAACAATGGGCGCTCTTTAAAACTACTTGAAAAACTTGAGTTCCAATTCGAGCACCCTTTTGATTTACATGGTGAAGAATGCCTGCTATTCGGCAGGTCTCTTTAGTAGCGATTTAAATGCCTTCCTTGGGCAATACTTCGTCCAATTTTTTAGCCAGCTCCTCTCCTCTCAGGTTCTTGGCTATTATCTTACCATCCGGATCCAGCAGCATCGAATGTGGAATAGCATATATCCCATACAAAGAAGTGGTGCCATTTTTCCATCCCTGAAGGTCCGATACATGGTTCCATGTTAGTCCGTCCTTATTAATGGCAGCAATCCATTTTTCTTTGCTGGTATCATAGGATACCCCTAAAATGGTAAAACCCCGGTCTTTGAAACGATTATACGCTGCAACTACATTCGGGTTTTCCCTGCGGCATGGACCACACCATGACGCCCAAAAATCTACCAAAATATATTTCCCTCGCAAGCTGCTCAGGGCCATTTCATTTCCGGTAGTATCTGCTTGAGAAAAATCAGGAGCCTCCATTCCTATTTTTACAGTCTCCCAAATTTTCATTCGCTTACGCATGTTTTTAACATAATTGGTGCTATCCAACGAACGATCAAAAGCATTGATAACGGAGTCCATCTCATCAACATTGGTATCCGTATAATATAGATAATCTGCTGCCTTGGGGCCCAAAATATTGGTAGCATTTTCTGCAATAAATTTCTTATCCAAAGCATTGGATTCTTCTTCTTTCTCATCAAAAATCTTTTCTATCCTGGCTACCTCAGCGGTATCGTTATTTGCTTTAGCTTCTTGTTGTTGCTTGTACAATTCACTGTAGTCTTCCCAAATACTTTCTGATTCCTGATCATATGCATAGAGGCGGTCGTTCAATTCCGTATTCGAAACTTTTGCCTGATAAAGCGTATCCGCATATCCCTCCACATTAATATTTCCTTCTTCCAACACAACTTCTGCTGACCCTCTTTTGCCATCAATAACAATTTTCCCGATTTCTGCTGGCCTGGAAGGTACTTCATAGAAAACCGCCTTTTCTCCCAATAAGAAAACCGAATCAATGGTCACATTTTCTTTATCCACCCTTTTAATGATTTTTACCATTGTTGAGTCTTCAGCGCCCTTTAAGTTTAGAGTAATTATGCTTGTTTTTTCATTCGTTTGACATGCCTGAAATGCCCAGACAGCCATAATGGATACAATAATATTTTTCATGAATACTAGCTTTTGATTCTGTCAGATTGTTTGCCTGTTAGATAGAAAGGCCAAGATCCACTAAAATATGGTATTGAATCTGATTTCTTCCGTTTAAAGCCTAAAATCTTCGCTTTTTAAAAAGTGAGTGAAAAGCCCTAAATAGGAAAATCCTTCGAACTGATAGCAATTATAAACTATCGCCCGAAGGATTTACTTTCTATTAGTTGGCTTGTTGATTCTAAAGTATTGGGTTAGCACATCAATCGGAAACAAAAATCGATGAGTTGCAGAATATGTC
Source organism: Cyclobacteriaceae bacterium (assembly GCA_020436145.1). GTDB lineage: Bacteria > Bacteroidota > Bacteroidia > Cytophagales > Cyclobacteriaceae > JAKISE01. The sequence continues at coordinate 2,843 of JAGQYJ010000013.1, read as the reverse complement.
GGTGAATTACATGAAACGAGGTTGGGGCAATATAAATTATCTTTAATCTATTGGTTTTATGCAACTTACCACTTTTAGGCTATATTCTAATCGAACTGTTTTTACTTACTTATTATACTCTCATAAAAGTAAAATCCTCCGAACTGATAGCAATCATCATCTATCGCCCGAAGGATTTACTTTCTATTAGTTGGCTTGTTGTTTTCGAAGGTAGCGGGCTTCTTTCTATTTGAAAAACCGGAATCTGTAAAGTGTAGAAAAAACCGATGAATGACAGAAAATACGGATAACCTAGTTTTCCTCGAATTGTTTTTCCAACGACATATGCTCTTCCAGGTCGTTTACAATTTCCTTGTCAAGAGGGGTTTCCTTTATAACATTATAGTTATCCCAAAAAACCTTGTTGTAGGCCCCATGCTGGTATTGCAACCCATAATGTTTCATTTTCTGGGCAGTTCGTACCCACTCCGGATCCTTGTCGTTTACGTTATTTATTAAAAGTTCCTGGAACAATTCTGTGGTTTGCTCATCTGTTCCCAACTGAGTATTTACCCATTGGTTTTTATAGTTGGTTCTAAGATATTTTAGAAATAGCTTACCATTATGAAGCTCAAACTCCACCAGCTTATCCAGGTGCATTACATTGTTCATCAGCTTCCTGTTTTTTCTATAGGTAAAAATAGGATCTGCTCCATTACCCCAGCTAAACTCAATTCGCAGGATACCATAAGTTTCCGGCTCAATATAAACACTTAGATCATAGCCGGGTTCATCGAGGTAAACCAGGTAAAGCTGCCTATTATCTATACCGTAAACCATTTTTCTGTTCAGCATATTGTAGAACTGGGGCTCACTGTTAAATGATCTGTACTTTACATTGTTGTCAAGTAATAGGTCTTCCAACAGGTTGTATTGCTCAAAATATTTGGCATAGGCCACATCATAATCATAGCTTTTACGAATCTCTTTAATGGCTACTCGCTCTCTCAACTTAGTGTAATCGCGGGGGGCTTCATAATCTTTATCATAAATGGTTATGGCTGCTTCCAGCAGCGAAACGTATTTGTCTCCAACTTTTTTAACATCCCTGTAAAAACCATCCATTTCAAATGGCTCCATAGGGTAGTTAACCGGTATCCTGTTAAGAGCTATTCTTAGTATTTCTCCCGCAGTAAGGCTATCGCTAACAACCACCTCTTTCAGTACTGTGGTGCTTCTTTTTAGCATAAATATTTTTTGGTTCTCCACCCTGGTCACCGGTGCCCTATACCCTTCGTAGCCAATCATTGTAATTTTAAAGGTTTCAGCAATATAGGTAGTAGGTATGTGAAAGTCGAACTCTCCCTGAGCATTGGTTATGGTACCTATAGGCAACCCAACCAGGCCAACAGTGGCATAGGGCAGAACCTCGCCTGTTTCGGCATCGGTAACCTTACCCGATATGGTTATACTTTGCTCCTGCGCAAGGCTAAAACCAACACTAAAAATCAAGCCTATTAAAAAAGTTACTTTTCGTATCATTTAACCATTTATGTGTGGCACCGTAGCTTCATATAACAGTAATCACAATTCTATTAACTTTGGTAACCAACCTCAAGACAATTTGTTAAAACAACTCAACATATCTACTATTTGGGGTAAGTCCTTCTTACTTCTTTGCCTCTGGTACACCTTTATTTTTGCCATTGGGGTTACATTTCAGTATATCACGCTACGCCCGTTTGCCTCCACTATTATTAATGGGGTTCTTCTGAACATTTCTGTGTGTATGATGGCCTGGATAGCCTGGCAATGGTCATCGTTATTATTTAAACGAAGAATTGTAGTGCAAATTGCCGGGCACCTGGTGGGTATTATTCTTTCATTCATCATTTTGGCTTCCATCAGCTATTTTCTTGAATACTACCTGGATGACTTTACTTCCTATGAAGAATGGCAGGAATATTTACTTGAGCAACTAGGTGTTGCGTCTATGCAATACAACCTTGAATATGTGACTGCCATAACGGTTTACTATATTATTCGATATATTGAAACTATCCGGGAAAAGGAAAATGAAAAGACCAAACTCGCCATTGCAAACAACCAAATGCAAATGGCTTTGTTGAAATCACAAATCAATCCACATTTTCTTTTCAATACGCTTAACAGCATAAGTACCCTTATGGGCACAGATAAAATCAAGGCCCGTAAAATGATGTCTATGCTTTCGGATGTTATTCGCTATGCGCTGGATTCCAATGATCTGCCGGCTATTTCGCTCTCTGAAGAGCTTGAATTTATCCGTAACTACATAAGCATTCAACAAGTGCGCTTTGGTGAGCGCCTTGCTTTCAGGGAAGATATTGACAAAGAATGCCTATCCTTAAAACTACCTCCAATGGTGCTTCAGCCTTTGGTGGAAAATTCAGTTAAGCACGGTATATCTCCTAAAGAAGAAGGAGGTATAATTACACTTCGTATTAAAAGAGATAAGGAATGGGTAAACATTGAGTTGAATGATAATGGAGTGGGTATTCATAACAATTCGGAATACGAAACCAGCCAATCGGGCGTTGGACTGAAAAACTCAGATGAGCGGCTCAAAAATATGTTCGACTACCGGTCGAGATTAAAAACAAAAGCAACTGAAGTAGGATATGCAGTAAATTTTCAGATACCATGGAAAACAAGGTGAATTGTTTAGTAATTGACGATGAACAGTTGGCACGTGAATTCGTAATAGAATATCTGGCCGATTTTCCTCAAATAGAGGTGATTGGTCAATCCGGCAAGGCCAGTGAAGCCATAAAGCTTATTGATGAAAAGAAACCGGACCTTGTTTTCCTGGACGTGCAAATGCC
>JAGQYJ010000138.1 GCA_020436145.1 Cyclobacteriaceae bacterium | reverse complement strand
CTCCAGGTCCCAGCTTTAGTGAAGGGATATCTATTAATGACTGGTCCGAAAGTGTGGGCGATCCATAGGTTGTCATACCCAGCTTTTTACCCGCTTGTACCAGCGGGTGGTCTTCATCGATTGATGATGGATTAAGCCTCAGTGAACGAGGGTTGATTTCGGACTGAACATGTTGTTTGATTATCTCCAGTGTTTCTTCATTGGAGTACTTATCGGTTGTGCGCACATCTACTGTAAAGGTACACTGGTCTGGCACTACATTGTGCTGTGAACCTGCCTGAATAATGGTGGTTGTCATTTTAACAGGGCCCAGTGTTTCAGAAATTTTTGGAAACTGAAACGATTGAAACCATTCAATGTCTTTCATTGCCTTGTAAATGGCATTCTCTCCTTCTTCACGTGCAGCATGGCCGGCTTTGCCATGGGCAGTGCATTCCAGCACCATCAACCCTTTTTCAGCAATGGCCATATCCATTAATGTGGGCTCACCCACAATAGATACTGCAGGTAAGGGCACTTCGTGGATAACCGCAGCAAGACCGTTTTTACCAGAAATTTCCTCCTCGGAAGAGCACACAAGCAGCAGATTGTGGCTAAGGTTGGGTTCATTATAAAAATGAAGAAATGTGGCAATCAAACTAACCAATGGGCCACCGGCATCGTTACTGCCCAGGCCAAAGAGCTTTCCGTCTTCTACCTGTGGTTCATGGGGTGGGCGAGTATATCCGTTATTAGGCTTTACCGTATCGTGGTGTGAATTGAGCATTAACGTTTCTTTGGCGGGATCAAAATACTTGTTTACAGCCCACACATTGTTTAAAAAACGCTTCGGTTGTACACCTTCCTGTGTTAAAAAATCAAAAATGATGGTAGCGGTTTTGTCTTCTTCCTTGGATAGTGAAGGAGTTGCGATCAGTGTCTTTAACAAGTCAATGGCTTTTTCAGATAAGGTGTGCATTAGTTCAAAATCACATTAGTATATAAATGGGTCGTATTCGATAAATAATCAGAAGAAGTTAGTTTGACTTCTTTCACTCCGCTTTTTAGGGCATCAAACGCATTGGTAAGCTTTGGGATCATTCCTTCCTTTATTGTCCCATTTTTAACTAATTTCTGGAAAGAACTTTCGTCTATTTTAGTGAGCACATTCCCTGATGCATCCAGCACGCCTTCTATCTCAAATGCCAGCGTAAGACGCACATTATACAAGCCTGAAAAGGCGCCAGCAATTACGGAAGCCATGGTATCGGCATTTGTGTTGAGCAACTGACCATTTCCATCGTGGGTGATAGCTGAAAAAACAGGGCTAAGCCCTGACTTTAGTTGAATGTCAATAAATGAGGTATTCACTTTTTCCACATCACCCACAAAACCAAAGTCGATGGGTTTGGCAGGTCGTTTGGAAGATAGAATGCTGTTGCCATCAGGGCCCGAAAGGCCAATAGCGTTGCAGCCAAACGATTGCAGCTTGGCTACAATGGTTTTGTTGATGAGGCCGGCATATACCATGGTTACTACTTCCAGGGCATCGCTGCTGGTAATGCGTCTACCGTCTACCATAGTAGGTTTTAGGCCAAGTGTGCGCTCCATTTCTGATGCCTTGGAGCCACCTCCATGGATAAGTATTTTAGGCCCCTGAATATGTGCGAATGCCTGTAGCACTTTTTCAAGTTGCCCAGGTTGGTCGATTACCTTACCGCCTATTTTAATTACTTCCAGATGCTCCATTTTCCAATATAGATTTCAATACAGCCTGAGCTGCGTATACACGATTTCCAGCTTCGTTTATTATCAGTGAATTTGGGCCATCTAGTACCTGATCGGTAACGATCACATTTCTGCGCACAGGCAGGCAGTGCATGAAAGAACCTTGGTTGGTAAGGGCCATTTTTTCTTCTGTAACCATCCAGGAGCTATCCTGTGACAGGATTTTGCCGTACTCATTATAGGAAGACCAGTTTTTGGCATACACAAAATCTGCGCCTGCAAGCGCCTTGTTCTGATCGTATTCAATGGTGACGCCAGCGGTAAACCGACTATTCAGCTCATATCCTTCGGGGTGGGTAATCACAAATTCCACAGGAGCCTTTCGTATCCATTGAACAAAGGAGTTAGGCACGGATTGTGGCAATGCTTTGGGATGTGGGGCCCAGGTAAGCACAACTTTGGGCATGTCCTTGGTTTTATGTTCTTCGATAGTAAGCCAGTCGGCCAATGATTGAAGCGGGTGCAAGGTGGCGCTTTCCAGAGAAATTACAGGAACAGTAGCATTACGAGCAAAGCTGCGCAGGATTTTTTCGTTGTAATCCGCTTCCCTGTCTTGCAATGAAGGAAACGTACGAATGCCGATAATATCGCAGTACTGGGAGATCACAGCTGCGGCTTCTTTTATATGTTCCTGGCTTGCTCCATTCATTATTGCTCCATCTTCAAATTCCAATTGCCAACCATCTTTGTCTACATTTAATACCATCACATCCATGCCCAGATTCTGGGCCGCCCGCTGTGTACTCATTCGGGTACGCAAGCTGGGGTTAAGAAATACCAATCCCAGTGTTTTGTTTTTTCCTAAATGTGAAAAGGCAAACGGGTCGGTTTTTATGACCAGCGCTTCTTTTACAAGCCCGGCAGGGTCGGGCACATCATCAATTGACAGAAACTGATTCATTCGTTTTTATTTTTTCTAAAGAAGATTTTAATGAGTTAATAAAATATTGAGCTTGCTCTACACTGAGCGATAATGGTGGCAAAAGTCGCAAAGTATTTGGATTAGAAGCCACTCCTGTAAACACATAAAATTCCTCCAAAAGAATTTTTCTTAATTCTTTTATTGAAAACCCAAATTCAACACCTAGCATCAGGCCCCTGCCACGAACTTCTACGACATCTAGTTTGTTCAGTTCCTTCATTAAAAAATCACCTGTAGTAATTACATTATTCATCAACTTCTCTTTTTCTAGAACCTTTAATACGGCCAAACCTGCAGCACATCCCAAATGGGTGCCACCAAATGTGGTTCCCAACATACCTATATAAGGTTTTATTTCAGGGGTGATAAGCACACCACCAATGGGGAAACCATTGCCCATACCTTTGGCCACAGTTATCAAATCCGGTTTAACTCCAGCATACTGGTGGGCAAAGAACTTACCTGTACGTCCATAACCCGATTGTATTTCATCGGTAATAAATAAAGCTCCGTACTTTTTGCATAGCGTTTGGATAGCCTGAAGAAATTCTTTGGAAGCCACATAAATACCCCCAATACCTTGTATACTTTCAATAACCACAGCTGCGGTTTCATTTTCAGCAAGAGCTTTTTCCAGCCCTTCTATATCTTCCATGTCCACAAATGTGGTTGGGTGTACCCGGTTTGCAGGCGAACTTAATTTAGGGTCGTCTGTAACGCCTAAGGCAAAAGAAGTTCGCCCATGAAACCCCTTTTTTATAGCAACCACATGTTGGCGTCCTGTTTGGAATGAAGCAATTTTTAAGGCGTTTTCAATAGCTTCTGCACCTGAATTAACCATAAAAAGCTGGTAGTCTTCATAGCCCGATAACTCACCAAGTTTCTTAGCCAATTCTTGTTGAACAGGGTTTTGCACCGAATTAGAATAAAACCCCATGGTGGCCGCTTGTTGGGCAATCGCCTGCGAAAATTCTGGCTGCGCATGACCAATGGAAATAACAGCATGCCCCCCATACAGATCGAGATACCTGGTATCATTTTCGTCCCACACATAGCAACCAAATGCTTTAACAGGTGTGATGGATTGTAACGGATAAACGTCAAAAGGTTTCATTGAATTGGAGTTTACTTTTTATCGTCATTTATAGTTCATTTATTTTATTATAGGAAGCTACCAGCCCCTGGATTAAGGCGGAGCTAAGGCCCTTATGTTCCATTTCGTTAAGGCCGGCTATGGTGCACCCTTTTGGGGTGGTCACCTTATCTATTTCCGATTCCGGATGAGCGCCATTGTTTTGTTGCAGTAAGCTGGCTGCTCCAAGGCAAGTTTGCACAGCAATTTTTTGAGCATCGGGTGCATCAAAGCCTAACTGAATACCACCTTGTGTGGTAGCACGGATCAGGCGCAACCAAAACGCGATGCCACTGGCTCCTAAAACGGTAGCAGCCTGCATAAGCTCGTCTTCGATCACAACTGATTCTCCCAACACAGAGAAAATGGATTGTACTAAAGCAGTATCCTCTTTGGAGGCCATAGTGCTGATGCAGGTCATGGATTGCTTGACAGCCAGGGCTGTATTTGGCATGGCACGCACAATGGCGTTAGATGCATCAAGCGCAGCTTGAAGCTGACCGAGAGTGACACCCGTAAGCGTAGAGATCACCAATTTGTTTTGCAACACCCCTTGGGTTTCGGCCACCACATCTTTCAATTGTCCCGGCTGTACGGCTAGTAAAACGATGTCGGCTTTTTCTACCGCTTGAGCGTTATCGTTGGTTACCGAAATTCCCTGCTTATTAAAATGCGTAATACCTTCAATTTTTCTGCGAGTAATGGTGAGCTTATTTTTCTCCAACAATCCTGAAGACAAGAGCCCGTTGGTAATGGCCAGTCCAAGGTTGCCGGTTCCGATAATGGTGATGTTTTTGTTTGCTAGTTCCATGATTAAAAAAAGGTTGCTTTAAGTTTTATTCCGGTAGTTTCTTTCAACCCGAACATGAGGTTCATATTTTGAACAGCTTGTCCGGAAGCGCCTTTTACCAGGTTATCAATAATGCTGGTGATCAACAGCTTGTCACCTATTTTCTCCAGATGGAGTAACACATTGTTCGTATTGACTACTTGTTTCAAGTGAATGGCTTCATCAGAAATAAATACAAAGGGTTGTTCTTCAAAGTATTTCCTGTAAGCCGACTTTATCTCCTCAAACGATTTGGAAGTTTTGGTATAAAGTGTCGCGAAAATGCCGCGTGTAAAATTGCCTCTGAGCGGAATAAAGGAAAGCTCCTCCTTAAACCCCGGCTGCAATTGAACAACGGTTTCACCTATTTCACCCAAATGCTGATGGGTGAAGGCTTTGTACACACTCACATTGTCGTGGCGCCAGGTAAAATGGGTGGTAGCTGATAGTGATTGTCCCGCACCTGTTGAACCGGTAAGCGCATGAATGTGCACTTCGTTTTCGAGCCAGCCATTGGCAGCCAAAGGAAGCAGCGCTTCCTGTATGGCGGTAGCAAAACAGCCGGGGTTGGCTACATTGCTTGCTTTTTGAATGGCCTCTTTGTTTACCTCCGGCAAGCCGTAGATAAACTTTCTGTCTCCTTGTTTTTGATCGGCACGTAACCGGAAGTCGTTACTTAGGTCAATGATCTTGGTTGAAGCAGGAATTGTATGTTTATTAAGAAACTCCAGTGACTTTCCGTGGCCCATGCACAAAAACAACATGTCCACTTCGAGGTTCGGCTGCTCATCAAATTTCAGATCCAAGCCTAACAAATCCTGGTGGATGCTGCCAACCAGTTGCCCTGCGTTGGATGTGCTGGCAATGCTGGTCCGTTCCACCTCTGGGTGGTTCACTAAAATGCGAATCAACTCTCCGGCTGTGTAGCCTGCTCCTCCTACGATTCCTACTTTGATCATGATTGGTTTGCTTTCTGGTTAAACAAAAGGAGTTGGTTGGCTAAAATCTTGGTGAAGCCTTTTACATCTTCACCGCTCCATGCTTTGTTCATTTCGCCATAAGCTCCAAACGAATTGTCCATCATATCGTACTTGCTTTCAATACCATCTACACTAAACCGGTATGGGTTTAGTGTTAGCTTAACAGAACCTGTCACATGTTTTTGTGTGTCTTGCAAGAACACCTCAATGTTGCGCATTACAGGTTCCAGGTAAAGTGCTTCGTGCAGCATCATGCCGTACCAGTTGCCCAATTGTTCTTTCCAGTACAATTGCCATTTGGTGAGCGTGTGCTTTTCCAGGGCATGGTGTGCTTTTATGCTCATCATGGCTCCGGCAGCTTCAAATCCAAC
>JAGQYJ010000137.1 GCA_020436145.1 Cyclobacteriaceae bacterium | reverse complement strand
ATTAAACAAAGGGTAGAACCCTAACTTTCTCTGACTAGCTTATAAAGTTTTGATGTACTCGATAACAGCCCAACGACCTTCTTCGTCAGAGATTTTTTTCTCGAAATTGGGCATTTCATCCCTTCCTATAATGGACATATAGTATATAGCTCCGTCAGAATTTTTCTTAAACTCATCTGTAGTGAAATCTCCGGGATATGCTTTGAGTTCATCTGCTTTCGGTCCGTCACCAATACCATCATCTCCATGACATGAAGCGCATTGCTTATCGTAAAGATCAGAGCCATAGTCGATCAAATCGTCCATATCATCCGTATAGGTATTAGTCATTTTTTTGTACTTGTCCGGAATATTCCAGGGCTTTTTGTCTTGTTGCAATACCGTAAATGACATCATTAAAACGATGGTCATTATGCCAATAAATAATTTGTTCGTTTTCATTGTTTTATAGTCTAGTTAAAATAAATCCAAATCGAATACCTTCTGAATCCAGCTCACTTTGATTGAGGATAAATACATTTTGAGGCAAAATATAGTTGGATGTCGCAACATAAATATGGAAGGCGTGTGAAGTAGTAATAATTTCAGCTCCTAGTTGAATATTAGGCTTAACAGGTTCAAATTCGGTGTATTCCGAAATGTTCTGTAATTTAAGTGGGAAATCATTATGGGTGATTACTGAAATAGTGGAAGTCACCCTTATTTTAGCAGATGCACTTATACCCACAGCATCGTGGTTGATACCTTCCTGCAAGTTATTAATATGCGAGAAGCTACCGGCAGCCTGCACAGATATATTTTTATTGATTTTTCTGCCAACAATGATTTGTGAGAAATAGGAGAGCCTGTCAACAGCTTCATATTCAGCTCCAAAGGCTTCACTTGCGCCACCCCTAATGGCTATATTGCCAAATAAAGTCAGGGAAACGGGCATTGTGTTTTTTCGTGTTTGCTCAAAAACAGTGTATTTGGCGTTTAGATCAGTTGTGATATTGTACTTTGTGACGCCCACTCCAACCTGCAGGTTGTCAATAATAGTGTAATTAAGTCCCATTCTTATGTTGGCACCATCTGCATATATTCCAAGCAAATCAGTGATTCCGTTATTAACCACACCAAACTGGTGGGCAAGATCAAAACGTATGGTTCCTTTGGCTGGAATTAGGGAGGTTTGGCCTCCTATAATCAATCCACTGTTCCACGGTGTACGAACCGGCTTATCCTTTTTTACCGTTTGTGTAGAATCTGATTTTTGCTCATCTCCGGCTCCAACTTCCTGCGCATAGAGTGTAAATCCGAAAAATAATGATAGTACGAGTAAATAAATGGTCTTTTTCATAACATTCGAATTTTAATTGTCCTCAGCTCCTTGTTCAATCCAGGTAAGCACATACTGGGCTTGTTCAGAAGTATACTTCTTAAAATGGCCACCGGTAGGCAAAGGATAATAGTATATTTTGCTATTTTCAGGATCAGCCATATCTATTAGCCCTTTGTTAGTGATGCTACTATATGCAACGTCCGACAAAAGGTTGAGGTCGGTGGATGCACTGCCACCATTATGACAATTGGTACATTCCTGCGTTTCAAAAATGGGCGCAACATCTGTAGCAAAGCTTACATCTTCCTCAATGGGAGGGAGAACCTCTTCAACGGGTATATTGTAAACACACGATGAGAAGATGAATAAGCCCATGAGTAAAACTGATATCTTTTGTATAAACTTCATGATACTTTTTTTATATGATAGCTACTTAAAAAAAGGCCAACGTTAGCGTCACACTGACAATTTGTTGGCCTTTCTTCAATGTATTATTTAAATGAAACTTTATTGCAACGCTTCTATTGAATTTTGAATCAAAGCCTTAGCATATTTTGGATTGTGGATCAAAATACTTTTATCTTCTGTGATGAATTTAAAGTTATATATAGCTGCAGCGTGTGCTTGTGACACCACCAATGGCGAACCACCAGAAGCAACTACATCTCCATCTTCATCTACATAACCAAGAGCAATCAGTTCTTGCTGAAGGTCATCTATTAAGCCAAGGTTAGTAGCTCTGGCACCGGCAACAAAAGCTGTAATACCATCATTGTCGGTAAACTCACTGTGGCATGCAATACAACCATTTACGTTTACCTCACGGCTATCGTCATCCCAGCTTCCAACAGCTACATTATTGCTATGACCGCCCAATTCATAATTACCTCCACTACCGGCACCACTAGCCATATGGCAGGTAATGCAAGAAGCATCCGTAGCATGTGTACTGTTCACATAGTTCATAGTTCCGGATAATTCATAAGCTCCACTTAAACCCATACCGGCTATCATATTGCCTTGAGGGCCATGGTGTGGACCATATCGTGAACTGGTAATGGATACGTTGTCGCTACTTGCTAAATCAAGTATTGGCTCAGCTACCCTGGATTGGTGGCATACAATACATGTGTTGGAGCTTCCCTGGTCAGAAGTTTCGCCATTGGTAAGAAATGGCATACCTCCATCAGGTGTTCTAAAGGCCCAGTCATCGGATGTGTAGGTCTCATGAATCTGGTGGCAAGTGTAACAATTAGCTGATAAGGGTTTGTCTGCCGGGGTATTATCCCAGCTGCCCATCACTGCAAGCTGGTAGCCCTGGCTGGAGTGACAGTCAGTACAACCATCTCTTGATGCGTATGTGCTACCGCCCATATGACCACCAGTTACGTGGCCCGATACGGCCCATTCGGTTGATTTAATCCTCATGTTCTCATTATTCGTATGGCATTGAATACAACCTGCAGTACCATCGGTACCATCAATACCATCTTCACCAGGAGCTCCCTGAGGTCCTTCCTTAGTACAAGAAATACAAATCATTGCGCCCAAGCTGAAAATTGCTAAGAAGTTGAGTAATCGTTTCATAATAAATCTCCTTTTATTGTTATGTGATCAAAGTTACAGTCAGGGTATTGCCCAAACATTGATAATAACAGGTGAATAAACTGATTATAAAAAGTGAAAAAACTGATATATGTCATGTTTTTTTATATTGTTTACACAGTGTCTGACGACTACAGATCAACTCTTAAAAAGTACATATTTATGCTTGCTATAAATTGTTTTTTATAAGCACACTTATAAACTATATTGAGAAATTTAGTACGGAATATTTGAGATTAATCAGGGGATTAATAGTTTGCACTAAAATGAAAAAGAGCATTGCATTCAAGCCCTTTCTTATTCTTCAGCTACGCCCCCTGGACGCAGCTGCCGATGATGAATATAAGGCCTTTCTAACCTATGGGAACCTGGCGGACTCTCAGGTACATAGGGTGAGAATGGAACGTGAAAGCATTGCCGCTCTGGACCCAGCCAATTATTCGGGTGTAATCGTAGGGGGAGGGCCAAGTAATGTGAGTGATGATGAAGCTAATAAACCGGCTTTCCAGCTACGGTTTGAAAGTGAGTTGAACAAACTCTACGATAAAATATTTGAACAGGACATTCCTTACCTGGGAAGCTGCTATGGGTTAGGTTCTATGGTTCGGTATGCCGGTGGGTTGGTATCAAAAGAGAGGTATTCCGAAGACGTAGGGGCGGTAGAAATACGATTGAACAAGCAGGGAAAGAGTGACTCTTTGCTCTCCGGGCTTCCGGATTCTTTTATTGCCTTGGTGGGTCATAAGGAAGCCTGCCAGGGCGTACCTGAAGGAGGCGTATTATTGGGCAGTTCCGCTACTTGTCCGGTTCAGATTGTCCGGTTTGGCAAAAACATGTATGCAACGCAGTTCCATTGCGAGCTGGACGCAGAAGGAATAACGAAACGCATTCAGTATTATAAACATCATGGCTATTTTGACCCCGAGCAGGCCGATGAGTTGATTGCCCTGACAAAAGACCTGAAACTGGAAGCACCACATCTTATTCTAAAGCGTTTTGTGGAGCGATACCGGGACAACAAGTGATTTGGTAAATATAAGGCTACTCAACCAGTGCCTTTGCCAGTAAAGTAATCAGAACCTCTTTCTTTTCGTTTTTCAACAGGTTCTGTAGGGCTTGCTCATCCTTTTTAGCTATGGCTTCTTCTAGCTTGCCGGATTGGTCCTTCAGTAACGTAGCGATGCTCTGACTAATCTTTGACTGTTGTTGAGGCAGCTGGAGTTCAGCTAGGGCCATTTCTAAAATCTCATGGCCTAATCTCTTGCTTGCTTCCCTGGGGTTATAGTCAGAAGTGGCATCACGCAGCGACCAGCTGCTGTAATCCACTTTCATTGACTCTATTTCTTTGCTGTAGGAATTACCCTCACCAAAAATGCGGGTTAGGAGAAGGGCTGTACCACTTTTCCAGGCCTCCAGGTTGAATTCCTTTTCTTCAAGCCCTGCCATACGTTTTTTGAGCATTTCTATCAATGTGGTTTCCATCTTTTTGTCAGTCTTTTTATTAAAGTTAGTGGTTCAGCCACTATCAAAGACAATATCCTGAAAATTATTGCAAGAATTAAGCAGCTTCTATTTCTTACTAGATTGTCAGAACTCTTAGGCATTCCTGCCTGCCGGTTGCTTACGCTAAAGCTTCAGCGACAGCGTGCAGGCAGGTTCAGGAAGGGGGGAGGTGATAGCAAACTAAATGTATTGAAAAGCTTGTTACCGTCTTGGGGATCAGTCTTCCAATAACTTCTTCTTTAAGGCTATCAGTTGCTCCTTCCTGAAGATATGACGTGTCTTTTGTTCCCACCGGATGAGCACAAACGCCAGTGCATAGGCAACGATTATGACCAACCATTTTAATGGGCTAGCTCCATGGTAGGCCATCTCCAGTATACTATTTACACTTAAGGGAACAAGATATCCAACAATCATCAGGTAGTTGAATTTGATACTTGCATTCGTATTCGATATGGCATGATCCAGTTCGCCCAGCATACTCCTGTCAAATGTATTTTCTGCTTTCTTCCTTTTCATCCGAAAATACAGGATATATACAACCGTAGCCAGGAACAGACCGGACGTAATAAAACCCCATTTATTCGGGCCATTAAGTGCCATAAATAGTAAAAGAATTGCTGTAAACCCATTAATAAGGCTAATGCCTATTTCAACTTTGTTAATCCTTCTGCCGGCAGCATCTTTCTTATTCGAGATGCTTTTGTGCAGTGTTGCTTCATTTATTGCATACATTGTTTCTCCTTTTTGTGTGTTCCAAATTTTTTGCATTTCTTCAAACTCCATCATGGTCGTAGTGTTTAGAGTTGTTTATCAGTTTCTTTTTTATCCTATGGATTTTTATGCCAATGTTGCTCTCGGTAATTCCCATGAGTTCAGCCATTTCTCTATAGCTATACCCCTCTAAGAGCAATAGGGCCAGCGAGGTATCAATCTCATTCAACTTCCTGATCTCAGCATATAGCCAGGTTATCCGTTCATCCATGGGTTCGCTTGTTTCTTCTAGTAAGTGAGCCATCATTTCTATGTCCGTATGACCCTCCATAAACTTCTTTTCTTTGGTCTTCCATTTAATGGCTGTATTTAAAGCAATCCGATACAACCAGGTAGAAACAGCCGACTCCGCTTTAAAATTTGGAATGGACCGGTAGATCTGCAGGCACACTTCCTGAAAAAGATCGTTCTGATCTTCTGAGTTGGAAGCATAGGCTTTAATCACTTTAAAGAGTAGTGCCCTGTAGCTGTTGAGCCATTCCTGAAATATCTTACGCTGTTCGGTTTCCTTCATTTTTCAATTGCTACCTTATTAGTACGGGCTTTGGCAGATTTCTTACAAATGGAATCGTAAAGTTTAAAATTATACTTTTATGAACTTTTGCGATCATAGAGGACGTAGGCCCACGAAAGAAAATGCATCAATCAGGGGAGCAATAAACAGCATCTTTTAAAATTGTTTCAAGAATTAATTGGGTTGCAATAATGATTGGTTCTTCTCCGTTTAGAAGCTATTTAAAATAATGCAATTATAGAGCTGGTTCATATCTGCTCTATAACCTGCCTGCCGGCAGGCAGGTGTTCTCGCGTTATGTTACTTAGCTTGGGG
>JAGQYJ010000136.1 GCA_020436145.1 Cyclobacteriaceae bacterium | reverse complement strand
CCAAAGATTGTATGACGGCCGATGCCTACGCCACTGCTTTCATGGTCATGGGCCATGAAAAGGCTCAAAAAATTGTAGAAAGCCATCCGGAGTTAGAGGCTTACCTAATTTATAGTACGGTGGATGGTAAGACGGCCAACTATATAAGCAATGGGCTGAAAAATAAATTGCAACTGATTAGTAATGATAATTAATCTGGTCATATTATTAGGAAGCGCTATTTTGGGAGGTGTTTTGGCATTCTTCTATTCTGAAAAGAAACGAGTGGATTATTCCCTTGTCTTAGCTTTTTCAGGTGCTTACCTGTTCTCTATAACCATCACGCATATTTTACCTGAGCTTTTTGCCTCGTCAGAAAACATTAAGCTAACAGGATTGTACGTTTTGGCAGGATTTTTTCTTCAGCAGATTTTAGAGCTTTTTACCCATGGAGCGGAACACGGGCATTTGCACCCTAAGGATGATCACCATCATCATAGAGCCGGGTTAGCCGTTTCATTGCTGGTGGGGCTTTCCGTCCATTCCCTTCTTGAAGGCAGTTTACTTACACATTCGCATATCAACCCTGCACATAGCCATAACGGTGCTGTAGCACTTGGAATTGGTCTTCACAAACTACCGGCAGCATTTGCTATGATGACCATTTTACTTTGCTATTATAAGGACAAAACAAAACCTGTCTTCTTTTTGGTACTGTTTGCGATAGCCTCTCCCTTAGGGCTTTTACTTAGCCAGTATGCTATAAACGCACAAATATTTACAACACAAACTATAACGGTTTTGTTTGCCCTTGTAAGCGGAAGTTTCCTTTATATTTCTACCACAATAGTTTTTGAAAGTGCCCCGGGGCATTATGTGAAGACAAACAAATTAATTGTTCTGTTAATTGGTGCAGCCGTAGCTGTGCTGGCAGAAATGGTTATCTAAGAACAAATGGGATTTCATTTTTGATGTGAAATACAATTTTAAACCCCTGTGCTTTAATCTTTCAAAGTTAAAAAACTACTATATTAGGAATAGCATTAATCATTCCTAATACCTGAAGTTTGAAGTGGCTTGTTAAAACACTATTCTATTTTTTGCTAATTTTTACATGGCAGAAAGCATTTTCAACGGAATATCAATTTTTGCAATACCGAATTGGAGACGGACTGAATACGGATATTATAAAGTGCGTTGCTGAAGATGATTGGGGCTTTATCTGGATTGGGACCGATCAGGGATTGCTTCAATACAACGGCCACAAGTTTATAAGCTATTCTCAGGCTACAAAGAGTCCATTTATAAAAGATTTTATACGACTGAAGGACGGAAGGTTGCTGGTGTTAGATGACCTTGGTCTTACTGAAATCATTAATGAGATAGATACAGTTTATTTCAAACGGATTCTTGAAGGGACAAGAACACCAACCGATTCGACAATTTGGTACCCCAAATCTTTATATGAGGACAGCAAGGGCAATCTTTGGATTGGAGAGCCGCAATCAGTAGTTATCTATAATGGCTCTGACCTTCAACGGCTTAATTTTGAGGATAAGTATAATTCTTCAAGCTTTATTCGGTCATTTAGTTTTGTCGAGCTTTCAAATAATAAAATTCTTATAGCCAGCAATAATGGAGGATTCTTTGTGTTTGACCTGAGCACAAATAAGCTGACCACCCTTGAGACAAATGGACTCCAGGGAGATGTAAACCATTTGGCCGCTTGGAATGGGGAGATATACGTTGCAGGTAATGATGGTCTTTACAAATTTTCTTCAATAGATAAGACAAGTGCAAAGATCGTTTTGGTAAGAAGCTATAATACCATTTCGTACATTCAACCGATTAATGAAAAGGATCTTTTACTGTGCTCTTTCCTGGAGCCTGCCTTTATTTATGATGCAAAGGGAAATTTTGAGAATTTGCCGTACGACATGGTAACTGTGAACCAGGCTTTTAAATCTTCCTCAGATGACATTTGGCTATCAACAGAAAAGGGGCTGGTTTTATTAAAATCACAAATTTTCAAGGGTGTAAAAACCGAAAGGGAGACAGTTTATGTAGAGTCACTAGTGCAAGGAAAGGATAAAACAGTCTATTTCCTTAGTAAAGAACACATTCGTTTATATGTCCCAGGGGCCAAAGAAGCTAAAATATTCAAAGTACTTATTGGGGGATATTACTTAAGCTCGCTCATAAGGAATGACAAACTTTGGGCATCCAACGCTTCAGATATTTTGGTGTACAATATGGATGGGAGTTTGTCCCAAAAGTTCGATTTCTCAAAATATGGCAGATTTATTTTTGATATGCACTTAGATAAAAACGGGGATATATGGCTGACTCAGGAAGCTTCTGGTGGGCTGAAAAAAATTGACCGGGACAATAACATAATTTTCTATGGTAAGGAACAGGGACTAAATAAAGAGTTAACGGTTGTGCGTACCAATGATACGGGCATTTACGTGGGAACCAATAGTGTGGAAGGGTATTTATATTTTAAAAGATATGAAGACTCAGTTTTTACTACTATTAGCAAACCATTTGAACACTCTTCCTTAGGCGATTTTCGAGTGGAAGATATAGCCTTTGATTCAGAAGACATTTGGTTGGCTACATCTGTTGGCTTATTTAGACAGACTTCACAACAAATAGAAAAAGTTGAACTCGATGACAAATTCAACAACCTTTTAACAAAGGCCGTTGTATGCCAACAAAACACTCCGTATATATGGTTTGCAAATTCGTATGGGCTCATTCAATATAACAAATATACGGGAGAGTACTCCGTGTATGACGAATCGCATGGATTTCCTTCCAATACAATAAACAGTAGAAGCTTGTTGGTTAACGATGATGGGATATGGGTAGGTACATCCAATGGAATAGCCTATTCGCATGATGATTTTACAGCTTTAAAAAAAACCCCTCAACCCTATGTAATACAGTTTTATGCTGATAACCGGCCTTATAAGTATTCTACTCTTTCCAGTACAAAGCTACCCTCCACACCATATTTAGAGATGGATATTTCATCCCCTGTTTATCCTGGGAATAAAGTAATTTATCAATACAAAATAAATGGAGATTCAATTTGGACTTCTATTCCACCCGGAAGCCTTCTTACCTTTTCAAAGCTGGGAAGCGGGCATTATAATTTATCGTTTAGAGCTAAGAAATTTGGTAATTATACCTGGAGTAATCCTACCCATTTTGAGTTTACCGTGCAAAAGGAGTTCTACGAAACTCTTCTTTTTCAAATAGCGGTAGTGTTAGCTGCAGTTATGCTCATAATTGGCACAAGGTACATCACAACACGGATCTTGAGAAGAAGACAAGAGGAGTTGGAGCGGTTAGTAGCAGAAAGAACAGATCAGCTTGCTCGTACAAACAAAAATCTCCTGGAGCGCAATCGGGAGTTAGATCAATTTGTATACAGCACGTCTCATGATCTTTCTGCACCGCTTAAATCTATAAGAGGATTGATAAACATAGCAAGCTATGAAACAGATGTTGAAGTACAGAAAGAGCTTCTGCAGAGGATGAATACCAGTGTATCAAGACTTGAAAAGTTTATAAGAGATGTGGTTAGCTATTCACGAAATGTAAGGCTTGAAGTAAAACAACGGCCGATTCTATTAAAAAGCCTGGTCGAAGAAGTGATAGAACACATCTCTCATATTGAATATTTTCCTCAGATAAAATTTACAGTGAATATTAATGATGAGGTGGTTCTAAAATCAGATGAAACAAGGGTTAGGATCATCTTAAACAATCTGATTTCAAATGCTGTAAAGTTTCAACGTATTGGTGAAGTGGATGAACCGGAAGTAGTAATAACGCACGAATTCGAAAATAATAAGCACAAAATAAGTGTAAAGGACAACGGATGTGGCATTTCTGAAGAACATAAGGAAAAAATATTTGACATGTTTTATAGAGCAAATACATCTTCTGATGGCTCAGGCCTTGGACTCTATATTTTAAAAGAGACCGTAGATAAGCTGGGTGGTATCATTGAATTTAAAAGTGAAGAAGATGTAGGAAGTGAATTTATTGTTCGTTTATCCTGATAAGTGTCTAAAACTCACTGAAATTTGCGAAATTTAAGGTATGAAATCGCTGTTGCAGTTTTATAAATCTTTTCTTCAAAACCTGTTCCTCAACATTAAAAGGAGGGACGAGTTTCAACGATCCTAGTTGAATTATCTAGTCCTTATAGACAAACTTTTAAAATTTTTCTTACCTATTTAAATTGCTATAAAATGGAACTCCCATTTGCAGAATTATATAAAACGAAGATGGTTGAAACCATCAGAAGAAGCACACGTGAGGAGCGGGAAAGGTGGCTTAAGGATGCTTCTTACAATGTATTCAATTTACGCAGCTCTTATGTTTATATTGATCTGCTGACTGACTCAGGCACCGGTGCTATGAGCGATCGGCAGTGGGCCGAAATGATGTTAGGGGATGAAAGTTACGCAGGGGCATCTTCTTATCTTAAAATGAAAGCCACCATCAAAGACCTGTTTGGCTTTAACGACTTCCTTCCAACGCACCAGGGTAGGGCAGCCGAGAATGTTTTGTTTTCGGTTTTGGTTCATGAGGGAGATATAGTCCCAGGAAACTCTCATTTTGATACTACCAAGGGGCATATAGAGTTTCGGCATGCTCATACGATAGATTGTACAATTGATGAAGCATTTGATTCAACACTCTACCATCCTTTTAAAGGAAACATTGACTTGGACAAACTTGAAAAGGTCTTTAAGGAAAACCAGGTAGAAAAGATACCGATGGTTATAATAACCATAACCAATAATACATCAGGCGGGCAGCCTGTCTCTATGCAGAATATCAGAGAGGTTTCGGCCATGGCCCATCACTATGGTTCGTTGGTCGTCATAGACTCTGCCCGGTTTGCTGAAAACGCTTACTTCATAAAACTTAGAGAGGAGGGCTATGCAGATAAGTCGATTAAAGAAATTGTGAAGGAAATGTTTTCTTATGCAGATGCCATGACCATGAGCAGCAAGAAGGATGCTATTGTCAATATGGGAGGGTTTATTGGTTTTGGTGACAGAGCCCTTTATGAAAAGGCCAGTGTGTATAATATCATGTTCGAGGGTTTTGTAACCTATGGTGGTATGTCGGGTCGTGATATGAATGCACTATGCCAGGGGCTATACGAAGCCACGGAATTTGATTACCTGCAAACACGGATCAAACAGGTAGAATATCTGGCGGATAAACTATTGCGTCATGGGGTGCCCATACTCCAACCAACAGGCGGCCATGCAATTTTTATTGATGCCAAAAAGTTCTTCCCGCAAATACCCAAAGAGGAATACATTGCGCAGACCCTGGTTGTTGAGCTATACCTCGAAGGAGGGATAAGAACAGTGGAGGTGGGGACATTACTTGCCGACAGAGATCCTGATACAAGAGAAAACAGATACCCAAGGTTGGAATTGGTGCGCCTTGCTATACCTAGAAGAGTGTATTCCAATAGCCATATGGACTACATTGCGGCTACGGTATGTAATGTGTTCGATAGACGGGATGAAGTAAAGAGTGGCCTGGTAATAAAAAATGAAGCCCCTATTATGCGCCATTTTACTGTAGAGCTGGAAAGGTTATAGCAAGTGTAAGCTATCAAATTAGCGCCTTAAGGTTCTCCATGTTTAAGGCAATTTGTATCTTGGAGGAATGTACTAACCATTTTGAAGTATGAGCATCAAGATACAAACCCTTTCTGGGTATATGCATGAATATCAAAAGAGTGTTTTGCAGCCGGAAGCTTTTTGGTCAAGAGTAGCAGAAACATTTCATTGGAAAAAGCAATGGGATGAGGTAGTTAACTGGAATTTTGAGGAACCCAAAGTGGAATGGTTTGTCAATGGAAAACTTAACATAACAGAGAACATTCTCGACAGGCATTTATATACGCACGCCAATAGAACGGCAATTATCTGGGAGCCCAATGATCCTAACGAAAAAGTACGAAAACTTACGTATAAGGAACTTTATGAGCAGGTAAACCAATTTTCAAATGCTTTGAAACAAAAGGGAATCAAAAAAGGTGACCGAGCAGTCATTTATATGCCTATGGTTCCGGAAGCGGCAATAGCCATGTTGGC
>JAGQYJ010000135.1 GCA_020436145.1 Cyclobacteriaceae bacterium | reverse complement strand
TGTGGTAATTGACTATTCCTTTTTAAAAAATCTTTTTTCCTTTTTTCCCAATTTATTTTTTCAGCGTACAAGGAATAATTTTTAAACAATTCAAAGGTAGAGTCAGTAAAAGCCAGAATGCTGTCTTGAACGCTGATAATCTGTGCCGAGGCATTGAATTGAGAAATCAAACTGAAAGCAAAAAGAAAAGCTATTCTTCTCTTTCTTAAGCAAAAGAAATGTGTCTTTAAAATTTCCATTTTTGGCATTGAACAGTACTGAATGCTTGTCTCAATTAGCTAAGTGCTGATGCTCAAGACTGACCGGCTGAATATTACTTGCATTCTTTTTAGGGCCAGCTTTCTTTGCTGATAAAATATATGTGGAGCAATCATGACTATTGGAAGTTATGTCGGATACTTTTAAACCAGCTTCCATTACATGGTTTAACAATTCATCTATACTATAGTGATTAAAATGAGACCATGTGTAGCTTAGTTGTTTTAAAGTTTCCCTTGGAGAGAATCCTAAAATTAACTGACCATTGGGTTTTAATACCCTTTTTATTTCCTTGAGGCTTACGCCAATATCTTTCCAGAAATAAACGGAATTTATTGATAATACAACATCAAAAAAACCGCCTTCATACGGCAGGCTATGGACGTCACCTTGTTCCAGATTAATTTTGTCCGATGGGTTTAGTTGGACCGCTAGCTCTACCATTGTTTTGGAGATGTCAATACCAAAGAGTTGAGTTCTTTTACTAAAAAGCAACTCTTGCAAATACGAACCTCTTCCAAAACCAATTTCTAATATACGCTTGGGTTTTAGTTGAATAGCTTTTTGGTAGCAAGCTCTTATCTGTTCTTTATTACATTCGTCCAGCGCATGGGCAATTAACTTGCCTATTTCTCCTTCGGGCTTTCTAACCTGTGTTGCCAGAAATTCGGGGTCAAGCCTGGTGATAATCTGTCTGAAGTCTTCCATCATAGTGATTTACTTGTTTGTTTTTATTTTGAGTATATTCAATACCTACTTTAGTAATGTCTATCCAAACCATTTTTGGCCATGGTTTGGTGGTTCCGTCTTTCATTCTTGGGAGAACCTTTCTTTTAAAAGGAATTTTTAATCCGTCAATATCTCTATAATCCCATATATAATGCGCTGCCTTAGCATAAGGAGAGAATATTTCAGGGCAGTAATCGTGACGGACCAGAAGTAGGTCCTTATCAAAGTAAAATGATTGCTCCTGGCAATGGGTTGGGATGAAATTGTCGAATTTAGCTGTTAGCTTGTAAAGTGTTTCCTTGCCTTCATGCCAGCTACTTTCCGAAAGTATGGAAACGCCTTCGTTTCCGAGCAAGAAAGGAAGATTTATATAGTTCCAGAGCGCATATCCTGCAAAATATAGGAGGTCTGTGCTGTTCCAAAAAAACGTCTTTTGAAGAGCAGAAAATGAATTTCGGTAATTTGTAAAATGTTTGATCCTGGTTCCATCTCTATCTTCAATCCATACCACATCATTCTCAAAATAGCCGGTGTACCCCTTTACAGGATAGTCATGAAAAATAACCTTACATCTCTTGGCATACACTTCAACATCCCTCTCCAATAAACCACTTCGGTTAAGTTTGGAAGCAAATGCAAGCCCATGAAAACGTAATTTTAAAATAATTTTATCAATGGAATGCCAATGGTTATAGCCTCCATGAGCTTCAAAAATTTCCCTGAGTAAGTACATGTTTTAGTCGTTGTGACTAAAATGTACGTCACGTTATTAAGGTAGATACGGATATTCTAACTAATGAAATGAATAGTCAGTTTTCTTAAACAAGTGGTACTTCCTGTAATTCTTGCAATTCGCCCTTAAGCCATTTTTTAAACTCTTTGCTTCTGTACCGGCTCACTACTATTTCTTCCGTATGACCGTTGAATAATTCAGGATCAGGGTGCAAAATCAGTTTCCTGTTTTTATCTCTTTGCACCTCCTTAACTGCCTCCTTATTAATAAGGTACTGCCTGCTTACCCTGTAAAATTGCTCAATCGGGAATTGATCCTGAATTTCATCTATAGAGGAATACTGGGTAATAAGCCGATCGTGGTTTTTAAGATGAACACTTACCATACCACCTTTAGAATATATAAAGGCAATATCAGCAACCTTTAACTGGAGATCTTTTTGACCAGAAGGTACAATAAGAGTTTTGTCTTCAGCTTCATTTTTGAATTGGAAGGAATCCGTGTTTTTATAGAGTTTGTAAGCGGTTAAGGTAAGTATGTACGAAATTATGATTGTCTCACTTATAGCGAGATATTTTAAAAATCTGAAAACACTGAAATCAGAACCAAAGATTACAATATTGACGAGCAAGTAAATAAATGTATAGCTCAGCATACTAACCACTGCATTAAAAAGTACCTGGTATCCCAACTTACCCCAATAGGAAGTAATTGAAGAAGGTAATTTGGTTTTCACATATGCATAGTGATTTACCGTGCATATAAATGAAGCCATCAGTGAAATTATTATATAGGTAAACAACGGGAACTCATACCCTTTTTGAAAAGGTAGTTTTTGATATATAAAAAAGTGAGTTACAAACAATGTGTATGAAAGTAATATACCCTCTCTAATCAAATACGCTCTATGTTTTATAAGTAGGGTTGAAATATTTATTGTAGGCTTCATTTTTTAGTAGTTAATCTTCTCTTATCGAACCTATTTATTAACGAAAACCTATTTGCACTAGTTTTTTAAATACGTACGAAAAGCACCGATACAGGTACCATCCATTTATTTAAACAGACCATTCATTTTACATCATGAGTTAAGGAATCTCTCGCCACGCTCCTCCGATTACTTTAATAGTTGATATGCCTGATTTTGAGGCAATCGATTAAAAATTATGTCAAACTAAAAGTAATCTTATGAAAAAGTTTTTACTGTTTTTCTTGATGCTGTTTGTTGTGTTCACATTGCAAACGAATGCACAAGACCGAACCGTTTCAGGTACGGTAACTTCCGCAGATGACGGGAGTCCGATACCCGGAGTAAACGTTCTGTTGAAAGGAACAACCAACGGAACAGTTACCGATGTTGATGGTAACTACAAACTAACCGTGCCTTCAGATGGGGGAACATTGACCATTAGTTTTATTGGTTTTGCAACCCAGGAAATTGCCGTTGGCTCGCGAGCCGTAATTGATGTGGCTCTGGAGTCTGACATACAACAGCTTAGTGAAGTGGTTGTAACGGCTGCTGGTATTGAGCGGGAGAAGCGCTCATTGGGCTATTCGGTTCAGAGTGTCGACAACGATGAAATCATGAAATCCAATGAGAATAATTTAGTAGGTGCATTAAACGGGAAAGTTGCTGGTGTACAGATCAACAGTAACACAGGAGCTGCGGGTGGTTCTACTTATATCAAAATACGTGGGAATGCTTCGCTAACAGGGGAGAATCAGCCACTGTTCATCATTGATGGAATACCACTAAATAACCAATCATTTCAAACAGAAGATCAGGTCGCAGGTGTTGCCCAATCTAACAGAGCATTGGACATAAACCCCAATGATATTGAAAGTGTCAACATATTAAAAGGTCCCTCGGCTTCTGCGCTATATGGAATACGTGCAGCAAACGGGGTTGTAGTAATTACTACCAAGAAGGGTAAGTTTGGGAATCAAAGCACCCGTGTTGAAATTAGTTCCGGTGTAACAGTTGATGAAGTAAATAAGCTCCCTCCGTTTCAGAACAAATATGCCCAGGGATTTAACGGGGTGTACCAAGGACCTGAAACAGGTAGGAGAGAATCGTGGGGACCGGATGTATCAACCCTTGTGTATGACCCAACTACGGAAGGTACCTACCTTTGGAATCCACAGGGACAGATTATTGTTGATCCCATGGATGGTATTTCAAGACCCAGGGTAGAAGTGTACGACAATCCCGGGAACTTCTACCAAAAAGGACTGACCCTTAATAACAACATTGCGGTTTCTGGTGGCAACAATTTCTCTACCTTCAGACTTTCCATTGGTCGGTTGGATCAAAATGCTGTAATACCCGAAACGGATTACCACAGAACCAGCACCAGGCTTAACTCCTCACTTAAGCTTACAGACAAAATAAGACTGTCTGGAAATTTTGCCTATGTAAGAACAGATAGAGTAGCAGCCCAGCAGGGGTCCAATGTAGGAGGAGTTAATTTGGGACTTTACAGAACTCCTATCACTTTTGATGACAGGATATATCAATTCTCTGATGGAACTCAAAGAAGTAATCGTGGATATACCACGGCTAGTGATGGAACACAGGCAGCCATTTATGACAATCCTTTTTGGGTAGTAAATAAAACACCATATAAAGAACAGGTGGATAGATTCATTGGTAGCATAGAAGGAGAATATATTGCTACGGATTGGTTGAAATTTACGGCCAGGGGAGGTACCGATTTTTATAGTGAAAAAAGAAAGCAGGAATTTGAAAAAGGTTCTGCCAACTACCCCACAGGTCGCATTATTCACGATGACTACTTTATCCAGGAGAACAACCTGGATGTGCTTGCGACCATGTCAAAAGTATTTGGCGATTTTAACGTAAACCTGATACTTGGAAATAATCAGTATAAGTATAAGCGCTATAACATTTTTACAACAGGTGATAACCTTGCCTCACTAGGATTTCCGAATATAAATGCGACATCCAGTGTTTCATCGGGTCAAAATAACAAGCAAAAGCGAACGTCAGCAATGTATTTTGATGTCAATGTTTCGTGGAAGGAAACTTTATTCCTTGGCGTGACAGGAAGAAATGAGTGGACCTCTACTTTGGTTTATCCAAATAATAGTTTTTTCTACTCAGCCTACAGCCTGGCTTATGTGTTCACGGAAAGTCTTGATATCGATCCACAAATCTTATCATTTGGTAAGATTCGGGCTTCTTACGCCAAGGTAGGAAACGATGCACCTATTAATTCTACCTCTACCGCCTACGAATCAAGTTATGTGTTTTCAGCAGGAAATACGCCTGGTGGAGCGTTAGGGGCTGTAGTGTTCCCATTTAGAGGAGTTTCCGGTTTTACGCTTGATGATGATTTGGGAAATGCCAACCTTAAACCTGAGGAAAATACAGCTTATGAATTTGGATTGGATGTACGGTTTTTAAATGAACGTATTTCATTAGATGCTACATACTATAAGCAAAACAGTGTAGACCAAATACTGGCAGTTCCTATAGCTTCTTCAACTGGATTTAATACAACTGTTTTAAATGCAGGAGAAATCGAGAACAAAGGCATTGAACTAACCCTTGGAGCTGTTCCAGTAAGATTAGGAGGATTTGAATGGGAGGCTGCCGTGAATTTCACACGTAACAGAAATTTGGTACTAAGATTAGCGCCCGGTGTGGAGAATATCGGACTGGTTGGGTTTACCTCTGTAACCTCAGATATTATTGCCGGAAGGCCCTATGGTTCATTTACCGGTAACGATTGGTTAAGAAATGAGGATGGAAAGACCTTAATTGATGATGACCCTAGTTCTCCGGGATATGGTTACCCATTGTTGGACCCTATTACAAAGAATATAGGAGATCCTAATCCTGATTGGATAATGGGTATCAGAAATAATTTTTCCTATAAAGGATTAACCTTCTCATTCCTGTTTGATATCAGGCAAGGAGGTGACATTTGGAATGGAACAAGAGGTACCCTGGTTACTATGGGAATGGATAAATCCACAGAAGTTCGGGGGCAACAAACGGTATTTGACGGGGTTTTGGCTTCTACCAATCAGCCTAATAACATTGCTGTATTCCTTGACCAAGCATGGTTTACAGGTAATGGAGGTGGTTTTGGTAACCAATCAGCTCAATTTGTAGAAGAAGCTAGCTGGGTTAGGTTAAGGGATGTTTCCCTGAGCTACAAGCTTTCCGACAAATTGGTTGATAAAACCCCTTTTAAGGCAGCCAGTATAACCCTGACCGGTCGTAACCTTTGGTTAAGCACCACCTATTCAGGTATTGACCCTGAAACGAACCTGACCGGTAATTACAATGGTGGTTTTGGGTTGGAATACTACAACATGCCGAATACGAAAAGTTATGGTTTCAATATTAATCTTACTTTCTAGACGATTTCAATTATGAATATACTTAAGAATAAATGGGCACTTCTTTGTATTGCC
>JAGQYJ010000134.1 GCA_020436145.1 Cyclobacteriaceae bacterium | reverse complement strand
GTGGTGCCTTGATAATGCCATCGCTGCTGTAGGCAAGGAATCAATCTCATTTAATATACCAATTACAGATCCTAATTACGATGGGGTAAACGAAAGGTGGACTATATCTCCTTCTACAGATCTGCCACTAGTAACTTTTGCTTCCGGAGGTGTAATAATTGATGCCAGCACCCAACCAGGTACCGCTGATTATCGCATCATTCTTGATGGCCAGGGAACACTTACCAATGGCCTCATGCTTCAAGGTCCGAGTGAAGTATATGGTATGTGGATAACCAATTTTACCGGAGGCGGAATTTACTATGGAGGGTTTCAAAACGGCCCGGCCATTTTCGGAACAAGTGGTAAAGGAAACCTGTTGAACAACAATAATTACGGAATCCATCTGTTCAATAGCAGCAACATCACCATTCAATCAAACCTGATTGGTACAGATCCAACTGGCCTTGTTGCAGCACCAAACAATAGAGGAATATTTGCAGATGGTTCAGGGGTAGCCTCTCCTTATGTACAGGGATACCAAATTGGTGGTAACCTAGTATCAGAACGTAATATTATTTCAGGAAATACCAATGAGGGTATTTTCTTATGGTATAATAATGGAGCTGTAATTGAAGGAAACTGGATTGGTATTGATGCAACAGGAAATACTCCTCTTCCAAACGATGAAGGAATTGTGCACTCTATAGGAATAAATGCAACCATTCAAAACAATGTAATCTCTGCCAATACTACCAATGGACTATACTTGGCACGTGCAGAAAACAACAACATTTTCGGCAATTTCATTGGTGTAGGTAGCGATGGCTCTACCCCAGTTGGTAACGATATTGGCATCTATTTTGAACCAACAGGAAGTGCTAATCTGAGCAATACCATTGGAGGAACAATAGCAGGACAGGAAAATATAATTGCTAACAACACAACATATGGAGTACAAATAAGCAATGGGTATGGAAACCAGGTAATAGCAAATGGTATTTCATGCAACGGGCTCCAGGGTATTGACCTGAATGGCTCTGCCAATAATAGTATTTTGCCTCCCTATATTATAGGTACCACTTCAACCTCCGTTTCAGGTACAGGTGTTATAGGTGAGAATGTGCATGTTTATCGCGATAATTCCGGGTGTTGGCCTTATCAGGGGCAAGAATATTTAGGTACTACGGTTATTGATGGTTCTGGAAATTGGACGGTTACTGGATTAACAATTACTACTGCAAGTGATAAAATAACAGCTACAGCTACAAATGCAACAGATGGAACTTCAGAATTTTCTCCTGTATTTATTAATCCCCCAGGCAATGCCCTCGATTTTGATGGTGTAGATGATTATGTGGATCTGGGTGATCCCAATGAAGTAGATTTTGGCTCAGGTAATTTTACACTTGAGCTATGGTTTAAACCAAATGACTTGAGTGATGGTAACAGGATTCTCATTGCTAAAGATGAAGGTGCGGGTGGCAATAGACAATTTGCACTACAGTTTAACCCGGATGCGTATCCAGGACAAAAAAAACTAAGAGTACTTTACTATAAAGATAATACAACAGCTGTAGGTTTTGATACAGGTGACAATGCAATTAATGATACCAATTGGCACCACATTGCTGCGATAAGAAATGGGGTAATTTTTGAGGTCTATGTTGATGGTATTTCAATTGGCTCCGGAAGCATTTTTGATACTCCCGGAGCTATGCAAGCGACTAGCGCTAATTTGGTTCTAGGTACATTTTCCAATTTAAGTTCCGGTTATGTAAACGGGCAAATAGATGAAGTAAGAATCTGGAGTGATGTAAGAACTCAAACAGAGCTACAGAATAATATGTACAACATATTGGCAGGTAATGAAGCAAATCTTGTCGCATATTATAGATTTGATCAAGGTATTCCAAATGGCGATAACACTACGCCTGCAGTAAACTTGCTTCCAGATATGAGTGTGAACTCCATTGATGGTACGCTTAATAATTTTGCATTAAATGGCTCTACCTCTAACTGGGTGAATTCCACAGCGCTTCAACCCCAGGAACCTGAAATAAATGTTTACCAGGGTATTGATAATACGGGAGCACCCATTGCTGATGCCCAGGTTACCCCAATTGATTTTGGAAGCGTGCTTCAAGGAGCTGACATAGCTCAAACATTCACGATCGAAAATACAGGTCCTGTAGATCTAAATATTAGCAATATTACTGTAACAGGTACAGACTATTCAGTAACAAGTGCTATTACAACGATTGTTGCTGGTACGTTTGAGACTTTTAGCGTGACGTTATCGGGAGCTAGTACAGGCACTTTCAATAGTACTATTACCATAGATAATGATGATACGGATGAAAACCCATTTACCTTCGACATCACAGGAGTAGTTATGCCTCCTGAACCAGAAATAAACGTATATCTAGGTGCTGATAACACGGGAATAGCAATTGTAGATGCACAGGCCACCCCCATTGATGCAGGTAATGCCGTTCAGGGAACAGATATCACTCAGACCTTTGCCATTGAAAATACGGGATCTGTCGATCTTACCATCAGCAACATTTCAGTAACCGGAACGGACTTTTCCATTGGCAGCGCTATTTCAACCGTTGCCACAGGGGCCACTGAAACTTTTACCGTTACCCTCTCAGGTACTAATATCGGTGCGTTTACAAGCACGATTACCATTGACAATGATGATAGTGATGAAGATCCTTTCACTTTTGACATAACCGGAGCAATAACGGCTGCATCTGAACCCGAAATAAATGTATATGCAGGAACCGATAATACCGGAACTGCCATTACAGATGCACAGGCCGCCCCCCTTGATGTAGGTAATGCTGTTCAGGGAACGGATATCACCCAAACCTTTGCCATTGAAAATACGGGAACTGCCGATCTTACCATAAACAGCATTTCATCAAGTGGAACCGACTATTCTGTTAATAGTGCGATTACAACCATTTCTACTGGTGCAACTGAGACCTTTACCGTTACCCTTTCAGGTGCCAATACAGGTACATTCACAAGTTCCATTACTATCGATAATGATGATGCGGATGAAAATTCCTTTACCTTCGATTTAACCGGAACCATAACCGCTACGCCTGAACCTGAAATAAATGTGTATACAGGAACCGATAATACCGGAATTGCCATTGCTGATGCTCAGGTAACTCCAATTAATTTAGGTAGCGCTGTTCAGGGAACAGATATTACCCAGACCTTTGCCATCGAAAATACAGGCACGGCTGCTCTCACTGTCACAAGCATTTTAGTAAACGGAACCGACTTTTCCGTTGCCAGCTCTATTACAACTATTGCCACAGGAGCCACTGAAACCTTTGCCGTTACTCTTTCAGGTGCAAATACAGGCACATTCACAAGCACAGTCACCATCGACAATACTGATGGCAACGAAAACCCATTCACATTCGATGTAATAGGATCAATTGACGGGGTTATTATAAAAGAAGATGAGAATAGTGGAGATTTAGTTATCTCTAATCAAACCGTTGATTTGGGTTCAACCCTGGTCAACGTAAATCTTGACAAAGTATTTGTCATTGAAAATCCAAGTACGTCAAATACACTTACCATTAATAGTATTACTTCTGACAATCCTGTCTTTTTGATCATCGACCCACCCTCATCTATCTCACCAGCAAGTTCAGAACAATTTATAGTCCGATTGCTGGCCACGGAAGCAGGAAATTATTCCGGTAATATTGCTGTGGCTACAAATCTTAGTGATTTCACCTTTATAGTTTCAGGAGAAGTCTTTGGGGAAACATTTGACGATATTCATGTATTTAACGTTATTACACCCAATAGTGATGGTGTACACGATTTCCTTAAAATTGAAAATATTGCCAATTACCCTGACAATCAGGTTATCATTTACAATAGGTGGGGAGACAAAGTATTTGAAGCAACAGGCTATGACAATCAAAATATTGTATTTGATGGGGTTGATAATGTTGGCTCAAATAAGGAACTACAAACAGGTAACTTCTATTATTCTATAGATAAAGGCAACGGAGATAAGCCATTAACAGGATTTATATTCTTAAAACGATGAGTTTGAAAAACATTATAATCGTCCTGCTGATATTAAGCACAAGCCTGGCGGCAAATGGACAGCAGGATCCATTGTACAGTCAGTATTTGTTTAACCAGTCCATGATTAATCCAGCCTATACAGGGGTTAATGATGTGTTTAATGCCTCGTTATTTGCCCGCAAACAGTGGGTAGGTTTGGAAGGAGCCCCGCAGACCAATACCTTAAACGCATCAGCTTCTATTATTAATAATAAAGTAGGTGTTGGACTATTGATCTCAAGAGATACATATGGCGTGAATAAGAACACAGAATACCAGCTAATGTATTCTTATAAAATAGACCTTTTGAATGGCAAAAGTCTCTCCTTCGGATTGCAGACAGGATATATAGATTACAGGTATGATTATGACGAACTTTCACTTGAGCAAGCTGATCAGGCACTGGAATTGGCAGATGGTGAAATAACAAAAGTGAATTTTGGTTCAGGGTTCTATTTCAAGACTAACCAGTTTTACCTGGGAGCCTCCGTGCCAAGAATGCTAAATATGGAAACTCAAGGTGCAAACGGTACAGCCACCGTACATAAGAGACATTATTACCTGAGTGCCGGTTATGTATTCGATCAACTCATTGCTCTAAAATTTAAACCTTCTGCTCTCATAAAGATTGTTGAAGGACAGCCTATTTCAGTAGATTTAAATGCAAGCTTTTTACTCCTGGAAAGTTTGTGGGTGGGTGCCACCATAAGAAATTTCAATGCAGTAGGAATAAATTCACAATTTGAAATTAATGATATGTTCCGGTTGGGATATTCATTTGAATATCCGCTAAATGCTGTTGGCACAAGCACCTTTGGAACACACGAGCTTATGTTTTCAGTTGATTTAGAATTATTTAAGAACAATGCCATTGGAAGGCGGTATTTCTAATAATCGTGTGATCTTAGCCCAGGATTTACCTTTTCAGTTTTAATTGAATCAGATTCCTGCAGGACCACCTCTCCATTAGCATTTAGGTTCGGCTGACCAGCATCAATCCATGCGCTTAACCATAAACTCCCTACCCTAAGAATTGCGGAACGCATTCTTTGCTCTACTAAGCCACCACCTTTTTCATTGTATTCTTTACAAAAATATTCTGATGGCGCTCGTACGGTACGCTTACCTTTAACGATATAGGCATATTTTTTATCCTCTCCTACCTTACGTGTAATTGAGGCTTCCAGGTTAAGCACGGAATCAACAACCGCATGAGACTCCATAACAGTCTCCCAAAGTTCGGCCTGCACATCTTCTACATAAGTTGCCCTACCCACAAAAAGGTCATACGAATCAAAATATAGCTCAGGCAACCTCGATTCCCAAAAGGCATGTATGCCCAGTTGGCCTGTTTCCTGCCCATTATAATTGCTTGTTGTATGCAAGGGTACATGGGCGTCACCTACATAATGGCCCAGATCTGCCGAAAGCCGGACAATACGTTCGTAGTTTTGCTCGCTCATTGCTTTCACCAATTGGTGATACACCAAGTAAGTATTCCAGGGAACTATACCTCTACTTCTTAGTAGTTCTTCTCCATATGTATCAACTGCCTGGTTCCAGTATTTGGGTAAGGATAACGAATCGTACAAATCCAGATCGATGTAGTGTTTAGCTCCTTCTTCAGGAATTACGTAACGCCTTTGATCAGGTGCAGTAGCCAGCTCAATTATTTTATTAGCCTGTGACTTATAAAACTTTCCCAATTCAGGGGGTAATGTATAAATTGCCAGCTCGTTTATTTTTCTGTGACCAAAAAAACCCCAGTCCACTTTCTGAGAAGAAGGGAGAATCATGAATGCAATCATCAATAAATAAGCTACAAAATGCATTGAAAAAGCATATTACGATTAAAATAATTTAAAATCAATGCTTTGCATTAAATATAAATAGCCCTACATTTGCACTCTCAAAATTTTGGAGTAGCTTTTAAGAATTATATATACAAATGGCAAATCACAAGTCAGCTTTAAAGAGAATAAGAAGCAACGAGGCAAAGCGCTTGCGTAACCGTTACCAGCACAAAACTGCCCGTAACGCCATGAAGAAGTTTCAAGAACTTACTGACAAGAAGGAAGCTGAAACTATG
>JAGQYJ010000133.1 GCA_020436145.1 Cyclobacteriaceae bacterium | reverse complement strand
TGGCCTACCAATGTGCCCGGGCTGTATTATGCGTACCACATTATGGTGGGGTTGGGCACTATTTTTATTGGCCTCATGGCCATTGCCGCCTTTTTGCTATGGCGCAAAAAATTGATGAGCACAAAGATCATCCTGTGGGCAATGATGCTGGCTGCGCCATTCCCTTACATTGCCAACACTGCTGGCTGGTACACTTCGGAAATGGGCCGACAGCCCTGGTTGGTGTACAACCTCATGCGCACGACCGATGGTATTTCGCAGGTGGTGTCATCGGGTAACACCCTTTTTACCTTTTTAGGTTTTATAGGACTGTATTTGTTGCTGGGCCTACTCACCCTGGTGCTGGTAGGAAAATTAATTAATGAAGGCCCTGAGCCAAAAACTGAAAACGCATAACTATGGAAATTTTTTGGTTACTCATTCTGGCTTTTATGCTCACCACCTATGTGGTACTGGATGGCCTTGACTTTGGGGCAGGTATTGTGTACTTATTCTTCAGCAAAGAAGAAAAGGATAAGGAGGTCATAATAAAATCTATTGGTCCCTTTTGGGATGGCAATGAGGTTTGGCTGATTGCCGGGGGTGGCGTGCTGTTTGCCATCTTCCCGGTATTGTATGCATCGGCATTTAGCGGGTTGTACCTGC
This sequence comes from Cyclobacteriaceae bacterium, assembly GCA_020436145.1. Classification (GTDB taxonomy): domain Bacteria; phylum Bacteroidota; class Bacteroidia; order Cytophagales; family Cyclobacteriaceae; genus JAKISE01. The sequence goes on along the minus strand of JAGQYJ010000133.1, from coordinate 5,878 downwards.
CACTTACGCTGGTGCTGTGGATGCTTATTTTCCGTGCCGTTGGCCTGGAGCTTCGGCACCTGGTTGATAATAAATTATGGAAGCAGACCTGGGGAGCCGCCTTTGGTGTTGGAAGTTTAATGCTGGCGTTGTTGTTCGGCATTGCCCTGGGTAATGTAGTGCGGGGAGTAAACCTGGGAGGTGTGGAAAACGGAATATTAAAGTACGATCCCGCCTATTTCTTTACCCCACTTTGGGCTAAAGACTTCTCTCCTTTGAACCAGCATCCGGGAGTGATCGATTGGTTTACCATTATCCTGGGAGTTATTTCGGTGATCACCCTGACCATTCATGGGGCCAATTGGATTATTTTCAAAACGAACTCCGGTATTAACGGATCGCTGCGCAAGTGGTCGTTTCGCCTGAGCATAGTCCTCGTGGTTATGATGATCATATCCTTTATCGCCTGGCTTAAGGTGCGCCCCGATGCATTGGACAATTTCTACGAAACGCCCATTTTATGGCTGTCGCTCATTACGGTTGTGGTTGGCCTGGCAGGTATGCTACGGGTACAATCCTTTAAAAAGGACGGAATGGCATTTCTATTTTCCACTTTGTTTATTGTGGGCAGTTTCGTTTCCACCTTGCTGGCTCTGTTTCCCAAATTCCTGCCCAGCACCAACGATCAGGTGCCGGCACTGGATATATACAATACTACCACCACTGAATATGGAATGCGCATAAGCGTGGTATGGTGGACTATTGCCATTGTGTTGGTAGGCTTTTACTTCTATAATCTGCACCGTACCTTCAGGGGCAAGCTGGATGAGGTGGAGTATCATTAGTATTTAGACCGTTCATCCCACTCCCCTTTTTATCCCAACCAAATAACATTAGCTTTAGGCAAATTCTGATGTTATGAAACGTATCCTTTTTTCTTTTCTTATAGTAGTACTTAGCCTTTCGGCAAAAGCGCAGGCACAGAACCAATCTCAACTTTCACTTCGCGAGATAATGAAAGGCGAAGGCTTTGTGGGATACCTGCCCGAGGACATCCAATGGTCGGATGACGGCAAGCAAATCTACTTTAGCTGGAATCCGGATGGTGATACACTCCGATCAACCTATGCCGCAGACGTGGCTACAAAGAAAATCCACAAACTTTCGGTTGACGAACTAAAAGCAATGGGGGAAGACGGCACTTACAGCACGGACTACCGCTACAAAGTTTATACAAAAAACGGAGACCTGTTTCTGCAGGATAATTCGACCTATAGATCGGTTCAAATTACCAATACCTTGAAATGGGAATCTAATCCCGTGTTTTCCGGCAATGAAGCGGTAGTGATCTACCAAAGTGAAGATAACCTGTTTGCCTGGAACAGGCAGACCGGAACCACCAGTCAGTTGACGAATTTTAAATCGGGAAATGAGAAGAAGGAACCAAGGCTTTCCAATCAGGAACAATGGCTGAAAGACGAGGCATTGGAGAACTCTGAGATTCTGCGTAAGCGGGCAGGGGAACAAAAGGCTGGAAAGTACAGAAGCAAACTTATAGAACCCAGGCGACCCAAAGAAATTTATACAGGTGACAAAAGTGTGACCGATCTGGCCATTTCTCCCGATATGCGCTATGTGGTGTACCAGTTGATGGAAAGAAGTGATCCCAAAAGAACTATTGTTCCGGATTATGTGACAGAATCAGGTTATACGGAAGATAAAAATAGTCGAACCAATGTAGGAAGTCCTCAATCTACGTTTGAATCATGGATTTACGATACCCGGTTGGACACTGCCTATCAGATCAAAACGGATGGTATTGAGGGCATTTACGACAAACCAGTCTTTTTGAAGGAGTATGCAAAAGACCAGGCCAGCTATAATGACAAATATGAAAAACCTCGGGAGGTAAGCATAGAAACACCGGTTTTTTCGAAGAGTAGTCTGGCGGTAGTCAACATCACATCCCAGGACTTCAAAGACCGCTGGATTATGTCGTTAGATTTGGCAACAGGTGGTCTAAAACTAATCGATCGCCAGCACGATGACGCCTGGATTGCAGGCCCCAATATCGGCTGGTTCTGGCGGGGAACCGTAGAGTGGATTGATGATCAGAACATTTGGTTTGAATCGGAGGCCACCGGTTTTGCACATTTGTACACAGCCAATGTGAAAACAGGCAAGATTAAACAGCTCACCAAGGGCAACTTTGAGATCCTCGATGTACAGCTTTCAAAAGATAAAAAGACATTTTACATTAAGAGCAATAAAGAAACACCACACGAACAACATTTTTACCATCTGCCTGTGAAGGGTGGTACGATGACCAAAATAACCAGTGACCAGGGAGGTTATGAGGTTACTGTTTCACCCGATGAAAAGTACCTGGCAGTGTTATATGGTTTTAGTAATAAACCTACGGAATTGTACCTGATGGAAAATAAGGCGGGAGCGCCCATGCAGCAACTGACCCGTTCCACTACAAAAGAATTTAATGCCTACTCATGGCGAGCCCCCAAAATTGTACGCGTAAAAGCAAGTGATGGTGTGGAAGTGCCGGCAACCTTGTACGAACCTGCCGAAGGCAAAAAGAACGGGGCGGCAGTAATCTTTGTGCATGGGGCTGGGTACCTGCAAAATGTGCACTATTGGTGGCCTGATTATTTCCGTGAGTACATGTTCAACAATATGCTGGCCGATAACGGCTACACCGTTTTGGCACTTGACTTCCGCGCAAGCTCCGGTTATGGGCGTGACTGGCGCACTTCCATTTATCGCCACATGGGTGGCCGTGACCTGGACGACCAGGTAGATGGCGCCAAATACCTGGTAGAACAACAAGGCATTGACCCGGGCCGCATTGGTATTTATGGGGGCTCGTATGGAGGTTTTATTACCCTCTTTGCCCTGTTTAAATACCCGGACATCTTTGCCAGCGGAGCGGCTCTGCGTTCGGTAACCGATTGGGCTCATTACAACCATGGCTACACCGCTGCTATTCTAAATACCCCGGTAGAAGATAGCCTGGCCTATGCCCGAAGTTCGCCTATTAATTTTGCGGAAGGCTTAAAAGGGAACCTGGTAATATTGCATGGTATGATCGATACCAATGTGCACCTCCAGGATGTGGTGCGCCTGAACCAGAAACTGATTGAGCTGGGTAAGAAAAACTGGGAAATGGCCATCTTCCCGCTGGAAAGCCATGGGTTTGTAGAAGCCTCCAGCTGGGCCGATGAGTACCGCAGGATTTATGAGTTGTTTGAGTGGACGTTGATTAAAAAGTAAACATCTTTCTGAACCGTCATTACCCGGTTTAGCCGGGTAATCTCCATTTAAATTTACACAATGAAAATTCTTTCATTAACTTCTAATATTCGAAAAACCTACAAGCAATGGAAACTGCTACAGGAAATTCATGGGCTTTGTGTTGAACGAAAATGGTTAGAATGTATATCATTGGCAGACAAATTAACTTCAGTGCAAGAGAACGATTTTTTCGGGTTGTACTACAAAGGATTGTGTAATACTGAGCTAAAATTTTTGGAAGAAGCACTGAATAACTTTGAATCAGCTCTCGTGAACCTAAGGAAAAACAAATTCCCTGAGGTTATGGACGAGTATGAACAAGAAACAGAATTAAGAATAGCTCATGTTTTTCGATTGCAACGTAAATATGCAACTGCACTCAAACGATTGGATAAATTAGTGAACAAATATCCTAATTACGTATATTCCTATAAGTCTAAAGCGGGTATACAAGTTGATATGGATGAAATGCAAAATGCTTTAGAGACAGTAAATCAAGGGCTTGCTAAACACCCGAATGACTTAGAACTTTTAAAACTTAGGAATTCGTTAATTTACAACTTGACAACCCAATAAGTTATTGGCCTAATGGCAAAGATTTCTTCACTTTACTCCTACTAAGTTCAACGAAATATGAGAAGCTACGAAATGACTTAGAAAGAAAATACCTTTGCCCCCTTTGAAGCGTTGTTGAGCTAGTATGAAGAAAACCCTGTTCAAATTTTTACGATACCTGGTACTGGCAGCCGTTGTCATCCCGCTGGTGTTCTTTTTTATGGTGCTCAAAGGTTTTTTTGGTCCACTTCCAGGCGATGAAGAGTTACGCAACATCCAGCACATGGAAGCAACCGTGGTATACGATGTAAAAAACAGGATAATTGGAAAGTACTATGTGCAGGACAGAACTCCGGTAAGCTTTCAGAACATCAGCCCCAACCTTATCAACGCATTGGTGGCCACAGAAGACCAACGTTTTTTCGAGCATCAGGGAATTGATTTGATAAGCTTGGGTCGTGTAGTGGTAAAATCACTCTTGCTTCAGCAGGGAGCAGGCGGAGGAAGCACCATTACCCAGCAGTTGGTAAAGAATCTCTACCCCCGGCAGTCATATGGTCTGTTTTATTATCCTGTCAATAAAACCAAAGAATTGATATTAGCCTATCGGTTGGAGCAGATCTATTCCAAAGAAAAAATACTGGAGCTCTACTTAAACACGGTTTCGTTTGGCGAAGACGTGTATGGAATTGAATCCGCTTCAAAACGCTACTTTAATACTTCGGCCAAAAGCCTGGACCAGCAACAGGCGGCTACATTGGTAGGCATGTTAAAGGCAACCACTTCGTACAATCCTGTATTGCATCCGGAGGCATCGCAACAACGAAGAAATGTGGTGCTGGCGCAAATGGTAAAACAGGAAATGCTGACCCAGGGAGCATGTGATTCTATGCAGAACCTGCCATTAAAAACGAATTACCAAAAATCAACAGGTGAAGTGGCGCCCTATTTCATGGCGACCATCCGTAAAAAACTGCAGGCCTTTTTGGATAAGTACAATGCACAAAACGACACCACCCTAACGCTAAACCAAAGCGGCCTAAGAGTGACAACTACGGTTGATTTACAAATGCAGAAATATGCTGAGGAAGCTATGCAAAAACATATGCAGGTGCTGCAAAGGCAATTCGATCAGCACTGGCATGGCACGCTGTGGAATCAGAATAAGGAACTGCTCAATAATGAGATTTCTAAAATCCGTCATGGCCGTAGCGACAAGGAGTTGAATACACCAGTCAAAATGGAAGTATTCGACTGGCCGGATTCAAAACTGGAAACCATGACCCCTATTGACTCTTTGAAACATCACCTGGAGCAATTGCAGGCTGGATTTCTGGCAATGCAGCCGAAAGATGGGGCTATCCTTGCCTGGGTAGGTGGTATCAATTACACCTATTTTCCGTACGACCATGTGCAGGTAAATGCCAAGCGGCAGGTGGGTTCCACCTTCAAGCCCATTGTATATGCAACTGCGTTGGAAAATAATGTTTCGCCTTGTACGTATTTTAATGCCGAACAGGAGGGGTACGAAGTAAAAGAAGGACAATGGAAACCTGCCAATGACGATGGCAATTATGAAGGCAAGTATTCCATGGAAGGTGCATTGGAGAGCTCAGTCAATACGGTGGCGGTAAAGATTTTAAAGGAAACAGGGATCGATAAAACCATTGAACAGGCACATGGCATGGGTATTACCTCTGAATTGCCGGAAGTTCCTTCGCTGGCACTGGGGGTGGCCAGTATATCGGTTGAGGAAATGACCACGGCCTATTGCACCTTTGTAAATGGTGGCTACAAAGTACAACCGCATACAATTGTACGAATTGAGGACAGCAAAGGAGGCGTGCTTTACGAGTACAAAGAAGCACAGCGAATGCAAGTGCTAAGCACGAAGACCAGCGCCCAAATGACTCAACTATTACAAGGTGTGGTGGACAATGGAACAGGTAAATCGGTACGTACTGTGTATGGGTTGCAAAACGACATTGGAGGCAAAACGGGTACCACACAAGGAAATGCCGATGGCTGGTTTATGGCC
>JAGQYJ010000132.1 GCA_020436145.1 Cyclobacteriaceae bacterium | reverse complement strand
GGTTCAATGGTTTTCGGAGGTTCGTTTTTGTAAAACTTAATCAGACCCAGTTGTGAAAGTGATTTCGCTACTTCAATATGGTCATTTCCATAAACCGATTTCTGAATTCCAATGGCCGAGTTAATATTGTCAAGTGCCTTGTCATAATCACCCAGAGAAGTGTAAATAGCCGCCATTTGTTTTTTGCAGAAAGCGGTTTTCGAAGAATTGTTGCCAAATTTAGCTTCAGCTATGTTAAGGGCCCTTCTTGTTGTTTTCTCTGCTTCGGTATATTCCCCGTTAAACAAATGCAGGTAACCCAGGCTTAATAACGGTTCTATCAGGCTGCGGCTTTCTTTTCCGTATAGTTTTTCGTATTCAACTATGGCCTCATTCAACAGATCCTGTGTTTTGCTTATTCGGCCGTACTTTACATAGATATCAGCCAGCTTTACATTGGAAGCCAGTTCATCATAGTTCAAGAAATTGGTCGCTCTATAAAGAAATCGCTGTGCTCTTACAATTTTATCTTTGGAGTCTTCGTAATCCCCCTTCATTGCACTTAGCTTGGCATCTACTTCCAGGCCAATTACGTATCTAACTGTATTTTCCTTATCCCTTCGTACTTCTTCAAGGATACCCAATCCGGTGGCCAGGTTTTCTTCTGCACTTTTGTATTCACCAATTTTGATTTGAAGGTCGGCAATTAGCACAAGCTCGTCTCCAAAGTTTAAATCAGTATCACTGTACTTGGCACGAGTGGCCAGTAAAGCGTCTTCCAATGCTTTTTTGGCTTCCGCGAAATTATCTGTTAGCTCGTAGTACTTGGCCAGATGATTTTCGGTTCTTACATAACTGATATGACCTGGTTTTACCTGGGGCTTAACAATGCCGTCAAAACTATTCTTATAAATTTGGCCTGCTTCCTCCAGCTTATCCGTGTAATCTATATAGAAGTTGGCAACCTCTGTTTTGGTCAAATGATACTCCGGTGCATCTTCACCATAAAGGGCAATTTTCTGTTCTAAAATTTTGGTCAGGTACTCATCTGCATTTTTGTAAAGCTTTTCCTGCAAAGCGGCTCCATATGCAAACTCATATAGGGCAATTCTCCATTTATGGTATTCAGGAATACGGTCGTAATTAGCCAACAAACCAAGGCAGGCACTTTCTATACCTTTAGGGTTATTCCTGTCAAGCTTGTTATAAAAATCAATTGTGGCAAGTCGTATGTAAACCAGGCTTTTCTTATTAAAATATTTTTTAATAACACGCTCGTATTCAGCCTTTAGGTTTTTGAATCGTGCGTTGTCGTTATTAGCCAGGTAGTTCCTGAGTAAACTCTCATAAATCTGGAGCGCCATATAATGTGCTTCGCTGTGATCTCTTTTTAGTTTAGAAAGGGCATCTTCATAATATTCCCTGGTCACCTTTTCATTAGCTCCGTTTTCTGCCAGCATATCGCCATGCAAGAACTGGTTTTCTATATAGCGGATATTGGCTTTGCTAATATTGCTTTCAATCCAGCTTGAAGCCAGTTGGAATTCAGTATCAGCCTTTTGGAAATCGCCCATTAAACGGTACGTGTTCGCTCTAAGGTTGAGCAACTGAGCATACTCATCAAAACGCTGATCTATTTCCTGTTGTGAAAGGCGGTTTGTTTTAAGCTTGCCCGACTCATCCACATACGACTCTTTTTTTACGGCTCTACCCATGAAATAATCATTGTTCTGGTCCATAAACTCTATCGCTCTGGCATAGAATCCCATACCTGAGTATACAGCTGCCAGGTTCAGGTTGGTGAGTGCCTTCAACCGTTCCGAAGCTTGTAATTTTTCCAGCTGTTCCTGAGCTTTTTGAGCAAACTGATAAGCTTTAAGTACATCTCCGTTCTGAATAAGCAAAGCAGAGGCTCGGTTCAGATGATCCACATGCTCCTCAGATGCTTCGGTGAAGACCTTCTGGCTCATGGAGATAGCCTTATCAATATTGGAAGAAAAATCGGCCAGCAGGCCCTGGGCCAATGTATTCCTGGCCGATAATAGATAGTATTCAACCAGGTACTTATTCTCGGCACCAAGTTTTTTTGTTGCCTTTTTCCTGAGTTTGGTTAGGTATTTTTCGGTTTTTATATAGTCTCCTTTTTCATAGGAAGTGTTTGCTTTGAGCAACATTTTTTCCCAGTTAACTGCCAAGGATTGCTGGCTTATCAGTAAAATAAGAGCCAGAACAAGAACTGATGATTTTAGGTAAGATGTTTTCATATGCTAAATTTACTGAAATTCAACACACAAATGCCAAAAAAATTGGTAACTGATTAAATAACTACTTATTCCTTAAGCAGTTGATTTAATATTTCAATGGCAGAATACGAAATAACGGTTCCCGGGCCAAACACAGCAGAAACACCAGCTTGGTACAGAAAATCGTAATCTTTGGGAGGAATTACCCCACCGGCAACCACCATAATGTCCTTTCGGCCATAACTATGGAGTGCCTTAATAAGTTGGGGTATCAGGGTTTTATGACCCGCAGCCAGACTGGAGACGCCAACAATATGCACATCGTTTTCTACCGCTTGTTTGGCTACTTCTTCAGGTGTTTGGAAGAGAGGACCTATATCTACATCAAAACCGAGATCGGCAAAGGAAGTAGCGATTACCTTTGCCCCACGATCGTGCCCGTCCTGGCCCATTTTGGCCACCATAATACGGGGCCTCCTGCCTTCCAGTTCGGCAAATTTATTGGATAGTTCCTGTGCCTCTTTAAAGTGTTCGTCCATACTTGCTTCACTCGAATATACACCCGAAATTGATTTAATGGAAGCGGTGTACCTGCCAAAGGTCTTTTCCATTGCCTGGGTGATTTCTCCAAGTGTGGCCCGATGTCGGGCCGCCTCAACTGCCAGCTCAAGTAAGTTGCCTGTATTATTTTTTGCTGCTTCTTCAAGCGCCTTTAGGGAAGCAGTAACTTTATCATTGTTTCTTTCCGATTTCAGCTTTTTTAGACGTGCAACCTGTTCTTCGCGAACAGCTGTGTTATCCACTTCAAGCAACTCAAGCTCAGTGTCGTCTTCTACCTGATATCGGTTTACGCCCACAATAATGTCTTTTTTGGAGTCTATTCGTGCCTGTTTACGTGCTGCAGCTTCTTCAATACGCATTTTAGGTAAGCCCGATTCTATGGCTTTTGCCATACCACCGGCTTCTTCGATTTCCTGTATTAGTTCCCAGGCCTTATGCATTAACTCGTGCGTGAGGGCTTCTACGTAATAAGATCCGCCCCATGGGTCGGCAACTTTGGTAATGCCGGTTTCCGATTGGAGGTATTTTTGGGTGTTACGGGCAATTCGTGCCGAATAATCGGTTGGCAAGGCAATGGCTTCGTCCAACGCATTGGTGTGCAACGATTGCGTATGACCCAGTGCAGCAGCCATAGCCTCTACACAGGTTCTAACCACATTATTGTACGGGTCCTGCTCCGTTAAGCTCCACCCTGAAGTCTGGCTGTGGGTGCGTAGCGCCATCGATTTTGGGTTCTTTGGGTTAAATTGCTTTACGATCTTAGCCCATAACAAGCGACCTGCCCGCATCTTGGCAATCTCCATAAAATGATTCATGCCGATACCCCAGAAAAATGATAGTCGGGGAGCAAACGAATCAATATCAAGCCCTGCTTTAATGCCTGTTCGAAGGTACTCCAGTCCATCCGCCAATGTGTACGCCAATTCAATATCGGCCGTTCCACCGGCTTCTTGGATATGATATCCGCTTATGCTTATAGAATTGAACTTGGGCATATGCTTAGAAGTGTATTCGAAAATATCCGAAATGATTCGCATGGATGGAGCCGGTGGGTAGATGTAGGTATTTCGCACCATGAACTCTTTCAAAATATCGTTTTGAATGGTTCCTGTCAGTTGTTCTTTCATAACCCCACTTTCTTCAGCTGCTACAATATAAAATGCCATGATGGGTATTACTGCTCCGTTCATGGTCATGGAAACCGACATTTGATCAAGTGGAATGTCTTTGAAAAGCACTTCCATGTCCAGAATAGAATCTATAGCCACACCGGCTTTACCTACATCGCCTACCACGCGAGGGTGGTCCGAATCGTACCCACGATGGGTGGCCAGATCAAAGGCAATGGAAAGGCCCTTTTGCCCGGCAGCCAGATTCCTGCGATAAAACGCATTCGACTCTTTGGCTGTTGAAAATCCTGCATACTGACGGATTGTCCATGGGCGGGTGGAATACATAGTAGTATAAGGCCCTCTTAAATAGGGCGGAATACCTGCATGAAAGCTCAGGTGTTCCATTTGCTCTGATTCTGCTTTGGTGTACCATGGCATTATTTCAATATGTTCACTGCTCATCCAGCCATGCACAGGGGTTGTATCTATTTCTTCCGGCCCCTTTACCGATTTAATACCAACTGCATTAACCAGTTGATTCGTTAGATTTTCAATGTAAAATGAACCTGCACCCGGATCTACTTCCTTGTTGAGGAAAGATTCCTCTTTTAGAATGGTAGAAATGTTTCTGGAAGTTCTTGTACTAAGTTTTTGATCTGGGTTTTCCGGAACGATGTACAACGCATCGCATCCTCCAATGATAGCTGCCATGGCAGCTGTTGTCCCTTTCAGGATATTTTCATGCGGGCCTAACTCTTCATTTTTCCAGATGCCAGAAATTGCCATGATCTCAAAATCTTCGGGAGCGCAACTAAATCCTTTGGATGTAAGCATTTGGTACAACAGAATACGCAGGGCTCTGAATTTGGCAATTTCAAGAAAGTAATTGGTGCCAACAGGTAACTTATATAGTGTTTTAGAAGCAGGACACTCCCTTGCTTCATTGTTATCTAAAAATGAGATCGTTTTTTCAATTAAAAATTTAAGCTGTTGAACTGCTGAGTCCTCGTTGGCTTCCAAAACCAATGTTTGAAGCCTGCTACCATCGGTTACATCGTTTGTGTTCCAGTATCCTGAAAGCTCTTCATTTGAACAGCCCTCCTTTTTAGCATAGGTAAGGTAGTCGGTAAGGTCATTTACACCTTCAAAAGAAATAGCACAGGCACTAAGGTTTATACCATCAAGAAGCTGGCTGTAGTTGACATTACCTCCCGTTTCAAAAATGATTCCCGTAGCACCCATCTGCAGAGCTTCAAGTGCTTCTTGATTCGCTTTCTTTTCGGTATCAATTAATACTCTTTGATAGTTGATCCACTCACGGGGTTGACCATCGGGAGTGTTCTTACCCGCAAGCAGGTTATCATATTTTCGAATATCGTCCAGCCCTGTTAAATCTTCATAAGTATAATATGGGTTAATCTGAATACCTTTTTCAAACATTGTATTCAAAGATTCAAGGATTTTTCCTTTTAGCTCTGCTGTAGCTTTCTTTATCCAGTCTTCCTTGGTATTATTTTCAAATTCAGATAAAAGGCGGGTGTATTTTTTGCTCTTCATGTATACTTTCTTGGTTGAATCAAAGTTAGTATATAACTACTTTTTAAATGAAAGAAGTACAGAGAAAGCTGGCTAAAATAAAGGCAAACTGAGTTTGAAAAAAAATTCTAAAACTCAGTTTGAAAGCTTCTTTTAAGTTCCATAATTTTTCTCCAATTTTGAATCCCTGCTTAAAAGTATTAAGTATCCTTAATTCCATTTTTGGTTAATGCAAACGGATTGTGTGTCGGTATGGGAGCAATGTCTTAAGCTCATAAAAAACAAGGTAGCCGAACAGAGTTTTAATACCTGGTTTGTCCCTATAAAACCAGTAAAGCTTAACGGGGGTGTTTTAACCATCCAGGTACCCAGCCAGTTTTTTTATGAGTGGATTGAGGAGCATTATGTGCATATTTTAAAGGAAGCATTGGTGGCAACCATTGGTTCACAAGCCAAACTTGAATATTCGGTTGTAGTAGATCAGGGAAATAAAAACAGCTCTCCGTACACCATTAATCTGCCCAATATAAAAACCAATACGGATAAGGTTGTCAAGCAACGTCAAATGACTAATCCGTTTGAGCTGGAAACAGTAGACCAGGCATTTGATTCGCAACTGAACAGCATTTATAGTTTTGACACCTATGTGGAGGGCGACTGTAATCGTTTGGCGCGTTCTGCCGGTTATGCCGTAGCCAAAAAACCCGGAGTAACTTCATTTAACCCGTTGATGATTTATGGCGGGGTAGGGCTTGGTAAGACCCACCTTGTGCATGCCATTGGCAACAAGATCAAAGAACATTTGGACGATAAATTCGTGCTCTATGTTTCTTCTGAGAAATTTATCAACCAGTTTATCAAGGCGGTGCAGAGTAATGAGGTGCAGAGCTTCCAGAACTTTTACCTGCAGGTAGACGCCCTGATTATCGATGACGTGCAATTCTTTGGAGGTAAGGAAAAGACACAGGAAATTTTCTTTCATATCTTCAATCACCTGCACCAATCTGGCAAGCAGATTATAATGACAAGCGATCGCCCACCCAAGGATTTGAAAGGGCTGGAAGAGCGTTTGCTTAGCCGCTTCAAATGGGGACTTACAGCTGACCTGCAGCAACCTGATTTTGAAACACGGATGGCCATTATCCATAACAAAATGGA
>JAGQYJ010000131.1 GCA_020436145.1 Cyclobacteriaceae bacterium | reverse complement strand
GTGAGGGGAATGTGGAGTATTACATTGAAAAGATAAAACCGGGGCCCTGATAATCGCCCCGGTAACAAAGAACCTGCTAAAACAAAATCCTGTACTGTGGAATGATAAACAAGCCCAACTGATAGCGTTTATCAATGGTTTCGGTTTGTGGATTGTAAAACTCCTCAAAGATATTTTCCCTGTTAAACACATTCTGGAAATCGATCAACCATTCCTGCGAAATACGCCTCATATTCATACGATACCCGATTTTGAAGTCTGTTCTGAAATATGGGTCATATTGCAGTGAAAAAGCTTCAGAGTCAATATAAACAGCTTCTCCGGCTGCGACAGAAGCATTCAGATCAATAGGTGTATGATACCTGCCACCTGAAAACGTGAGTTTTATATCTGTGGTAAGAACCCCGGACTTACCCAGGTGAAACTCTGAACCACCCAACAGGTTTACAATGTATTGATTATTAAAGGCTGTATTTCTCCAGACACCATCGCTTCCCTGGTACTTCGACTCGAACAAAGAGGTGGTCAAAAGAAAATAGTAGTTATTGCTAAAGAATTTCTCCAGGGTTAGCTCCACACCATAGTTCTTACCAAACCCTTCGTTTACCATATCAGGTTTTACATCAAACCCAAAGGAAGAACCCGAGTTTACAATTGAATACGAACTTGAGGCGGTTTCTATTGGTACGTTAAACAGGTACTGGTAATAACCTTCTACCTTCAAATGAAAATTCTGACCCAGGTACTGATCTAAACCAGCCGAATAATGATGGCTTCTTGTAAAGCCAACGTCTTCGTTGTTTGAATCGGGATGATCTCTAAACCTCCAGAAATTGACTACCAGGGGTTGTATCTGGCTATGTAATCCATAACCAAGGCTTATACTGGTAGAGGAGGTAGCCTGATACAGCATTCCAAACCTGGGTTCAACTACCGATTCACCTGTTAACTCCAGGTTTTGAAAGTGCAAACCTCCTACCAACCTCAGCTTCTCATTTAACTTCCATTGGTACTGTGTATGAGCCTGAGTTAAGAGTGTACCTCCTGTTACGTCCGTATATCTAAACCATGAGTTGGTGTCAATAAAATAAACACTATCCTGGTAGTTCAAATCGTAATAATTCATATTAATACCCAGCTCAAACTTGTTTTTTGCATTTATCTTGGACACCCATTTGGAACTTAATGAATACTTCGTTTGTGACTGATTCTGACGCACGTCATCTACCTGTTGGTTAGGAGGATTATTTTGCAATGAGTCAATCACAACATCAGAATGCTGATAACTTGTTGCCACCGAAGTGGTAATATAGTTGTTTGAATTAACGTAGTAGGTATGCTTCAGGCCAATAACACCCACCTGCCCATTATTTTTCAGGTCTTCCGTAGAATATAAATTACCCTGAGAATCTGATTCCTCCACCGGCTCAAAATGTATCTGGCTTATACCACCCATTCCGAATAATTTAAAGCTCCCTGCCTTTTTCGTAGTAAAGTCGAGCCCAAAAGTCAGATCCTGGTACTGAGGCACAGCAGTACCAGTTCCAAAGTCAATACCAAGCGCCTTAAATACTCCCAGAGTTGAGTACCTGTAGTTTACCATATACGAGCTGTTTGAGCTTTGTGAAAAAGGGCCTTCGGCTCCCAGCTCAAAACCATTAAAGCCAATTTGTCCTGTGTATTCCCTTGTAAAGCCGTTCCCTTTTTTCAGTTCCAGATCGAAAACCCCGGAAACCGTATTGCCATAATCGGCAGGAAAAGCAGAGGTAATAAAATCTGAATTGGCCAGGTTGTTATTATTTAAGATACTGACCGGCCCACCGGTTGAACCCAACGTATTGTAATGATTAGGACTGGGGATGTCTATTCCATCTAACCTCCAAAGCAAGCTTACGGGTGAGTTACCCCGAATAACAATATCATTTCTGGAGTCATCCGCGTTGGAAACCCCGGCATAATTGCTGGCCATCCGGGCAATATCATTGCGGGAACCCGCATACCTTCTTGTCTCCTCCACATCAAACGTACGCACGCTTGACACAGCCGCTTCGTTATTAATTATATTTCCTGTTTGGGATGCAGTTACCACCACTTCGTCCATGGCCATTACATCCTCTTCGAGGGCTATATGGAGAACAAGTTCCTTACCTATTTCCAAAAGCTGCTGCTTAAGGTAGGCCTCCTTATAACCTACAAAACTAAATTTAAGATCAACCCTGCCAACAGGCACGTGTTCAATAACGTACCGGCCATCAGCATCTGTAACAGCACCCAAAATCGGATCCGAATCAAGCACAATAACTGTAACACCTACCATAGGGTACTGTGAATCAGCATCCTTTACGGTTCCCCTGATCGTTTGTGTTTGTGCAAAAACTGTGGTTATTCCGGTCATAAGCAGAATAACGTTCAAAGTAATTTTTTTAAGCATTTCATTCGCTGGTTTGTACATTGCAATTCTACGCAGGTGATAAAAGGACAAACGAAAAAATAGAGACGAAGTGTTGAAAAGGACAGATAAAGTGTTGAATGGGAACTATTTGTAGCCGAACAGGAAGGTTAAGTGATCAATGGGAAACCAGGTAGTTTTCAATCAGGCTGATTGCAGGTGGTATTTCTCCACCAACTCCCTTGGGAAATTTCGTGAAACAGGTATTTCAAATTCAATACCTTCCATTAAAAACACCAGTGTACGTGCATTGCCCGTTACTTCCCTTATTAAAGCCCGATTTACTAGATACGATTTATGGCATTGTAAAATACCTTCATCTTTTTCAACTAGTTCCAGCACATTTTTAAGGGTTATTCTCCATAGCTGGCTCCTGATCTCATTCTCCTCGTTCCAAAAAACAGTCGCATAATTGCCTCCTTCCGCACGCACACAAATTATGTTATTGCTTGAAACCATAGCAACCTCATTTCTATCCAACGGAATTTCAATCATGATATGATCATTTTTTACATGTTCATTCGATTGTTCAAACGATTCTTCAAGAGAATGGGCAAGCTTTCGATTTCGTGTAAATAGCTGCTTTTCTAAAATATAATTTGCTATCAGAATTGGAAACACACCTACCGATACGGTCATCCATACGTTTTGTAAAAACGTGGCCGGATGGTCGTGTACATCACTCCCTATTACTTTAAACATAAGTAATCCGTACATCCAGTTAAAAATCGAAACCAGAAATGTAATCCATATCATCAACAAAATATTCTTAAGAATATTCCATGTCGATTCATCAAAAAGCCTGGGTAAAATAGCCGGAAGTACCTGTATGGAAAAATAAATGGCCCAAAAAGTAATCAGCCCGTACCCTGAAAGATGAAGCAAAGGGTCTTCTTTAAGCTGTTCAATACCAAAGGGTTTGAACGTATAAAGAAACATAGTGACAAAAACACCCGCTATAAAACTTATATAAACCGATTGCTTATACGATTGAACAAATGGGAAGGGACGTGCTAACCAGTTTCTTACTTCAGTGAACATGTGCAGGCTTTGGTATTATTTTCAATTTGAGAACAGGAGAAGTAATTCGGTTTACCATTACTTCGCCTGTTCATAATAACATCGTTACAAAGTTCTGAAATACTCTACAATTTCACGCGCCTGTTCCCTGCTTAGTCCTTGATTGGTCATAGGCACATTTTTGTATTCCTTTAACAGGTTTTTAGCATATTCATTTTTCTCCAGCATTTCCTGAGGGTTTAAGATCATGTTCATAACCCATTCGGGTGACCTGCGGCTCAAAATACCCTTTTGAGCAGGACCAATAAAATTAACATCCGGTTTATGGCAGGCAGTGCACATTTGATTGTACAACTCCTCTCCTTTCTTTGCCATTTCCTGGTTTACTGCTTCATCCAATACAACCGCAGTCACCGGTCCAATGCCTTTGTCAGACATAAAATCTTCAGAAACAGGGGCCTCTTCTTTTACAACCTTTGCTGCAGTAGAAGATTCGGATGCTACTATTTTTTCCGTTTGTTCAGTGCTTCCACCGGAACATGCTAATAGTAACGACATCCCAAATAAGCTCGCTAAAAATGCTGATTTTTTCATAGTTCTAAATTCTGATTAAACAATTTTTAAAGTTAGTATAAATAGGTCAATCATAAACAAGGATAATCTGAATCTGTAGTTCAAGTCTTATGCAAACCTGAATTTCAGGTACTTGATTTTCTCACCTGCTTCGCTGAACATTTTTTCATACTTGGTTTTTATTCCAAAGTGTTCGGCATTTAATGGGGAGTTGTATAAGTCTTTGGTGAACTCAAGGTCCCGGATATCATTTCGTTCGGCAAGCACTTCCAGGGTGTACTCAAACAAACCTGTGTTATCGGTTTTAAACCGAAACCAACCCTCCGGTTCAAGAACCTCTTTGTACATATCCAAAAACCGAGGGTTGGTCAGCCTTCGTTTTATGTCCCTGTCACGTGGCCGGGGGTCAGGAAAGGTAAGCCATATTTCAGATACCTCTCCAGGAGCAAAAAAGTTGAGGAGGTCGTGAATCTTTGTGCGCAGGAAGGCTACATGCTCCAATCCCAGCGTATCGGCATGGCTGCTTCCCTTCCAAATACGATCACCTTTTATATCTATTCCAATAAAATTGGAAGCATTGGAGTGTTGTGCAAGGCCAACCGTATACTCTCCCCTGCCACACGCAAGTTCCAGGGTAATGGGATTATCGTTTTTGAATTGCTTTTCTTTCCACTTTCCCTTGATGGTCTCAAACAAAGGTTTGCCCGGTTCTACTACGTTCCTCCTTTGGGCATTCTCTTCAAAACGTCTTAACTTCTTCCGCATGAATACTATAACTCTTCTATTTCTGCCACCACAAACGTGCTTCCTCCAATAAAAATAAGGTCGTTTTTATCCGCTTGTTTTTTTGCTTCGGCAATAGCTTCTTTTACGGAGTTATAGCCGGAACCCTTCAACCCATATACCTCAGCTGTTTTTTGCAAACTATTTACAGCCATGGCACGGGGAATATTGGCTGCGCAAAAATAATATGTTGCTTTTTGAGGAAGTAATTGAAGTACTCCATCCGCAGGTTTATCACCCACCATGCCCCACACCATATGAAGCTGATTACTTGGATATTGCTGCAATTGCCTCATAATCACGCGAACCCCGTCCTGGTTGTGGCCTGTATCGCAGATTATAGTAGGTTTGACACCCAGTTGCTGCCAACGGCCTTTTAGTCCAGTGTTTGTGATTACATTTTCCAATCCGTTGCGAATAGCCTCTTCAGATACCTTAAAACGAGTTAACCGTTTAAGAACCTGGAACACACCAAGCAGGTTATATCGCTGATATGCTCCTTTCAAGTCAGGTTGCAGCCCTTCAAGCACTATTTCATTATGCCAAAGCACATTAAAACGATCAGGGCTTGCTTCCTCTATGCTGTACATATCTGATGCATAACTGAGGGAAGCACCCACAGCCGCTGCCTTCTTTTCAAAAACCCTGGCCACTTCCGATTGCTTTTGACTTACCACCACCGGTACACCGGTTTTGATAATTCCAGCCTTTTCAATGGCTATTTTGGGCAGCGTATCGCCTAAAAGTGACTGGTGATCCCAGCCAATATTGGTGATAACCGACACCTCAGGGGTAATGATGTTGGTGGAATCCAAACGGCCGCCAAGGCCTACTTCCACCACAGCTATATCTACCTGTTGCCCGGCAAAATAATCAAATGCCATCGCTACCGTTATTTCAAAAAAGGATGGCTTTATTTTATCAATGGCAGGTTGAATGCGCTCCACAAAATCAACCACCGCCTCTTCTCCAATAGGCATACCATTGATTCGGATGCGCTCGGTAAACGATTTCAAATGGGGAGAGGTGTATAACCCAACCGTATAGCCTGCTTCCTGTAACACCGAAGCCAGCATATGCGAAACACTCCCCTTTCCGTTTGTGCCCCCCACATGAATGGACCTGAACTTTGTGTGCGGATCGCCAATTACCTTTACGAGCTCCACCGTATTGCCAAGGTCGGCCTTATAGGCAGCAGGGCCTACCCGCTGAAACATGGGCAAAGCACTGTACAAGTAGTCAAGCGTCTCCTGGTAGGTCATTGGGGGTTACGGGTTTTGGATTACGGGTTTTGAATTACGGGTTTAGGTTTTGTTTTGCCATTTGTTAATTGCTCATTGACAATTACTAATTGATACTATTTTCTGCAAAACAAATATCTTTTTATCCGTTTACTAAGGGGAAAGCTAAAAATAGATGTTACAAGTAACGAATTTCAGGAAATCTTATGGACTGGGCAATATGCAATAAACGAAGAGCCTCCTTGAATTAGGGGATTCTTCTCCCGATAAATCGGGATCAGAATGACGAAACAAATTGAGATGACTTATTTCAATAATTTCTTATTTTTATACAAATGAAAACACTTGCAAACGTTTACAACGGATTTGTTCGGCATCTATATACATTATGGGACAAGGTGAAACGCAAGTTTCCAAGAAAGCAATCTGTTAATTTTTAGAGCACTTGAGCTTGACACCACAAAAGGCATCAACCCTATTGGGACACATTTATTCAAACGTCAAAGCTTAGTTACTCATAGGCTATAA
>JAGQYJ010000130.1 GCA_020436145.1 Cyclobacteriaceae bacterium | reverse complement strand
TTTGGTGTGTTCGCTTATTTCATTGATTGGAATAACGATCGCTACCAGTATTACAGGCGTAATCTTATATATGAGGTTGAGCAAAATCCTGATTTCCCGAATGAAACACCCTTTGATGCAACCGTACTTAAAAGCGCTAGGGATGATTACCGCAGAAATAGAGATATGTTGATCATATTTAGCGTATTCTACTATATGTTAAATATTGTAGATGCACATGTAGATGCGCATTTGATTGAGTTTGATGTTAATCAGGATCTTTCCGTAAGGGTTCAGCCTTCTATTCAATACATGCCTGCAGGAGCTACTTCCAATGGGCTTTCCATAACTTTTAGATTCTAATATGAAAATTGCACTTATAGGATATGGAAAAATGGGTGTTGCTATTGAAGAAATGGCTATTCAAAAGGGTCATTCTATTGCTTTCAAAATAGATAAATCCAACTGCACCCAAATAAAGGAACTAAATAAGGACAACACAGATATTGCTATTGAATTTAGTGACCCTTCTTCGGCTGTACAAAACATAATCTATTGCCTTCAAAGTGGCATTCCTGTGGTTTCTGGTACCACAGGCTGGTTACATGATTGGAGCAAAGTAGAAGAAGCTTGTATGGAAAACCATGGCTCCTTTTTCTATGCATCTAATTATAGTATTGGCGTAAATATTTTTTTTAAGCTCAATGAGCGCCTTGCAAAACTTATGGAAGACCAGGACTATACCGTAAGCATGGAAGAAATACACCATACTGAAAAAAAGGATAGCCCAAGTGGTACTGCCATTACTCTTGCTGAACCGATTTTAAAGTTGAGAAACCTTGAAGGATGGGTAAATGAAAAAACAGACAACCCAAATACGCTTGGAATCGTTTCGAAAAGGGAGCCTGACGTGCCCGGAACACATACCATAATGTATCAATCAGAAATTGATGAAATACAAATAACTCATACGGCCCATGGCCGTAAGGGCTTTGCGAAGGGAGCACTATATGTAGCTAAATGGATTGTGCAAACAAAAGCCAGCGGTATGTTGTCGATGCAGGACTTTTTGAAACTATAGATTCATTGGAAAATAATATAATAATCCCATTCTTTGTAGGTTTTTAAATTGAACGGTCAAAACTCAAATAAAACGTTGTTATGGAGCAAGAAGTAAAAGATAAGGAGAAGAAGAATTTCTTAAGTTTTTTTAAATTAAGAAAAAAGAAAAGAGAAAAGCCAAAGTCAAAACTAAGGGAGTGGACTGATGCCATTGTGTTTGCGGTAATTGCTGCTACCATAATTCGTTGGTTAATTATGGAGGCCTTTACTATCCCCACCCCTTCTATGGAGAAATCGCTTTTAGTAGGCGACTTTCTGTTTGTAAGCAAGCTGCATTATGGAGCGCGCACGCCTGCCACTCCTTTGCAGGTTCCGTTAACACATCAAACTATTTGGGGCACAAGCATACCATCTTACCTTGACTGGATACAGTTACCCCAGTTTCGTTTGCCGGGCTTTTCCCATGTAAAAAAAGGAGATGTGGTGGTATTCAACCATCCCACGGAACTTCAATATCCTGTTGATTTAAAAACTAATTACATTAAGCGTTGTGTTGGTGTGGCCGGAGATACCATTCGGGTAACAGATATGCAGGTTTATGTAAATGGAAAGACTGAGGCCAATCCTCCTAAAATGCAGTTCAAATATTTTATTAAAACAGATGAAAATCTGAATAACAGGATTTTTGACAAGTACGATATTACGGAGGTCTATCCTATGAGTGGAGGCTACCTGGTATTTACCATGCCGCAGGTTGCTAAGGAATTGGAAACGCTTTCATTTATAAAAAGCGTGCAGGTAATTGAAGAATCAGAAGGCGTAGGCGAAGCACGCATTTACCCTGATGCAAGTAAATTACCCTGGAATACTGATTACTGGGGGCCAATTGTAATTCCGGCTAAAGGAATGACCATTCCCGTAAACGATGAAACACTTACTAAATACGGGTATGTTATTCAGTTTTATGAATACAACGATGAAGTTAAAATTGCAGATGGCAAATTGGAGATAGATGGGCAGCCTGTAACTTCATATACCTTTAAACAAGACTACTACTTTATGATGGGTGATAACCGCCACAACTCGGAAGACTCACGTTTCTGGGGTTTTGTGCCTGCCGACCATATTGTTGGCAAGGCGTTGTTCATCTGGATGTCAATTGACCCCAATGGTGGCTTTGTTAATAAAATACGCTGGAGTCGTCTGTTTAATTTAATAAAATAAAAAACAGAGTCACTCCAGACTCTGTTACCTGGTCACATGACCATAAGAGTATCTATTATTGGGAGGTGCCGGAATAAAACCGGCACAATCTTTTAGAAAATCTTATTGCTTCAATGTTCTGATATAATTCACAAGATCCCAGCGATCCTGCTCAGATAAAATGAGCTTCCATCCCACCATGGCACCACGGCCTTCTGATATTTTCCAGAAAATTTCTCCATCAGTTTGGGCTTGCACTGCTGCGGAAGTATGATCTCCGGCAGGTGGATTTAATGATTTGCCCGCAGGGCCATCCCCTTTCCCTGAAGTACCATGGCACACAACACATCGGGTGGTGTAAATAGATTTGCCATTGGCAACACTTTCTGCACCTGAACGAGAATTTTTTAATTCTTTGGCAGAGGCAGGCGCTTCCCATTTACCCTGATCAGGGCCAGTAAAATTGGAAGTAATACCGAAGCTCATTAAAACAACAGAGCCGGCTATTGCCACAAAGCTTAATAATGTTTTCACCACAATAAGATTTAGTTTATAATTCAATAATACGAGCAAAAATTTAAGTTGCCCAAAGTTATGGCTAGTGTACTTACAAATTTGGTGCCTTAAATTGAAAATATGTCAATAACTACCTATCCAACCACTCTTTAAATTCACTCACTTTCTCACGGCTTACAATTGCATCTCGTTCATTCAAATGGGTTAGTTTCAAAAGCAATCTACTGTTGGTATACGCCACAATATCCTCTATCGAATCAATGTGCACCAGGTATTTTCTACCAATGCGAAAGAACTGGTGAGGGTCTATCAGCGACTGGATGTGTTCAACCGTATAGTCGGTAACATACGCACGAGCATCCCTGGTTTTAATAAAAGTAGCCTTATCCTGGCTATAGAAATAAAGGATTTCTTCCACCGGAATAGATTTAAGATGTGCCCCTACTTTAAGTATAAACCTGGTCTTGTACCCGGCTTGCATTTGCTTTTGTGCTTCTAACACCTTTTTGTTTTCTTTTTCAGCGCTGAACACAAGCTTCATTTGTTCAAACTTGTTCAGAGCTTCCAGCAGGTCCTGTTTTTGAATTGGTTTTAACAAATAGGCAATGCTGTTTAGCTTGAACGCTTCAATCGCATACTCATTGAATGCAGTTATGAATATGACCGGGCAATTTACTTTTACAATATCAAACACTTCAAAGCTTAGCCCATCGCCCAGCTGGATATCCATTAGTAACAGTTCCGGAGCTGGGTTATTGGCCAGCCACTTGGCTGTGTTTTTAACAGAGTCCAATTGAGCAACCACTTCTATTCCTTGCATGGCAAGTAGGTTTTCCAGATGCCTGGCTGCCGGTTTTTCGTCCTCAACAATAACTACTTTGTTCACCATTCTATTTTACTGTTAACAAAGGTAGTTTCACAATAAACATAGGAGTCTCATCAATTACTTCAATGGGAATGTCGGAAAGCACCTCATAACGTGAACGTATATTGGCCAAACCAATATTGGATGCATCTCCAGGTAACACTTTTTTGGGAACAATCCTGTTTTTTACACAAATCATCTCACCCTCTCTATACACTTCAATTGTAAGGGGGTGCTCGCCTGTTACTTCATTGTGCTTAATGGCGTTTTCAATAAGCATTTGAAGCACCAAAGGGGGTAGATACCTGGTTTTTACCTCCTCATCCAATTGCATATCTACTTTAAACCGGTCTTCGAACCGGATGGACTGAAGAAAAATATAAGATTCAAGCATTTTTAATTCTTCAGCAACGGTAATCACTTCATTTTTACCGGCATCCAAAACAGAGCGATACACATTGGAAAGCTGACCCACATATTTAGAAGCCATATCCTGATCCTGATAAATAAGTGAATTAAGCGTATTTAAACTGTTGAACATAAAATGTGGATTCACCTGATTTTTGAGGAGTTCAAATTTTGAAGTAAGCACCTCATTCTTCATTTTTTCTTCCCGCAGGGCAAGTTGTCGCCAGGCAAACAGAAATTCGCGTGCCAGCATAATTGACAATACCAGGACCGAAAAGAAAATAGCCCAAAAGATATTATTTCCTATATCATCTGCTATGTCTATTTTAAATATCCACCCAAAAAACCAAATAATACCCAACATGGCCAGTGCACTAAACGCAGCAGCACCAATAAGCCCGGCTATAAAACGTTTGACTGGCTCTTTCAACCAATCAAAAGCCCTATCAAGCATGTGAGATACCCACTGATTCCCAAACCACATGACCAACCATATAACGTATGTTATTAACAGTCGCTTCCAGAGGTATTCCCATTTCCATAAGCAGCCGGGACACATAAGATATGCCATTACTGCTGCAAACAGAAAAATCAGAAGCAGAAGCTTGATAGTAGATCTTATGCTGCCTTTACATTTCACCCTACTAAAGTACTAATTATCTTCTGTTGTTTCCGAGCACATTTTCAGCATACCTTCGGCCTGAGGTTTCCCCCATGCAGGTAATAATCCACGATCGCTATTTGCTTCTTTTTCAAATAATTCTTTTGCATTCAAAAAAGTGGAGCATGCTTCCCCTGTTCCTGAACCAAAGAATTGAGCCGTGCCGTACTGCATCTGACCCATCATAAGCACTACCCGTGGGTTAATGTTATCTATTTGCATCGCTTGCTGCAAATAGCCTACCGATTTCATCGAATACTCTTGCCCTCTAGTGGCAGGATCAACTCCAATACGCATCATATTGGCAAAGGCACGCAATGCCAGCAGCTCCACCTTATCTCCCTTTAGCTTTTCCGACTTGTCCATATGTGCTTCGGCTTTATCCAAATAGCCATCCACCAGTGATTTATCTCTTTCTTGTGTTGACATCATCGTATACGCATAGGCAGAGTAGTAATAAGGTAACCACCTGTCTTTCTCGGCATTACCAATACGTTCAAACATATTAGCCACCGAATTAAAATCAGATACGGTTTGGGCACTGTACAGGGAATCTATAGCATAGTGCATGGCCGTTTCATAGCCTCCTTTTCCAAATGTTGTCGCAAAGGTCAAGGCCATTGCTACCAAAGTGAATAGTATTTTTTTCATCGTTTTTATCTTTATTATAAACTAATGTCAAGCGTGAGGTTTTGTTTACCAACTTTAAAAACAGCATCCTCGTAACTGGGAGGGCCAAACATACTTTTACCATCCATCGAAATCCCATAGGGTTCGGTCGGAATGCCAATCATATTTTTATCCAAGCTTCCATTGTTGTTTTTATCATGGATTACACTAATTGTGTAGGTTCCTTCCGGAACATTATCAAACTCGAATTGCATATGGCCTTCCTTAGCATTTGCGCTGGTTTTTTGGTAGGCCTTTTCAAGAAACGTTCCTTCCGAATTGAAAAGACCGACAAGAATCTTTCCCTCAGATGATTGAATATTCTTCACATCTACGGTAAGCTTTACTTGTGCAAATCCTTGCACTGATAGTAAAATGGCAATAGCCACAATGATTGTTAACTTTTTCATACTTGTAAGATTTAGATTGTTATAAAGATTTTAATTGATTTAGGGTTGAGTCTTTACTGAATGTGATAAACACGCCAAGAAACAAAAACCTGGGAGCCGGCAACGTTTTAGCCACACCCACATAGTTTCCCTGATTATTGGGAACATCGCTGTAGGTGTAGCCAAAAATGTTCTCCCTTCCCAATAGGTTGGTTGCACTGGCATACACGATAATGCTTTGTGTGGCCAAGTAGCTTATATTCAGACTTAAGTCGATATAGACAGGCGTTTTACCAGCATTAAAGGCTGATTCGTTCGGGTCGTTATACGTTCTTGGTGATGCAAAAGAGAAGGTGCCTCCAATTTGCGTTTTTAGGGCTGGTAGCCATTGCTTATACACCACCGAAAGATTATGTGCCGAGGCAAACGTAGGTACGGCCTTGGTTGGATAATCACGGTAATCGCGCTCTGTATCAAGAAAAGAGTAGGATATCCAGTAATCTACGTTTTTTAAGGTCTTGTTATCGCGCCAGAACAGGTCTATCCCGCGTGCATACCCGTTACCCGAATTGGAATAAAGCGTTGGGTTGTGTACGTCATTGGCATCAAACTTTACCAAATCGCGATAGCGCTTCAAATAACCTTCTATGCGGAATGTCTGGTTCGGACTTACCCATTGGTAGTTCAGGATCAGATGATCTGCTTTTTCAAAATCCAGCTGATTGTTTATTCGAAGTAAATCATCAGCCGGAGCCTGTTGAAAACTACCTGCCGCCAGAGCAACCTGGGCGTTTTCTCCTGTTTTATAAGCCAAAGACAAACGAGGTGCCAGATACAACTTATTATTCAAAGTGGTGTATTCAGCAC
>JAGQYJ010000129.1 GCA_020436145.1 Cyclobacteriaceae bacterium | reverse complement strand
AATTCTCAAGCTTTTCAATAAGTTTAGCAGAAAGCTCTTTAATCTCCCCACATGGCGCTCCCATAATACCGAGTTCGTTACGACCGAATTGTCCACCATCGGGTCGGGTTAGTTTTGTGTGTTTTTGATGAGACATTTTTTGAATTAAGGTTTTAGAATTTAGAATTACGAATTGTGTTTGAAATCCTTTTTACCACCCGTTTTCTCCAACAACCGCGTACTCACAATCTCAATATCATGACTCATGGCCTTGCACATATCGTAAATGGTAATGGCCGCCACACTTGCCCCTGTAATCGCTTCCATTTCAATTCCTGTTTTGGCTTCCACCTTAGCCGTACAGGTAACAATAGCCTGGGTGCCTTTAGTTTCAATTTCGATCTTGCAGTCGTCCATTCCTACAGGGTGGCAAAACGGAACCAACTCCGAAGTCTTCTTAGCTCCCATAGTGCCGGCAATAATGGCCGTATGGAATACCGGACCCTTTTTCGTGTGAATATCCCCATCACGTAATTGCGACATAATTTCCTCCCCCAACTCCACTACTGATTGTGCCACTGCCTTACGCGCTGTTACCTTCTTCTCTGAAACATCTACCATGGCAGGATTACCCTTAGAATCAATATGTGTTAACTTGTCCATTAAAGTGCACTATTTCTATTCCAACAAAGGTAATTAAAGTGAAGCGTATTAGTTTTGACATGAATTTTTTTGTTGATATGATTACTGTAGAAGAAGTAGATAAGCTGATTAAAAAAGCGCTTTTAAGTACAAAAACAATATCAGTTCCATTATCTAAAAGTTTAGGTCGTGTACTGGCCGAAGATATTTTTGCCGACCGTGATTTTCCTCCCTTTGACCGTGTAATGATGGATGGCATTGCCATTCGATATACCGACTGGATAGAAGGAATACGTGAATTTAAGGTTCAGGGATTGCAACCTGCTGGGGCTCCTGCTACAACTCTAAGTGAAAGTGGGAGCTGCATGGAAGTAATGACAGGTGCTGTTTGCCCTGCCCAAGCAGATACAGTGATTAAATATGAATATGTGACCCTTAAAGACAATAAAGCCATTGTAGATGCCGACCATGAGATAACAGCCAAACAGCATGTACACCCGCAGGGTTCTGACCGTGCGCTGAATGACTTATTAATACCCAAAGGAGGCGTTATCACTGCTTCTGAAATTGGAGTACTGGCCACCGTTGGTAAGGAAACCGTACAAGTGCGTCAACGTTTGAGAGTCGCTATAGTGGCTACAGGAGATGAATTGGTTGAAGTAAACGAAACGCCACTGCCCCACCAAATCCGTAAATCAAATGTATATACTCTGCAAGCTGCATTAAAGGATAAAGGTTTTAGAAGTGATATCTTCCACATTGTAGATAGCAAAGAGAAGCTTAGAGAAGACTTGAAAAATATTTTAAACGACCATCAGGTCGTTATTTTAAGTGGTGGGGTTTCCAAAGGCAAGCTGGACTTTGTACCGGAGATACTGACTGAACTAGGCGTAGAAAAAGCCTTTCACTTTGTGAAACAGCGGCCGGGCAAACCTTTCTGGTTTGGCACCTACTCCAAAGGAGTAGTGTTTGCCCTGCCGGGCAACCCGGCCTCCTCGTTTGTGGGGCTGAACCGCTACATAATCCCATTTCTTTTCAGAAGTGAGAGCACCGAGCCACGTAAGATAAAGGCCCGCTTAGCCGAAGACTTTAACTTTAAACCAGATCTCACTTATTTCTTGCAAGTAAAACTGGAATACGATAACGAAGGACACCTTATGGCAACCCCTCATAAAGGCAATGGCTCTGGCGATTTGGCCAACCTTGTAGAAGCAGATGGGCTGCTGGAAATACCGATGGGTAAAACAGATTTTAAGAAAGGAGAAGTGTTTGACTGTATGGTGTACAGGAGTTGAAAGTTAAGAGTTATGAGTTATAAGCTAATAGTTGGATTTTAGGTTAGTAGATTTAATATTTAGAAATGAAGAAACTGATCTTAAGCATAATTCTAAATTCAAGCATTGCTCTATCGGTTTATGGTCAGGATAATCAATGGCTCCTTCAACAACAGCTTCCAAACTGGACTAAGGAAGAATTAAGCAATTCTGACTTTGAAAATACGTACCTTTTATCTGAATTTATCAACCCCTTTTACTTAGAAGCTGATTTTAATGGTGATTCTAAAATGGATATTGCAATTGCTATTGAAAACAAATCAGATCATAAGAAAGGATTTGTAATACTTCATAATTCAACTGGGGAAAGCTTCATTATTGGAGCAGGTAAAAATTTTGGCAATGGGCGTGACGATTTTAAGTGGATGGATATCTGGAAGGTTCAAAGAAACTTGACGATTCACCAATTGGTGTACAAAACAAATGGCGATATTGACAATAGTGAGCCTTTACAATTAAACAACACTGCAATAATGGTAGCTAAAAGTGAGAGTGGAAGTGGAGTGATTTATTGGGATGACATAACCTATAGATGGGTTCAAATCTCAGAATAAATTTAGCCCCAATTCCTAACTAATATTAATTTCTAAACCGGAATTTGTTCCTCAATTAGACTAGTTGTTTAAGATCATAGCAGAAAACTACTAACTCTTAATTTATAACTCTTAACTCCCTTCCTCCCACTTATCAACAAAATACCCCAACCCATATAAATCCTGACCACCGGCTGAGTCCATAATTTTACTTTTGGTTTTTAGTAAAATTAATTTAGAATAATGTTTAAGAAAGTCATTCTCTCCATCACATGCATGATATTCCTTTTGCCTGCTTATGCGCAGGTGCTCTACCAGCCACGTGATGTTAAGATAGCCTATAAAAACCAAACGCGGGACATGACCGGGAAGCCAGGCAAGAACTACTGGCAAAACAAAGGTGTTTACGACATCAACGTTACTGTTAATCCTCCCAATAGAACCATCCAGGGAAAAGAAACCATCAAATACACCAACAACAGCCCTGACACCCTGAAATCCTTGAATTTCAAGCTAATCCTTAACAACCACAAACCGGGGGCTGCCCGTTTATGGCCTGCCAGTCCTGATTTTCTTACCTCTGGCACACATATTGACAAATACACGGAAAATGGTAAAGAGGCCGAATGGGAGGACAAGAATGACGGAACGAACAAACGCATAAAACTGGCTTCGCCACTTCCACCCCACCAAAGCATTGACCTTGCGATTGAATGGCATTTTGATGTATCTGTACAAAGCGGACGGGAAGGTGCCATTGACAGCACCACGTTTTACCTGGCCTATTTCTATCCACGGGTAGCTGTGTATGACGATTACGAAGGCTGGGACACCATGACCTTTACCGGTTCGCAGGAGTTCTACAACGATTTCAACGACTACACCTTTAGCGTAACCGTCCCTAAAAATTATATCGTTTGGGCTACGGGCGATTTGCACAACCCTGAAGAAGTGCTGAAACCCAGGTATGCTGACCTTCTGAAAGAATCGATGACAAGCGACAGCGTAATTAGCATTGCGACACCAGAGGACTTAAAGGCCAGGCAGATCACCAAACAAACAGGCACCAATACCTGGAAAT
The DNA here is from genome assembly GCA_020436145.1 of Cyclobacteriaceae bacterium. Taxonomy (GTDB): domain Bacteria; phylum Bacteroidota; class Bacteroidia; order Cytophagales; family Cyclobacteriaceae; genus JAKISE01. Next base: position 3,274 of record JAGQYJ010000129.1, on the reverse strand, counting down.
GGAAAGCCGACAATATAACCGATGTGGCCATAGCCATAAGTGACCACTTTAACTGGGATGCCAGCAGTGTAGTAGTAGATAGTAAAACAGGAAGGAGAGCCAGTGTGCAAGCTGCTTATAACAATGACGCTCAGGACTTCCATGAAATGGTGGAATACACCAAGCATTCGTTAAGCTGGTTTTCAAATAATTACCCCGGTATTCCTTATCCATATTCAAAATTCACCGTTGTGCGGGGCTTTGCAGATATGGAGTACCCCATGATGGCAAATGACAGTTCAACGCCTAACCCTGTTTTCACGCGTTTTGTGGTTGAACACGAAATTGCCCACACCTACTTTCCATTTTATATGGGCATCAACGAAACCCGTTATGGATTTATGGATGAAGGCTGGGCGACTACTCTTGAGTACCTTATAGGCATAGATGATTTAGGCAAAGAGACTGCTGACAAGTTTTTCCAGCAATTCAGAGTAAATCGCTGGATACATACTGCCAACCAGGAGGGTGATGTACCCATAATTACACCCGGCAATATGCTGAGTGGACGCGGGTTGGGAAATAATGAATACGGAAAGGCAGCACTGGGATATCTAGCAGTAAAGGATATGCTCGGTGAAAGACTGTTTAAAACAGCGCTTCATGGATATATGGAACGCTGGAATGGCAAGCACCCGATCCCCTGGGATTTCTTTTATTCAATCAATGATATTTCAGGTCAGAACCTCAACTGGTTTTGGGACAGCTGGTACTTTAACAACAGCTATATAGATATAGCTATAACCGATGCTGAGGTGAATAAAAGAACACTTAAGGTTACCCTTGAAAATATTGGTGGCATGCCTGCCCCCGTAGATATTATTGTTACAAGCAAAAACGGTGAGTCAAAAACCTACCATCAAAGCTCAGCCATTTGGGCAAAAGATGTATCAAAAGCCACGGTAACTATTGAAGATGTGAACAATGTGACCAAGATTTCGCTGGATGATGGAATCTTTATGGATTATGATATATCCAACAATTACTGGAATATGGAAGAATAAGCTAAGTAAACAATTCCATTTGAGTAGGCAATAACTGGAAACTCATCCGGTGATAAGGGGTTGTGCCTAGTTGGATAATCCCTTTTCTATGTTCTTGGGTGGGGTAGCCCATATTCCTGGCCCATCCGTAACCTGGATTCTTCGCATCTAATTCTACCATATATTCATCTCGGTAGGTCTTGGCCAGAACGGATGCGGCCGCAATGGAGAGAAACTTCCCATCTCCTTTTACAATGCACTCATGCTTAATTCCATAGTACGGCTTAAATCGGTTGCCATCAATCAATAGTAGCTCTGGTTTTGGATTTAGCTGATCAACCGCTCTGTGCATAGCCAAAAACGAAGCGTTCAGAATATTGACTTCGTCAATTTCCTTATTGTCTACAAAGGCAACTGCAAAAGTAATCGCATCCTGTTCAATTTGCTTGCGCAGCAAATCCCGCTTTTTAGCGGAGAGCTTTTTCGAGTCGTTCAAAAGATCATTTGTATAACCTTTTGGCAATATAACAGCAGCCGCTACTACCGGGCCAGCCAAACAACCCCGGCCTGCCTCATCACAACCTGCTTCTACTAAATCTTTGGTGTAACTGGATGCTAACATAGACTTAATGCGAATTTACGACCTTTTACCTCCTCGGCTTAAAAGGTTTACCCTATTTTTGTCGGCCATCTTCTAATAGAGTGACCATGATGACGATTCGAGAACACCTTAAAACCAATATACACCTTGCCGTGCCGGTAATGATGAGCCAGCTGGGTCAGGTAATGGTAGGTGTTGCCGACAGCATGATGGTGGGTCGGGTGGGCTATCTGCCACTAGCAGGCGCCTCGCTTGGAAATGCCATTTTCTACTTTTTCATGACGTTTGGGTTAGGTGTATCGTTTGCCATAACTCCTTTGGTGGGTTTTGCAGACGGGGAAGGTAATAAGTCAGAAGCAGGCAAGGTACTTAAACATGGTTTGGTAATAAATACCCTGTTAAGTATTGTTTTATTTGGCCTCATCATGATAATGGTGGATTACCTTGGCTATTTTGGCCAGGAGCAACGTGTGGTTGAGCAGGCCGTTCCCTACCTCACAGTGATTGGTTTTTCGATGATTCCCTTTCTCGTATTTCAAACATTCCGGCAGTTTTCAGAAGGACTTTCCAATACACGCGTACCCATGATGGTATCTGTTAGTGCCAATATTTTAAACATCATCCTTAACTATATTCTTATTTACGGGAAGTTCGGTGCACCAGCCTTAGGCTTATTAGGAGCGGGTATTGCTACGCTTATCTCACGAATTGTTATGGCTATTGTAATGGCCGTTTACATTTTAAACACTCAAAAATTCAAACCTTATTTAAGCGATTTCAAATGGAAAGGTTTTGATTTCAAAGTAGCTAAAGACCTGCTTCGTATTGGAGTGCCTGCTGGTTTCCAGTTTATTTTTGAGATTGGCGCTTTTGGGCTGGCAGCCATCATGATGGGCTGGATAAGTGCCGGTACCCAGGCGGCCCACCAGATTGCCATTAATATGGCTTCTATTAGCTACATGGCGGTTTCAGGCCTTGGAGCAGCCGCAGCTATACGTGTAGGCAACCAGTTGGGCAAGCGCGATTACCGTACCATGAAACGGGCTGCTCTTACGCTTATAGCTATGGGAGTTACCATAATGAGTTTCTTTGCTTTAATCTTTATTCTTTTCAATCATAGCCTGCCACTACTTTATAATGACAATGAAGAAGTGGTACAAATTGCAGCCAATCTGCTTATCATCGCTGCTTTGTTCCAGTTATCAGATGGAGTGCAGGTAATTGCACTCGGTGCTGCACGGGGAATGAAAGATGTAAAAATACCAATGGTCATTACGTTTGTGGCCTATTGGGTAGTAGCCCTGCCCATGGGCTACCTGCTTGCTTTTAAACTAAACTATGGAGCTAATGGTATGTGGTATGGATTGTTTGTCGGGTTAACTATTGCTGCCGTGTTGGTTTTGTTACGCTTTATTAAACTGGCCAATAAACGGATTGCTTCGGTCCGTTGAATCAATCTTCCCACTTAACATAATAAATCCTGCTTTTCCCGTTAGCAACCTGATTCAGTTCACTTAGCAACTCTTCGGTAGTCAGTGCTTTTTCATAAGTTGGTTTCAGGTTGCTGCGATTACTGGTAAAATATAAGGCACCATCGAACGTATATGGGCAGTAGTCCAAACTATTACTGTTAACAGGAGCTTCAATGTGT
>JAGQYJ010000012.1:4094-36013 GCA_020436145.1 Cyclobacteriaceae bacterium | reverse complement strand
CTTATACACATATTCTTCCCGATGATAGGTAACATCAATAAATGGAGGCTTAAACTCCATCAGAGGATCTATATGATCAAAAAGCTCTTGAATATTATCCCCTTTTTTGGGCGGTAATATTTCCAGGCTAAACTGTGTTTTATCTGTTTTCTTTAAATGATCTATAATTTTCATGTGTACTTGTTATTCGTTTTGAGTTATTGGTTAATTGTTATTTACTATTTGTGATTTGTATCTCTATCCTATTAACTGATAACCGTTAGCTCAATAACCGAGATTCGGTTTCAACCATTTTTCAGCTTCCTCAGTAGTAATTCCTTTTCTCTTAGCATAGGCTTCCACCTGGTCTTTACCAATCTTACCTACTCCAAAATATCTTGCATGGGGGTGAGCAAAGTAGAACCCACTGACAGAAGCCGCAGGATACATGGCAAAACTCTCAGTTAATTCTATTCCTGTATTCTTTTCAACCTCAAGCAAGTCAAATAATGTTCGTTTCTCGGTATGGTCCGGGCAAGCAGGATAACCCGGTGCCGGACGAATGCCCTGATACGATTCTTTAATCAGTGCCTCATTATTAAGTGCCTCATCAGAAGCATAGCCCCAAAGCTCCTTGCGCACTTTTTCATGCATCAATTCTGCAAATGCCTCTGCTAAACGGTCAGCAACAGCTTTAACCATAATAACATGGTAATCGTCATGGTCCTTTTCAAACTCAGCAATCAATTTTTCAATTCCAATGCCGGTCGTCACAGCAAATCCACCCATATACCCTCCAATGTTCTCATTGGCCGGAGCTACAAAATCGGCTAAACTATGGTTGAACCTGCCTGCTCCTTTTTTGCCCTGTTGCCTTAAAAAATGGAAAGTAACAAGAGAATCATTATCACCCTCACGTTCAAATACAGTTATTGATTCATCAGCACTTGATGCAGGGTAAACGCCTATCACTGCTTTGGCAACAAGGCTCTTTTCTTTAATTATTCTGTCCACAAGAGTATTGGCATCATCAAAAAGCTTTTTAGCTTCCTGACCTACTGTTTTATCCTCAAGAATAGCAGGGTATTTCCCTTTTAACATCCATGTATTGAAGAAAGGCGTCCAATCAATATACTTCCTAATTTCCTCTAATGGGTAATTTTCAAACACCTTCTTACCAATAAACTCTGGTTTAAGGTTTTGTTGATTTGTCCAGTCAAGCACCTGCTTGTTTGCTATAGCTTCTTCGATGGGCTGAAGTTCTTTCTTTTCGCGTTTGCTTAAGTAATCTTCGCGCAAAGCAGCATACTCTTCCTTGATTGTCTTAAAATAAGATTGATCACTCATTAACTGTCCTGCCACAGGTACGCTTCGGGAGGCATCGTGCACATGAAGCACAGGGCCGCTGTATTCCGGATCAATTTTTACAGCAGTATGAATACGGCTTGTGGTAGCCCCTCCAATTAGCAGGGGTATTGTGAAACCTTCATGTTCCATCTCCTTAGCCACATGGACCATTTCATCCAATGAAGGAGTGATTAAACCGCTTAATCCAATAATATCAACATCCTGCTCTTTGGCTGTTTGTAATATTTTTTCAGCAGGGACCATCACACCTAAGTCGATGATCTCATAATTGTTGCAGGCCAGCACCACACCTACAATGTTTTTGCCTATATCATGCACATCACCTTTCACTGTGGCGAGCAATATTTTAGCCTGAGATCTAACTCCTTCTTGCTTGGCAGCTTCCAAATACGGCAACAAGTAGGCAACCGCTTTCTTCATTACCCTTGCACTCTTTACCACCTGAGGCAAAAACATTTTGCCTGAACCAAACAAATCACCCACCACATTCATTCCATCCATCAAAGGACCTTCTATTACCTTTAAAGGTTCGTCAAAGTTCTTTCTGGCCTCTTCTGTATCTTCATCTATGTAGTCAACAATACCCTTCACTAATGCATGGCTCAATCGCTCCTCAACTTTTTCTTCACGCCAGGAGTCATCCACTATTTTTTGTTTGGTTTCTCCTTTGAAGGTTTCAGCAAACTCAAGTAATCGTTCTGTTGCATCCTCCCTTCTGTTTAGAAGTACATCTTCTACATACTCTAATAAATCTTTCGGAATTTCATCATACACCTCCAACATACTTGGATTTACAATTCCCATATCCATACCATTATTAATGGCATGATACAGAAATGCAGAATGCATGGCTTCACGCACAGGATTATTGCCACGGAAAGAGAAAGACACGTTACTTACCCCCCCACTCACCTTAGCTCCGGGTAAATTATCCTTAATCCATTTAGTGGCTCTGAAAAAGTCTACCGCATTGTTGCGGTGCTCTTCCATACCTGTACCCACAGGAAAAATGTTGGGGTCAAAAATAATATCCTGAGCAGGGAATTTAACCGTGTTTACCAGCAGGTTATACGCTCGATCACAAATCTCAATTCTACGTTCATAGCTGTCAGCTTGCCCTTGTTCATCAAATGCCATCACGATAACAGCTGCACCGTAGCGCTTAATTTTGGTAGCATGTTCAATAAACTCTTGCTCCCCAGCCTTAAGGCTAATGGAGTTTACAACCCCTTTCCCTTGAATACACTTAAGACCAGCTTCAATAATCTCCCATTTTGAAGAATCAATCATGATTGGCACGCGAGCAATATCAGGCTCTGAGGCAATTAGGTTAAGGAAATGCACCATGGCCTGTTTGCCATCGATCATCCCCTCGTCCATATTCACATCAATAATCTGAGCTCCGTTTTCTACTTGCTCACGAGCTACAGAAAGTGCATCTTCAAAGTTCTCTTCCTTTATTAACTTCAGAAATTTTCTAGAACCCGTAACATTAGTTCGCTCACCTACATTCACAAAATTGGATTCAGGTGTTATTATGAGCGGCTCAAGGCCAGATAATATAAGTGGCTGTGTTTCTACCATAGTACTTAGTCTGCCTTAGCTTTTGATCTGGGTTGATATTTTTTGGCCAAATCTGAAATCACTTTAATATGATCGGGAGTTGTTCCACAGCATCCTCCTACTATATTCAACAATCCTTCTTGTAAAAAATCTTCAATTTGGTTGCCCATTTTCTCCGGTGTCTCATCATACTCACCAAACTCATTAGGTAATCCGGCATTAGGATGAGCACTTACCATAAAAGGAGCTTTATTACCAAGTACCTGCAAATAAGGTCGCATTTCTTTTGCGCCTAAAGCGCAATTAAGTCCAACACTCAAAAGAGGCATATGCGAAACGGAAATCATAAAGGCCTCAGTGGTCTGACCTGAGAGTGTTCTTCCACTAGCATCTGTTATCGTTCCTGATACCATGATAGGAACTTCTTTCCCTATTTCATCAAAAAATTCCTGAATGCCGAAAAGGGCTGCTTTGGCATTTAGTGTATCGAATACGGTTTCAACTAATAGTAGATCTACACCACCGTCAATAAGTCCTTTTGTTTGTTCTTTATACGCTTCTTTAAGTTCATCAAAAGTGATTGCCCTAAACCCGGGATCGTTCACATCTGGTGAAATAGAAGCGGTGCGATTGGTTGGCCCAATAGATCCAGCCACAAACCTCGGTTTATTCGGCTCTTTTTGAGTAAACTCATCAGCTACTTCTCTTGCAAGTTTTGCTGAATAGTAATTGATATCGTAAACAGCATCTTCCAAACCATAATCGGCTTGAGCTATTCGGGTAGCACTAAACGTATTGGTTTCGGCTATGTCAGCCCCAGCTTCAAAATAAGCAGCATGAATGGCTCTTAGAATATCCGGCCTTGTAAGCGCAAGCAAATCATTGTTTCCTTTCAACGGCTTACCATGATCCTTGAACCGTTCTCCTCTAAAATCTTCTTCTGACAATTTATATCGCTGAATCATGGTGCCCATAGCACCATCAAGTACCAGAATCCTTTTCTTTAAAATCTCAATAATATTCACCCTTTATTCCTTAAAGTTGCTTATCAAAAAAGAGTGAGGCAGAGCTTCTGTTTACTCATCTTTACCCGATACATTGTTATCGAGATGGGAATTAGCACCAAGTTTGCCAAGGTTGCTAAGACATCGCAGGGCCCAATCCCTCCGTCTTTCTTGATAAGTGATACAAAGAAATAGAATTACCTCTTTAAAAAAAAATCTTTTTGCTAACCCTTATGTGGAGCAGTATTTAAATGTACTGGATTTTCTTATATTTAAAGCATCTATTTAAAAACTATGGGTGACCATCATGTTAGTAAATTTGAAGATTCCAGTGAAAAGCAGGCGTTTACAAAAAACCTGCTAAGTGATCTAAAAGCACTGGATTTACTTGTAAAAAATGACCTTTTTGAAAAAGACGTACAACGGATAGGTGCGGAGCAGGAGCTTGGGTTAGTTGGTAAGGACTGGTACCCTGCCATGCTTTACGATAAAATTCTTGATGAGGTCAATGATCCACATTTTACAACAGAGTTAGGCCGGTTTAATATTGAAATAAATCTTGACCCTATAGAATTTCAAGGAAGCTGTTTTTCAGAACTTCGAAACCAATTAGATACGCTATTGAATAAAGCCAAAGAAGCTGCAAAAAAGCATGATGTTCATATAATACTAACAGGCATTCTTCCGACAATTGGTTCAGGGCATTTACAATTTAAAAACATGACACCCAACCCACGCTATAAGGCCTTAAATGATATGATTAAAGGTGTTAAAAGCACAGGATTTGAATTAAATATTCAGGGTATTGATGAATTGAAAACCTACCATCCAAATATCCTGTTTGAATCGGCAAATACTAGTTTTCAAATTCACTATCAACTTACACCCGAAAAATTTGTATCATCTTATAACTGGGCACAGGCTATTGCAGGGCCCGTTTTAGCCGTTACTGCTAATTCTCCGCTCTTAATGGGCAAAAGGCTTTGGAAGGAGACAAGAATTGCATTGTTTCAACAAAGTATTGACACACGTAATTCAACTCATCTAAAGCGGGATCTTGAACCACGTGTGACCTTTGGTCAGAGATGGTTAAAAGAGTCTGTTACAGAACTATACAGAGACAACATAACGCGATTTAATCCTTTAATTGCACCTAAAATAACTGAAAATAGCCTTGAAAAAATTGCTAACAATGAGATACCTAAACTTTCAGCGCTTTGCCTGCATAGTGGAACCGTCTATATGTGGAATCGTGTGTGCTATGGAATTTCATCAACCGGTAAGCCCCATTTGAGAATAGAAAACCGTTACATACCATCCGGACCATCAACATTAGATGAAATTGCCAATGCTACCTTCTGGTTGGGGCTTATGGAAGGCATGCCCGAAGAATTCCAAAACATTAATTCTCAAATGGATTTTGAAGATATTCGGTACAATTTTTACAATGCAGCCCGAACAGGGCTTGAAAGTAATTTCAGATGGAATGGTGAATCTATTCCAGCCCAGAAATTTATTTTGGAACATTGCCTTGAATGGGCGAAAAATGGGTTACAAAAAAGAAATGTTGATCAAGGTGATATCGACAATTATTTAGGAATAATTGAAAGAAGAGTTAAAAAAAGAACCAATGGTGCTTCATGGATACTCACTAATTTCAACGAAATGCTTGAGGATTCTACACCCTATGAAGCAAACATTAATATAATTCGTAGCATGAACAAGCAAGAAAGTACAGGCAAACCCGTACATGAATGGCCGATGCTGGAAAAAACACCTTTAAATCGGCATAAACACTACCATACTGTGGAACAGATTATGAGTACCGATATTCCCACAGCCAAAGAAGATGATATTCTACAACTGGTTATTAATTTTATGGTCTGGAGGAATGTGCGTTACATTGCAGTTGAAAATAATAAACATGAACTTGTCGGCCTGGTGGCTTCCAGAATACTAGTGAAACTCTTAAGCGATGGATGGAATGAAGACTTGGTTGTGAAAGATATTATGGTAAAGAATATCGTTACTGTTACGCCATCTACCACAACGGCCGAAGCGATAAAAATAATGGCCTCTAAAAATATTGGCTGCCTTCCGGTACTATCGAACAAGAAACTTGTTGGAATGCTGACTGAAAGGGAAATAGTGCAGGCTACTAATATAACAGGAAAATTTTATGACTAAATGGAAGGACTGAAGGAGCAGGTAAGACAAATACTTTTTAATAAATCCAGGATAATAGGAAAGGTTGAGAGTGGCAAAAAAGGACCGGCAATTGTTTTTTGTGGAGGAATTCATGGCAATGAACCAGCCGGGGTGCTTGCACTTATTCGTGTGTTTGATACAATTAAAGAAAGAAAAATTAAAATCAATGGAAAGGTGCTTGGTTTTATTGGTAATAGAATAGCCTTACATAAACACAAACGTTTTATTGAAAGTGATCTTAACAGACTTTGGACATCAAATAATATTCATAAGTTACATAACACGGGTTTTACGTCAAATGAAATAACTTCTGAAAAAACCGAGATGATTGAAATAGATGAGTTGCTTATGTCATTTATTAAAGGCACGGAAGCAAAGCATCGTTATTTTGTCGATCTGCATACTACTTCTTCAACCACCATCCCCTTTGCGGCCATTGACCGAATGAAACAAAGCGTAGAATTTGCCATGCAATTGCCTATCCCTTTTATAATTAATCTTGATGAATTCCTGGAAGGCACATTAATGCATTACCTTGATCATATCAACTTTGGGGCAATGGTATTTGAAGCCGGCAAACATGAAGACCCTATTTCCGTCAACATACATGAAGCGCTCGTCTGGTTAGTGTTATATATTTCAGGAGCTGTTGCCAAAGAAGACGTACCCAATTATGAAGGTTGCTTAACCTTACTTGGAGGTATAAATGAGCATCCACATCAAATATTTAATATAATTCATAGAGAGCCCGCCAATAACGGTTCTTTTAGAATGGCTCAAACCTTTGTCAATTTTCAACCCATAAAAAAAGGCGATTTGCTGGCGTACAATGGTGTGAATAAAATTGCCTGCCAGCATGACGGTTTCCTTTTTATGCCATTGTACCAGGATCAGGGGGCTGATGGGTATTTTATTGTTCGTAAAGCTCAAAAAGAGCTTTCTATCGACCCTATCCATAACTAGATTATACGCAATTCGTAACAATAACTTACACTCATCTCCTTATTATTGCTCTTTCAAAAGATTGTAATATTGGTTGAGTGATTCAATGAAAGTTTCCGTTTTTAGAAAAGAGCATTTCAATGCAGCGCATAGGCTTTTCAATCCCAAATGGGAATATGAGAAGAATCAGGAAGTGTTTGGGAAATGCAACAACGAGTATTTTCACGGACACAATTATGAGTTAATCGTTCAGTTAACAGGAGAACCAGATTCTGACACAGGGTTCGTTTATGATTTAAAGAAGCTAAGCGATTTAATTAAGGAGAACGTGCTTGAAAAGTTTGATCACAAAAATCTAAATAAGGAACTGGAAGAATTTTCTCAACGTATACCCACAGCGGAAAATATTGCAATCGTCATATATAATATCTTGCGTCCGTTAATTGATACTAAGCTGGACTTAAAAGTTACCCTTTATGAAACACCCAGAAACTATGTCCAATACCCCGCCTGAAGAACCTATTGAAGACATAGGCGAAAATCACATTGGAACCTCAGCAGAAACCCCAATGCGAAAAGATGCCTTTGAGCTTTCGGATAAAGAAAAAATAGAAAAAATAGCAATTCATTTTAAAGTTATAATGGAAACACTGGGCCTTGACCTGACTGATGATAGTCTGCAAGGAACACCACACAGAGTGGCCAAAATGTATGTAAAAGAAGTATTTAGTGGCCTCAAACCTGAGAATAAGCCAACAGCAACTTTATTCAAAAACAAGTTTGATTACAGGGAGATGGTGGTTGAAAAGGATATTACCTTTTATTCCCACTGTGAACACCACTTTGTTCCTATAATAGGAAAAGCACACGTAGCCTATATTTCATCTGGCAATGTGATAGGGTTGTCTAAAATAAACAGGATTGTACAGTATTATGCCAAGCGCCCTCAGGTACAGGAACGTCTTACCATTCAAATTGCCCAGGACCTAAAAAAAACATTGCAAACAGAAGACGTAGCTGTGGTAATGGATGCTGATCATTTATGTGTATCATCAAGAGGGGTTTCCGATACAAACAGTAAAACCGGAACAGCCTACTTCAGTGGAAAATTTAAAGATCAGCATATAAAATCAGAGTTTTTGAACTATATCAACAATACTGCTCCATAGTATTTCATTCTGCCGGATGTATTTCGGCAATTTTATCAATTAAGCATTCCTTTTAAGGGATGTTCATCTATCTTTGCACAACTTTTTCAAAACGACTAGTAAGAAAATATGAACAACATAATTTATTTAATTCCTGCATTGGGATTAGTGGGTATAATTGTCATGATGTTTAAAGCATCATGGGTGTCGAAACAGGATGCAGGAGATGCCAATATGAAAGAATTGGCTTTGCACATTTCAGAAGGTGCAATGGCATTTTTAAAGGCTGAGTGGAAAATTTTGGGCTATTTTGCAGTACTCACTGCAATTCTTCTTGGATATTCCGGTACTTTGGTCGAAGACTCCAGTCCAATCATCGCCATAGCTTTCGTTATAGGAGCAGTACTTTCTGCTCTGGCTGGATACATGGGAATGAACATTGCGACTAAAGCCAATGTAAGAACAACCCAGGCTGCACGAACTAGTTTAAAAAAGGCACTCAGCGTTTCGTTTACAGGTGGAACCGTAATGGGCTTAGGGGTCGCTGGTTTAGCTATTCTGGGACTGGGTAGCCTATTCATTGTTTTCATAAACATATTTGTTCCCGAAGGAGTAGCAGCCACCGGAATTGAAATGAAAACTGCCATTGAAGTGTTGGCAGGGTTTTCCTTAGGTGCTGAATCGATTGCACTTTTTGCTCGTGTAGGCGGAGGCATTTATACAAAAGCTGCTGATGTTGGAGCTGACCTGGTGGGAAAAGTAGAGGCAGGAATTCCTGAAGACGATCCTCGTAACCCTGCAACTATAGCCGACAACGTTGGTGACAATGTAGGCGATGTGGCTGGTATGGGTGCCGATCTTTTTGGTTCATACGTAGCAACTATTCTGGCTACAATGGTATTAGGCCAAGAAATTACTTCAAATGATGCGTTTGGTGGTATGGCCCCCATGTTATTGCCCATGCTTATTGCCGGGGTTGGGATTATCTCATCAATAATAGGAACTATGTTGGTAAGAATAGCCGATGACAAAAGTTCTGTTCAAAAAGCATTAAATATCGGTAACTGGACTTCTATAGTTTTGGTTGTGCTCGTTTCATTTCCTCTTGTTAAATACATCCTACCCCAGCATCTGGTTATTAGAGGATATGAATTCACCAATATGGATGTATTCTATGCCATTTTGGTTGGTTCTATTGTTGGGGCACTAATGAGTATAATTACGGAATACTATACCGGTATGGGCAGACGACCTGTCAATCGAATTGTAAAACAATCTTCCACTGGTCATGCGACCAATATTATTGGCGGGCTGGCCATAGGAATGGAGTCTACCGTATTTCCTATCCTGGTTTTAGCCACAGGTATTTTTACATCATATCATTTTGCCGGTTTATACGGAGTAGCAATTGCCGCTGCAGGTATGATGGCTACCACAGCCATGCAACTAGCCATAGACGCCTTTGGCCCGATTGCAGATAATGCTGGAGGTATTGCAGAGATGAGTAAACTTCCGGATGAGGTACGTGAGAGAACAGATATTCTGGATGCTGTTGGAAATACTACTGCCGCGACCGGTAAGGGATTTGCCATTGCCTCTGCAGCGCTTACAGCGCTGGCTCTTTTCGCAGCCTTTGTAGGTGTTGCAGGTATTGATAGCATAGATATTTACAAAGCCGAAGTTCTGGCCGGCCTTTTTGTAGGTGGTATGATACCATTTATTTTCTCTTCTTTGGCCATTGCAGCCGTAGGTAGAGCAGCCATGGCTATGGTAAAAGAGGTAAGGAGGCAGTTTAAGGAAATACCTGGCATTATGGACCACACCGCGGAACCTGAGTACAGTAAATGTGTGGATATATCAACAACCGCTTCAATTAAGGAGATGATTTTCCCTGGCCTTATCGCTTTAAATGCCCCTATTATTGTAGGTTATGCTTTTGGCCCCGAAGTGCTTGGTGGCTTTTTGGCAGGTATCACCGTATCAGGTGTGCTTATGGGCATGTTCCAAAACAATGCAGGTGGTGCTTGGGATAACGCTAAGAAATCTATTGAAAAAGGAGTTATGATTGACGGTAAAAAAGAGCACAAAGGTTCTGAAGCACACGCAGCTTCAGTTACAGGCGATACCGTAGGAGATCCTTTCAAGGATACTTCGGGACCTTCAATGAATATCCTTATTAAGCTTACTTCAATTGTTGCATTAATTATTGCGCCTCACATTTCTGTAAAATCTAATTATATACATGCAGAGAATAACAAACCAGCTACTGAAATAACGGTTGATCAAAACTTAAACGAGATTAACCAAAACAACTAGTTAAGAAATTTAGCTAATTTTAAAGGCTCCTTATGGGAGCCTTTTTTGTGCATTAAAATATAATTATGAAAATTCTTAGAATAATATTGGTAGTGATTGTGAGTTTAATTGCCTCACAAACCAACGCACAGTCTATTGTTGGTAAATGGAAAACTATTGATGATGAAACAGGAAAGCCAAAATCGATAGTGGAAATATTTATGAAAGATGGCAAAGCATACGGTAAAATCATAAAGCTGTTTAGAGAACCAGGAGAAGACCCGGACCCTGTGTGTGACGATTGTACTGATTATAGAAAAGACAAAAAGGTAATAGGTATGACAATAATTACTGATATGGTACAGGATGACGATGAATGGGAGGATGGGGAAATATTGGATCCCAAGAATGGAAAGATATACGATTGCAGGCTTTGGGTAGAAGATGGTAAGCTAATGGTAAGAGGCTATATTGCCTTCTTTTTCAGAACCCAAACCTGGCTGCCCGTTGAATAGGTAATTCGCCTAAATTTCTATTTAGGTAATTACCCAATACCAGAAATAAGCTCCGGTACTAACTTTGTATCATAAGTTTTTTCATGAAGTTAGGTTAGGTGATAAAAGCGCTTGTAATATGTACAAGCGCTTTTTCTTTTTCTATTGAACCTAATACCCTATAATTGGACAGAATTTATCATTTGATTAATTCTAATCCTATAAAAGGATCAGGGATATTTGAGAAAATATTTTTTGTACTTTTTGGGGTTACTACTAAAACATTAACCGTATAAACCACAAATACTGATGACCGACCAGGAGATATTTGATAAAATATGTCAGGGCGATGAACGAGCCTTAGAGGTTATCTACCAAAAGTATTATCGAATGATGATGCGATTGGTACTTAACAACAGCGGCACGGAACAAGAAGCTAAAGACATTTATCAGGAAGCAGTGGTGGTATTTTGGCAAAAGGCGGTTAGTGGTAATTTGGTGTTGACTTCAAAGATCAGCACGTATATATATAGCATTTGTTTGAATCTATGGCGTAAAGAGCTTGATAGAAAAAAGAGACATACGAATGAAGAACATGATAGACCTCACTATCAGCAACAGGAAAAAGAAGAGAGGGAAAGAATAGTGAGGGAATGTATAGACCAATTGGGAGATACCTGCCGAAAGGTTTTATCATATTATTATTTCGATGGTATGTCGATGCAGGAAATAGCAGATCGCGTAGGTTTTGCAAATACGGATACGGCAAAGACAAAAAAATATAAATGTAAGAAGAAGCTGGATGAGTTAATAAAAACAGCGTATTCAGCGCACGATTTCTTAGACTGATATGAAACATATAGATAAAGTAGCGGCTTATTTTGATAACGAACTTTCTGAAGCTGAAAAGCAAGATTTTTTGAAAGAGCTTGAAGCTAATCCTGAGCTGAAATCAGAATTTGAATTTCAGCAACAGGTAGTTGAAGGAATACAAGCTGCCAGAAAAGCAGAGTTGAAAGCAATGCTGGATAACGTTCCTGTTGCTTCTGTGGGTACTTCATCAACATCTATTATTTATAAAGCAATTTTAGGAGGAGCAGCTACAATTTTGGTGGGCACAGGTATTTACTGGTATTACTTCAGCTCCAACACTCCGGCAGAATCTGTCCAGGAACCTGTAACCATTGAATATACCGATAAAGAACAGGTTGTTGAAATCGACAATTCAGATGTTAATCTGGAAGATAATAAGATTGAAAGTCAACAAAATGCGCATTCAGAAGCAGATAATAAAAGGTCCTCAAAAGTTGAAAACAAACCGTCAGGAACTCCTAAAGTGAATATGCCAGAGATGCCAGACACTGATGACGGATTTGCTTCTAAAACACTACCTGAGGAAAGCTTGGAAGTTCCAAAAACCGTTCGAAATGCTTCTGTAAACCTTAATAGCAAAATAGATGTGGAAGTTAAAATGAAGAAAAAATATGACTTCCATTATCAATTCGCTTCTGGCAAGCTCGTTCTTTATGGTGATTTTGATGACTCGCTTTTTGAAGTGCTGGAATTAAATGTTCAGGACGAAAGCACATTGTATCTCTTTTACAAATCAAATTATTACTATTTGAACGATAGATCTGGAGAGATAAGTGAGCTTGAAGCAGTAAAGGATGAGCCTCTTAAGGAAAAACTTGAAAATCTAAGGTAAATACCTGCCTGGTTTTCTAAGGCCTTCTCTTAATTATTTGGTTAACTTTGAGCCAAAAGATTAACCGTTTGTGAAAACAGCCACACCTGTAAAAAAAAGAAAGCTTGGCTCCTACCCTTTTTTAAGCGTAGTATTCTCTATTTCATTGGCATTGTTCGTTATTGGCCTTCTGGGGCTCCTTGTGTTGCATTCCCAAAAGCTTAAACGGCTTATCAAGGAAAATGTGGAAATGCAGGTGTATTTAAACAAGGATGTTTCCAACTCTCAAAAAACTCAGTTAAGACATTCGCTTCAGCAATCAGAATTCGTCTCTAAGGATTTAAATGGAGTACCACAAATCTCCTTTGTTTCCAAACACCAGGCAGCTGAAAACTTTATAGCAGAAACCGGAGAGAATTTCGCGGATTTCTTAGGAGAAAACCCTTTAAGGGATGTATTTACTATTAAAATTGATGAAGCCTTTCAGACAGAATCTCAAATGAAATCTATTGAGAAAAAACTTCAGGCGCTGCCAGGAGTCTTTGAAGTTGAATACGTGGCTAACCTTGTAGAATCTATTAATAAGAACATTGCAAATATTAGTATGGTACTTGCCTCATTTGCAGGATTACTTGTGTTTGTTGTTATTATACTTATCAACAATACCATAAAGCTTGCCCTGTTTACCCAGCGCTTTCTGATAAGAAGTATGCAGCTTGTTGGGGCCACCAATGGTTTTATAAGATGGCCCTTTTTGATTCGCTCAATTGGGCACGGAATCTTTTCAGGGCTTATTGCTTCAGTGGCATTGTACGGTATAAGTGAATATGGTTATAGAAGAATTGAAGACCTGGTACTGTTAAAAGACGTTAACCAGTTGTATCTCTTGTTTGGCCTTTTGCTATTTTTGGGAGGATTTCTTGGTTTTTTCAGTACCCTGAGATCAGTAAATAAATATTTAAAACTTTCTCTTGACGAACTTTACTAATTTATGAGCGGATCACCCATGCCTTTTGGCAAAAACAATTATATCATAATGCTTGTCGGTATTGCATTGCTAATACTTGGTTTCATCATTATGGCAAACGACTCTCAACCTTATGGTTTAGGATTTAATGGTATCACTTTAGGCCCGATTATAGTTGTAGCTGGTTTTATAACAGAACTTTTTGCCATTACACGTAAACCCAAAGTAAAATAATGAACGTATGGGAGGCCCTAATTTTGGGTATTATTCAAGGCCTGACTGAGTTCTTACCCGTAAGTAGTAGCGGACATCTTCAAATCGGTGCAGCAGTTCTAGGGGCTGAAACTTCGGAAAATTTACTATTTACAGTTATTGTACATGGAGCTACAGTACTGAGTACGCTCATAGTATTTCGAAAGGATATTATTAATATTCTCAAAGGGCTGTTCAAACTTGAACTCAATGAAGAAACCAAACTGGTGCTGTATATTATAATTTCTATGATTCCGGTTGGAATTGTAGGTGTGTTTTTTCAATCGGAAGTAGAGCAGTTTTTTAATGGCAAGATCATGTTTGTAGCAGCTATGCTAATGATCACAGGCTTTATTTTGCTTGCTTCCAATTACCTGGGCGCAAAAAACAAAACAGGAAAAATAACAGCGACCAACTCATTTGTAATTGGCCTGGCACAGGCCTTTGCAGTATTGCCCGGCATTTCAAGATCAGGCTCAACAATTGCCACGGCATTGATTCTCGGAGTGGATAAAGAAAAGGCAACCCGGTTTTCATTTCTTATGGTTATACCCCCTATTCTGGGAGCTACATTATTAAAAGTCAAGGACTTGGTTGAACAACCTTCACTTCATACAGACATTTCAACAATGGCCCTTTTTACAGGTTTTGTAGCAGCGCTTGTATTCGGCATTATCGCATGTAAATGGATGATCAATATTGTTAGAAAAGGCAAGTTGATTTACTTTGCCTATTATTGCTTCGCCATTGCAACACTAACCATTCTAATCCAGCTAGTATGAACCAGCCCGAGCAGAATGAGGGCCACATTCTTCTGGTTGATAAACCCCTTGAGTGGACTTCGTTCGATGTGGTTAAAAAACTTAGATATAAGCTAAAGGTTAAAAAAATTGGCCATGCCGGCACGCTTGACCCTCTGGCAACGGGCTTGCTAATATTATGCACGGGCAAGAAAACCAAAGTAATTAATTCCATTCAGGAACAGCCCAAAGAATATACGGGAACAATGGTCTTGGGCAAAGTAACGGCAAGTTATGACCTTGAAACTCCGGTTGAAGAAGGTGGAGATACGTCAAATTTAACCAAAAACGAACTTCAAAACTTCCTGCCTCAGTTTACCGGGGCAATTGAACAAACACCTCCGATTTATTCGGCCATAAAAGTAGATGGCAAACGTGCCTATACCAAAGCGCGTAAGGGAGAAAAAGTGGAACTAAAATCACGCACAGTTCACATATACAATTTTGAACTTACAAATATTGACCTGCCAAATGTAAAATTTAAAGTGAATTGCTCTAAAGGTACGTATATTAGAAGCCTTGTTCATGATTTTGGGCAGGCGGTTGGCTGTGGTGCCTATTTATCTGAACTGCGAAGGACCAAAATAGGAGACTTTTCTGTAGAAGATGCTTCGAGCATCGATGACATAACAAATGAAAGTATATAACGGAGTTGAGGAATTTGAGAAATTAACCAACGCAGTGGTTACATCCGGCACATTTGACGGTGTTCATGTTGGTCATCAGAAAATACTCAATCGTTTAAAGTCAATCGCAAATGCCACCAACGGTGAAACCGTATTGATCACCTACTGGCCCCACCCCAGACTTGTATTAGGAAGCGATCAATCGATAAAACTACTTACAGTCTTTGAAGAAAGAATAAAATTGTTCGATCGGTTTGGTTTGGACCACTTGATTAAAATACACTTCACAAAGGAGTTTTCTAAAACTTCTTCACAAGAGTTTATAAAAAATATACTTGTGCAAGGAATCGGAACCCGAACATTGGTAATTGGCTATGATCACAAATTTGGCCATAACAGGGAAGGCAGCTTTGAAGCTCTCTCTCTAAATGCACATACCTATGGTTTTGAAGTTGAAGAAATTCCCAAGCAAGAAATTGATCATATTGCTGTAAGCTCTACTAAAATCAGGAATCACCTATTAAATGGTGAAATACACATTAGCAACCAGTACCTGGGATATCCGTATTGCTTGCATGGAAAGGTAGTGAAGGGCAATCAACTTGGACGTACGTTGGGGTTTCCCACAGCTAATATTCAAGTTAATTCAGAGCTCAAGTTAATACCGTCTTCCGGCAGCTATGCCGTGCTTATCGAGATAGGCACCCAAGGCTATAAAGGAATGCTGAACATCGGGATGCGGCCCACTGTGAATCAGGAAGATCCAAAACAGACCATTGAAGTACATATTTTTAATTTCGAAGGCAATATCTATGGAAAAGAAATCACCATCAAATTCATTAAATTGATTCGAAAAGAAGAAAAGTTCGAATCGTTGGAAGCTCTTAAAGCCCAACTGGCACAGGATGAGCAATCTGCATTACATATCTTATCAGCATCTGATCTAAATATTGTCTGATATGTCAAACCCAAAGCTACTATGGAAACCCTCTGAAGAGACTATTGTATCAAGCAATCTCACCAGATATATTAAATGGTTAAACGATCAGGAGTTAATCAGTTCGTATAATTTCAATAAAGTCTGGGAGTGGTCGGTTGAAAATATTGATGCTTTCTGGCTTTCCATCTGGAACTATTTTAATGTTTTGTCAGATAATGTACCCGGTCAAATTACATCTTCCAAAGAAATGCCGGGGGTAAAATGGTTTGAAGGTACTAAAGTTAATTATGCCGAGCATATTTTCAGAAACAGTACTAAGCAACATCCTGCTATTTTGTTTAAAAACGAAAGGGATAATCTTAGTGAGATTAGCTGGGCAGAACTGGAGCAAAAGGTAGCTGCTTTTCAGCAATTCCTTAAAAATAAAGGTATTAAAGAAGGAGATCGTGTGGTTGCCTATTTACCCAACATACCAGAGGCTACCGTTGCTTTTTTGGCAGTTAATTCTATTGGTGCCATCTGGTCCAGCACTTCACCCGACTTTGGCATAAGTTCGGTTGTTGACCGGTTCTCTCAAATTGAGCCTAAGTTGTTGATCACCGTAGATGGTTATCAGTACGGTGGTAAACCGTTCGATAAAACAGAAGAGATAAATGCTATTATTAAAGAATTACCTTCACTTCAAAACGTAGTTCTTCTCCCCTACCTTAACCCTGGCAGCAGTATCGATTTTCATTCCGTATCCTCCTGGGAAGAAGCACTAAAAACAAAGAATGAAGTGCTTTCCTTCCAAAGGGTCAAGTTCAACCACCCTATTTGGGTGCTTTATTCATCAGGAACAACCGGTAAACCTAAGGCAATTACGCATAGCCATGGAGGAGTTCTCCTGGAACACTTAAAATATCTTACCTTTCACAATGATGTAAAACCGGGGGAAAGGTGTTTCTGGTACACCACTACCGGTTGGATGATGTGGAATTACATACAGGCTGCCATGCTGTGTGGAGCTACCATCGTTTTGTACGATGGAAGCCCGGCATATCCTGATATGAATGCTATGTGGAAATTGATTGAAGAGGCCCAAATCACCCATTTTGGTACTAGTGCAGGGTTTGTAGCTGCAAGTATGAAAGCAAACGTGCAACCAGGAAAAGATTTTGACTTGAATTCATTGCGTTCTATCGGTTCAACCGGTTCCCCGCTATCACCAGAAGGGTTTGACTGGATATATGAAGAAGTTAAAAAAGAGCTGTGGCTCGCTTCTATAAGTGGAGGCACCGATGTGTGCAGTGCTTTTGTGGGTGGAAATCCCAGATGGCCTGTGTATTCAGGCGAAATACAGTGCCGTGCTCTTGGCTGCAAACTAGAAGCCTATAACAATGACGGATATCCTGTAACCGGAGAAATGGGTGAAATGGTTATTTCAGAACCTATGCCTTCCATGCCTATTTACTTTTGGGGAGATGATGATTTCAAAAAGTACAAAGAAAGCTATTTCGAAATGTACCCTGGTAAATGGCGCCATGGCGACTGGACTGAAATCACAGAACGAAACGGAGTTATTATTTATGGCAGGTCGGACTCAACCCTTAACAGAGGAGGTATCCGTATAGGTACCTCTGAAATTTACCGGGCTGTAGAAAGCCTTGAATTTATTGCAGATAGCCTGGTCATTTACCTGGATCAAAACAAGAAAGACTATATGCCTTTGTTTGTTGTCTTAAAAAGTGAAGCTACATTGACTTCCGAGCAAATTAAAAAAATCAAAAGCACCATTCGAGAATCATATACTCCTCGCCATGTACCCGATGAAGTAATTCAGATTCCCGAAGTTCCCTACACCATAAGTGGAAAAAAAATGGAGACACCCATTAAAAAGATTATTCAGGGACAACCGGCTGAAAAAGTTATAAGTAAAGATGCCATGAAAAACCCAGATGCACTTTCGTTTTTTATAGATTTGGCAAACATGTAAACAACCTCATTTTTTAGTACCATGAAAAAATCAGAAGTAAATTTTAGGATAGAACTTGACGACAAAAATGTACCAGAAACAATTCAATGGGATGCTACGGACAAACCGGGAGATATGGATCATACCAAGGCTATTTCTATTGGCATATGGGATGATGCAGAAAAGAACACCATGCGCCTCGACCTTTGGACCAAAGATATGCCCATGCACGAAATGAAAATGTTTTACATTGATGCATTGGGAGGAATGGCGCAAAGTATCCTTGCAGCCACAGGTGACGAAAATATGTCGAGGAGAATAAACGACCTGTGCAATGAGCTCGGGAAGGAGTTACAGAACGAAATTTCAGGCAATTAAATAGTCGATTTTCTAAAATTGACCACTCTGCAAGAGGTAATAAAATAGCTCTTATCCTTTTTCAGAGCCAAGAAATTTACGTAGCTTTCAAGATGGAGAACAAAATTTAACCAAATTTTATAACTAACATGAAAAAACAACCTTGGAAAAGTGGGCTGCTTATTGCCCTCTTTTTGGCCATAAGTTACGGTCTGATGGCGCAAACCGGAACCCATATTGAAGGAAAGGTTACAGACATTGATGGTGAACCACTTGCTGGAGTAAATATCCTTGTAAAAGGTCTTGTAGTGGGTACAGTATCTGATATTGACGGCAACTATGCCTTTGATGTTCGGTCCCAGCCTCCTCTTACACTTATTATTTCAATGGTAGGTTATGAATCTCAGGAAATAAGCATAACGGATGCCAATACCACTGGATTGGACCTTATGATGACTGAACAGTTCATAATGGGACAGGAAGTAGTTGTTTCAGCGTCCAGAATGGAACAGAGCATAATGGAATCTCCTGTTTCTATTGAAAAAATGGGGATTTTGGCTGTAAAAAACACAGCTTCTGACTCTTATTATAAAGGGATTGCCAACCTCAAAGGGGTAGATATGACCACCAGCAGTATCAATTTCCAGATCTTTAATGCTCGCGGGTTTAATTCTACCGGTAACACCCGTTTTGTGCAATTAATTGATGGGATGGATACTCAGGCACCTGCACTCAATTTCCCGATAGGTAGCCTTAACGGGCCTTCCGATCTGGACGTAGAAAGTATTGAGTTTATCCCTGGTGCTGCATCTGCTTTATATGGGCCCAATGCGTTTAATGGTATTTTACTTATCAATAGTAAAAACCCATTTGATTATCAAGGCCTGAGCGCTACTGCAAAGTTAAGTATGAACCACCTTGGAGATTCTGATCTCAATAATCAGGATGATCCTGTTGCTAACCCCGATAATGAAGCTTTCGGGCCAGGTGGCCTACAGCCCATGTATGAAGCCTCTATTCGATATGCTAAGGCATTCAATAACAAAGTTGCTGTAAAATTTAATTTCACTTATAGTGGTGCAACCGATTGGTATGGTACCAGTTTACAGAATAGAAATGCTGCAAGCACACCGGCAGGTTTAAGCTATAACCCAGGCGCTGACAGATTGCATGCCTTTGGAGATGAAGTTGCTATAAACATGGGAATTGTAAAATCCAGTAGTGCCTTTAGATCCAATGCTGAAGCTCTGGGTCTTGATTGGACTCTTTTACCAAGCATTACGGTTTCACGGACTCCTTACTTGGAAAGGGATATCGTAGACTACGGTGCTAAAAATATTAAAGTGGGAGGTGGTGTTTTTTATCGGCTTACTGATAGAGTAGAATTATCTTATAACTATAGTTACGGAGGAGGAACTTCTGTTTATACAGGCGCACAACGATATTCCTTAGCTAATTTCAACATTCAATCGCATAAACTTGAGTTAAGAGGCGATAATTTCTTTGTCAGAGGGTATACAACCCAGGAGAATTCTGGAGGGTCGTTTATTGCTGACCTTACAGGGGTTCTGATTAATGACTCATGGAGAGATAATGAATTGTGGTTTGCACTATATGGCCTAGGGTATTTAACAGGTATAAGTAACGGACAGTCAGAGGAGTCTGCGCACAGAACTGCCCGCACATGGGCAGATGGACCGGTAGTTAATACTGAAAATGGAGATGTAATACCAGGAAGAATAGTACCCGGAACTCCTGAATTTGAAGAGGCTTTGGCTAATGCTAAAAGTGATGTAATCCCAAATGGATCCAAGTTTGCAGATAAAAGTGCTCTCTACCATGCAGAAGGGCAGTATAACTTTAAAAATGAAATAAGTTTTATGGATTTATTGGTTGGAGCTAGTTATCAATTGTATGATCTTAAGTCCAATGGAACCATTTTCCCGGATAGTGAAGAAAATCCAATTACAATAACTGAATATGGTGGATTCGTTCAGGGATCCAAGGCTCTGGCCAATGAAAGACTGCGACTTACAGCCTCAGTTCGTTTTGATAAAAATGAGAACTTTAAGGGCCAGGTCAACCCAAGGGTTTCAGCCGTGATAAAAGCTGCCGAAAACCACAATATTCGGTTGTCATTTCAGACTGGATTTAGAAACCCCACAACCCAGGGGCAACATATTGATTTGAACGTAGTTTCGGCAAGGCTACTAGGAGGCTTGAAATATTACAGAGATAAGTATGATATTTTTGAAAATGCCTATACACAAGCCTCAGTAAATGAGTTTGTTGAAGCCTATGCACAGACTGCTGATGGAACTCAACTTGGAAATCCTGATCTTCTTTCAATACTTGTACCGTATTCTGAAGAAGATGTTCCTGAAGTTAAACCGGAGCAAATTAGTTCTTTCGAGGTAGGTTATAAGGCCTTGGTAAATAATAATTTACTAATTGATATTGCCGGTTATTACAATATCTATAACGATTTTATAACTCAGGTTTCCATGAGAAAAGCTGCCGGTATTATTGATATCGAGGGTGTATCAACAGATCCAGGTAGCCCTGATTATTGGGGAATCAATTCAAAAACAGAACAAAATATCAGAAATGCCCAGGCATTGTTAACTCCTATAACTACTCCTGGAAAAGAAAACACTTTCCAAACATATACCAATTTTGATCAACAGGTGATTGGTGCAGGTGCTGCTTTAGGTGCAGATTATATGTTGGGTCGTGGTTATACTGTAAGTCTTAATTACAGCTGGAATAAGCTCATAGAAGGGCTTGGCGACAATTTCCTAAATGACTTTAATACACCAGAGCATAAAGCTAATGTAAGTTTTAGTAATAGAAAGGTTACGGATAAGTTGGGATTCAATGTTGCCTACCGATGGCAAAATGCTTTCCATTGGGAAGCATCATTTGGGAGAGGCGAAGTACCGGCTGTTGGAACTCTTGACGCACAGCTAAGTTATAAGTTGAGTGGAATGCGATCCATCTTAAAAGTTGGAGGCTCGAACTTGCTCAACACCCGGTATGTGCTTAACTATGGTGGACCAACACTTGGAGCTATTTACTATGTTTCACTCACCTTTGACGAACTGTTGAATTAATAGAATCTGATACAATGAAAAAGATATTAAATATACTTCTGGCATTTACCCTGTTCATTGGAACGAGTTGTACGTACACGTTTCCTGAAGAAGAAGCGCTTACCTCTGGCAATGCCAACTTTACTAAAGTAGTGGCTGTAGGCAATTCGCTAACCGCTGGCTTTATGAACGGAGCCCTGTATAATGACGGGCAAAATAATTCGTATGCAAGCATCATTGCTACACAAATGAAAGAAGTTGGTGGTGGTAGTTTTAATCAACCGGATATCAATGCTGAATTTGGCGACTATGGGTCATCAAATGGAGTTTATGGAAGGTTGCATTTAGTGATACCTCCTGGTGGCTCATTATCAGATGCGGTACCTATGCCTTATGTCCCTGGCAATGCTATTACGGCTTACTCAGGTGATAAATCAGCGTTAAATAATTTTGGAGTTCCGGGTATGCGCATTGTGGATGCAGGAGTTTCTGGTTATGGAAGCCTAAACCCGTATTTTGGGCGATTTGAATCTGCTGCCAATGCTTCTGTTCTAGGAGATGCTGCTGCTGCCAATGGTAGTTTTGTCATTTTTTGGTTGGGCAGCAACGATGTGCTTGGATATGCTATTAACGGAGCGACCGGAAATACCGAAGGTGATGGTACCAACCCCGGAGATATGACGCAAAAATCTATTTTTGAAGCTGCATATAGTGGCGCAATAACTACACTATTTGCCAATGGACAAAAAGGAATAGTTGCTAATATTCCTAATGTTCAGGACATCCCCTATTTTACAACAGTTACCTGGGATGCAATTGTTCTGGATAATCCAGACCAAATTGCTGCCCTGAATAATGGCTATGCTGCTTATAATTCAACATTGGATGCTTTGGTAGATCAAGGAGTAAATGATCCCAATCAATTCCCGGGGTTTACTCAGGAAGAAGCTAATAGCAGAAAAATTGTGTTTGCAAATGGAGCCAATGGTATTGTGATTCTGGATGAAACACTAACTGATTTGACTGTTGTAGACCCTTCTCTTGTAAGTATGAGAATGGCTGATTCAGATGATCTTATTACTCTAGTGGCAGGCGCAGTGCTCCCTTCCGGTGTAGGTGCCTCAAGCCCTTTGGGTGATGAATATACCCTAACACACGCTGAACAGGAAACTATTGCTGATCGTATTGCAGAATTTAATGCAGCTATTGCAGCACAGGTATCTGCAAGCAATGGGAATATTGCTTTGCTTGATATAAATCAAGCGTTTTCCGAATTTACATTTGAGGGAGCCGTAATAAATGGTGCTGCCATGGATGCAACAATTTATCCTCCTTATGGAGCATTCTCACTTGATGGTATTCATCCAAATGCACGTGGATCTGCTTATGTTGCTGGCCTTTTTATTGAAAAGATAAATGAAAGCTTTGGGTCCAATATTCCCGGAGTAAACCCCAATAACTATTCCGGTAATGAATTGCCTGTTCCACAATAAAAGCTGTTTATAGAAAAGGAGGTTAGTTACCATACCTCCTTTTTATGTATATAGCTACAACTGTATAGATTTTGAAATTAACTTGTAAATACAGATAATTGTTAACAATTAATCATTTAACTCGAAAATTATGAAGACAAATTTTACTAATGGAAAATTATTTCTAGCAGCATTTGCAATTATTGCTGTAACGCTTTCATCCTGTAAAAAAGATGAAGAAACACCTGCCCTGGATATTAGCGGGAGTTATGCATTGTCATCTGCAACATTGGTTGATGGTGATGTAGATGCCAGTGGTTCTAATAATATGTTTATTCAATATGGTATGGCATTGTTGAACCCTACCAGTACTGATGATGTTGATGTAGCACCTGGTGAAAGTACTTTTACAACCATCTTCGTTAATGCCATTTTAGGAGGTGCTGCCCCTTGCGAGCAATCTCAAGGAACCTATACTATTGATTTCGTTAAAGACGGAAGTAAAGTTGCTTTTGTATGTACATCAGAAGGAAATACCAGTGATGATTTAGGAACTTACGAACTACTTGAAAACAATACTACTATTAGTATGAACATTAATGTAAGCTTTTCACCAGTTCCAATAAACATTACTATCAATGATGTGGAAATTGATGACGATGGAAATATCTCAGGTACGGTAGAACGTTTCCCAATGATAAAGTATGCGGGTCCTATTGGAGTGGATAACCTTCAATATATTTCTGCCTCTATTACCTTGCAAAAATTATAATTCAATATATCAAATAAAAAAACCGGCCTATGCCGGTTTTTTTATGCCCAGTTGTATTCACCAGTCTATAGGTTTCAACCCATGTTCCATTAAATAGGTATTGCATTTACTAAAGTGCCTATTCCCAAAAAATCCACGGTGGGCAGCAAAGGGCGAAGGGTGTGCCGACTCAAGTACCAAATGCTTATTCCGATCTATAATCAATCCTTTTTTCTGGGCGTAAGATCCCCACAGCATAAATACCAGGTTTTTCTTCTCTTCATTTAACACGTGGATAACAGCATCGGTAAATTCCTCCCATCCTTTGTTTTGGTGTGAACCTGGACTTGAAGCCCTAACGGTCAAGGTGGCATTGAGTAACAATACTCCCTGGTTTGCCCACCGTTCCAAATTACCGCTGAGAGGCATAGGCTTACCCATATCATTTTCAATTTCCTTAAAAATGTTGATCAGCGAAGGAGGCATCCGAATACCATCACTCACAGAAAAACAAAGCCCATTGGCCTGTCCAACCCCATGATAGGGGTCCTGCCCGATGATAACCACTCTTGTTTCCTCAAAGGGGCTATGGTCAAAAGCGTTGAATATCTCCTTTCCTGGCGGGTAAACCTTATATTGGCTATACTCTGATTTTACGAAATCTACCAGCTGATGAAAATATGGCTTTTCAAACTCGCTACTCAGTCGTTGCTTCCATGATTCATTGATGGTTACATTCATCGATTATAAACTATCTATAAATAACTTTCGTTTAATATTGCAAACTATCAAATTTAATTGCGAATAGCTAACTTTGGCATATGGTAACTGAAGTAACAAATGGTGTGAAAGTTTCTGTTGAGGTGGAATATCAACCCAATTATTCCAGTCCAAGCCAGCACCATTATGTTTTTACCTATCAGGTCACCATTGAGAACAATAGCAGTAAGACACTTCAGCTAAAAAGAAGAAAATGGGTGATTAATGATGCTGCTTTTCCTGTTCGTGTTGTTGAGGGGGAAGGCGTAGTAGGCCGTCAACCTGTGCTGGAACCAGGCCAATCGCATCAGTACATATCCGGATGTAACCTACGCTCAGGCCTCGGTAAAATGAGTGGTAGTTACGAAATGGAAAAACTGATGGATGGGCAGCTTATAACTATCCAGATTCCGGAATTCAGGATGGTGGTTCCGTTTAAATTGAATTAGATTGATCCACCAAATTGTTTCCTACGTTAATTACTGGCTCAACGAAGTAAATGCACATTCACTGCAGGCTCCCTTTATTTACAATCTGTACACAAAATACATTCAAAGTGATGATAACAGGCAAGATTTTGAGGCTATAGAGAAAACACGTAAAAAACTTCAAAATTCTCCACTTTTGGTTACTCCCGCAAATTGGGGAGCTACTTCCACAGTTCACCCCAATGCTACAAAGGCTAATGTAAGTGTCATTGCTAAAAAAGGTTTGACCAAACCTAAAATCAGTAGATTACTGGCCAGATTAATGAGTTACAATGATTCAAAACAAGTGGTTGAGCTAGGTACTTCTTTTGGGTTAAATACACTTTATATGGCCCAAAAGAGTGATTCTCACATTACAACCTTTGAAGGTTCGAAAGAAATCGCGGATATTGCGCTTACAAATTTTGAGTTTTTTGAACGGGAAAATATTGAACTAATAACCGGCAATATTGATGAAGAACTCCCAAGATTCACCAACTCAAGAATCAGAATTGATTTTGCCTATATTGATGCCAACCACAGGTACGAACCAACGATCAAATACTTTAATCAATTACTCAAAAGAATGCATGATGACTCGATAATAGTGCTGGACGACATCTATTGGTCAAAGGAAATGACACAGGCCTGGAATACTATTAAAGAGCACCCGCAGGTTACTCATTCCATTGATCTATTTGAAGTGGGCATTGTTTTTTTTAAGCCTGATCTTAGTAAAACACATTATACTTTAATGTTCTGAGTTTTTCCGTACCAGATTTATGAATAGTTCATTCCCCTTGCGTGGTTGAATGGAATTATAACACTCATCAAAAGATTTGAATTCAAAATACTGATCAAAATAACCGATGTATTCCTGCTTACTCCCACCAAATGGAGGTCTGTCATTATAAAGAGGAATATTGAACAACACCCCTATCAGTTTTCCACCCAGGTTAAGTAAACTATGCATTTTCCGGGCGTACCGACTTCTCTGGCCAGGATTAATAGCACAAAAAAATGTTTGCTCGATAATGAGATCATATCTTCCTTTCAGATCAAAAAAATCGCCTTGTATCAGGCATGATTCAGGTATTCCGGGGCATCTTTTCGCCAAACCTTTCAGTGGTATCCCAGACAAGTCGACTACATCTACCTTGAATCCACTTTTGTGTAAATATTCGGCTTCATACCCATTTCCACATCCGGGTATCAATATTTTTAGTTCTTTATTCGTTATTTGATCAATATAGCTTTTTAAGGGTGTCGTAATTTCACCTGCATCCCATCCAAGATGACCCGAAAGATAACGTGATGTCCAAAACTCCTTATTAAGTTGTATCATTTCTTAGATGTTGGATAAGTACAAAGAAAGGCTAATTTTGTAACCTAATTTAAATATGATGTCAGAAACACCTCAGGAACAAAACGCTCAAGGCCAGAACCCTCCCAAAGAGAATAGTCCAAGATCAAGAAAAACGATAACCTTGTTTGTTTTAGTTGCGCTTGTTGCACTTCTTGCCATTAAGGTCTTTTTCGATCAACGTGAAAAGTCAGATTTAAAGGAGTATTACCAAACCGAGTTGGAGCACTCACAGGCAAAACTGGATGAAATAAGTAAGGAGTTAGAGCAAAAAATTCATGAGATTGACTCGCTAGGTGGAGACATTACAGAGCTTCTTGCAGCCAAGGAAGAGGTAGAAAAAGAAAGAGATCAATTAAGTGCTACCCGTGAAGCGAACCGACAGTTAATTGGCAGATTGCGAAGAAAAACTGAGGGGTACGAGGAGTTGCTAAAGGAAAAAGACAAGGAAATTGTACGACTTAAAAAAGTTGCCGAACAGTTGATGACAGAAAATACCTCGCTTAAAACCGAAAAGAATGAGCTCAACCGCTCCATTGTGGATTTGAATGAAGATAAGAAAAAATTAGAAGACAAGGTAGCCGTTGCTTCTGAATTAAAGGCTGAGGGTATTCATATTTATGCGGTTTCTAAAAGCGGAAAAGAGAGAGAAGGAGAGTTTAAGAACAGGCAACTATATACACTTAAGGTTGTCTTTAATATTGCAAAGAATAATGTTGCTCCATTAGAAGCTAAAGAAATTTTTGTGAGAATTATTGATGAAAATGGTCAGGTGATCTTTGATGTCAATAAGGGCTCCGGTTCTTTCATGCTGGATGGAAAGGAAACCTTTTATACTGCTAAAAAGGATGTGCTTTTTGATAACAGCCAACAGCAATTGTCCTTTACCTATGATAAAGGTAGTGAGTACGATAAAGGGGTCTATACTATGGAAGCATTCAC
Source organism: Cyclobacteriaceae bacterium (assembly GCA_020436145.1). Classification (GTDB taxonomy): domain Bacteria; phylum Bacteroidota; class Bacteroidia; order Cytophagales; family Cyclobacteriaceae; genus JAKISE01. The sequence goes on along the minus strand of JAGQYJ010000012.1, from coordinate 8,586 downwards.
CGATGGTTATTCCATGGGCGCAAAGACGTTTACAGTGAAATAGTGTATATTGGTAGGAAAACGCTGCTATGAAACGCTTTTCCTACCTCTTTCTACTGCTACTTCCTTCTACCCTTTTGGCACAAAAACAATCTAAAGAAGATCAGATTGCTTCGGCAGTAATGGCAGCTACGGAAGATCAACGGGCAGAAGCTACTGTTTTAGGTTATGATGACTCAGGGCAGCTAGTTACTCTGAAAAAGGGGACCAATGAACTTATCTGCCTTGCAGATGACCCAGACAAAAAGGGATTTAGTGTTGCATGCTATCATAAAGACCTGGAGCCATTAATGGCCCGAGGCAGAGAACTAAAAGCAGAAGGAAAAAACAGTGGAGAAATTGATAATATCCGTTCCGAAGAGGCTAAATCAGGTAAACTGAAAATGCCCGATTCGCCTACTACCCTACACGTGCTTTCAGGTGCCAGTGCTTACTATGATGCTTCAAAAAAAGAGGTAGTTGGAGCAACATTAAGATACGTGGTTTACATTCCTTATGCTACCCAGGAAAGTACGGGATTACCGTTGCAACCTGTTGTACCAGGTGGACCCTGGCTTATGTTTCCCGGTACTTATCGGGCACATATTATGATTTCTCCTCCAAATTGATAGAGTTACCCCATTGCCTTCAGTTGCTCTTCCAAAGCCTTGATCTTAGATTCTGCATCGGCTAATTTCCTTCGTTCGTTCGCAACAACCTGCTCAGGAGCATTATTAACAAAGCGGTCGTTGCTTAGCTTCTTACTTACCGAAGTCATAAACCCTTTGGTGTAATCCAATTCTTTCAAAAGAGCCTCTCGTTCTTTTTCCACATCTACCCCACCCTGAACAGGCACAAAGTACTCATGCCCTTTAATCACAAAACCAAAAGCAGTATCGGGTTTCGCATCTACGGCCACTAATTCACTTAGATTAGCCAGTTTGCCAACCACTTCTTCAAATCCAATAAAGTCCAGAGGGGCTTCTGATTTATAGTTCAGTGTCAATGTTTCTTTAGGAGAAATCTGCTTGGCATTGCGCAAATTTCGCACCTGTGCAATTACCTCAAAAGCTGCCTCAGCCTTATCCAGCAATATGGTATCAGAAGAACCCAACACAGGCCATTCGGCAACCATTAAAGATTCATTTTCTTTCCTTTCAGCCAATCGGTGCCAGATTTCTTCTGAAATAAAGGGCATAAAGGGGTGCAACACTTTAACTACCTTTTCAAAATATTGAACCGTAACAGCATGTGTATGTGCATCAATTGGCTCACCAAAAGCCGGTTTTACCATTTCAAGGTACCAGGAACAGAAGTCATTCCATACCAGTTTGTAGGTTGTCATTAATGCATCCGAAATGCGGAACTTTGAAAAATGGTCTTCAATCTCTGCTATTGCGGCATTGAAACGAGCTTCAAACCAATTCAATGAAACCTGGTTTTGCTTTCCATCTAATGAGTTATCTATCTCCCAACCATGTACTAAGCGGAACGCATTCCAAATCTTGTTAGAGAAGTTTCTACCCTGCTCGCAAAGCTTTTCATCAAAAAGCAAATCGTTACCTGCAGGCGAGCTAAACAGCATGCCCGTACGAACCCCATCTGCACCATATTTCCCCATCAAGTCAATAGGATCGGGTGAATTGCCCAATGATTTAGACATTTTACGGCCTTGCTTATCGCGCACGATACCTGTTAGATATACATTATTAAATGGACGCTCACCTCTGTACTCATACCCAAACATGATCATACGTGCCACCCAGAAAAACAGAATTTCCGGTGCAGTTATTAAATCATTGGTTGGGTAATAATAGTTTATATCCTCATTGTCCGGCTCCATAATTCCATTAAAGACGGAAATAGGCCAAAGCCCTGACGAGAACCAGGTGTCCAATACGTCCTCATCTCGAGTTAGTTTCTCTAAAGAAATGTTTGGGTCAATTGCCAGGGCTTGTTTCAATGCATCTTCTTCGGTCTCTGCCACCACAATTTCACCCGAAGGTAGATACCATGCTGGTATCTGATGCCCCCACCACAATTGACGTGAAATACACCAGTCGCGTACGTTCTCCATCCAGTGGCGATACATGTTCTTAAATTTAGGTGGAACCAACTGCACTTCATCTTCCATTACGGAAGTATAAGCCTGCTTGGTGAGGTCTTGCATCTTCACAAACCACTGAGTGGAAAGCTTTGGCTCTACTACAGCATCCGTTCGTTCCGAGAATCCGACATTATTCACATAGTCTTCAACCTTAACCAAATGCCCCTCTTCCTCTAATTGCTTCACTATTTTCTTACGAACCACAAACCGATCTTCACCTACATATAATTGAGCAGCCTCGCTAAGTGTTCCATCATCATTCAAAATATCAATCGATTCAAGATTGTATTTAAGGCCTAATTCGTAGTCGTTAATGTCATGAGCAGGCGTTACCTTTAAACAGCCTGTTCCAAAATCCATGGCTACATATTCATCCCGGATGATAGGTACTTCCCTATTAACCAAAGGAACAAGTACGGTTTTATCCTTAAGGTGTGCATAGCGCTCATCATTTGGATTCACACAAACTGCGGTATCACCTAATATGGTTTCCGGTCGGGTGGTAGCAATGGTCACATATGCATCCTCCCCTTTTATTTTGTAGCGCACATGGTACAACTTGGAATTCACCTCTTTATGAATAACCTCATCATCCGCCAAGGCCGTCTTCCCTTGAGGGTCCCAGTTTACCATACGGATACCTCGATAGATGTATCCTTTATTATATAAGTCGACAAAGACCTTGTTTACGGACTTTGACAAGTCTTCATCCATTGTAAAACGGGTACGGTCCCAATCGCATGAAGCTCCCAGTTTCTTCAGCTGCTCAAGGATAATCCCTCCATATTTTTCCTTCCATTCCCAGGCATATGTCAAGAACTCTTCACGAGAGATGTCTTTTTTATCAATCCCCTTTTCTTTCAACATGGCAACCACCTTTGCTTCGGTAGCAATAGAAGCATGGTCGGTACCTGGTACCCAAAGTGCTTCTTTACCTTGCATACGCGCCTTGCGAATCAACACATCTTGAATGGTATTATTAAGCATATGCCCCATATGAAGCACACCAGTGACATTAGGAGGGGGAATTACAATCGTATACGGTTCTTTATCCGGATTAGGGCTGGATTTAAAATAGCCTTTTGTCATCCAGTCCTTGTACCATTTGTCTTCTACTTCTTTCGGATTGTATTTGGTTGAAAGGGTCATCTAATGTTGTGCTTATTAATTTGAAGCGCAAAAATAACAAAGAGTGTAAACGTTACCTTTTAAATGAACAAAAGATTCGCTTTAAACCGGAAGTGCTGTAGAATATTTATCCTTACTAAGTACAAAAGAGCTTTGCACATGTGCAATGTTTGAATTAACAGAAAGCTTGTTCAAAATAAATTGTTGAAAAGCCTCCATATCCTTTAACTGGGCTTTGAGCAGATAGTCAAAGTTTCCTGCAATATGGTAACATTCCATAATCTCACTATAAGACCTCATTTCTGCAACAAACTTATCAAGATAGGAGCGTGTATGGTTTTTTAATGAAATAGAAATAAAAACAATAAGATTACGGTTAATCTTTTTGGGATTTACCAAAGCAACATACTTACTGATTATTCCCTCTTTCTCCAGTCTTTTAACCCGCTCAAAAACGGGCGTGGTGGTCAAATTAAGCTGCTCTGCCAACGCCTTTATGGTTATGCGGCCATCCTTCTGAAGGGTCTCTACGATTTGCTTATCAACTGAATCAAGCATTAGAAAAGAATTTTATTCTACAAATAGGAATTAAACTGTAAAATTAAAGATATTAATTCTACACAATAAATACTATTTAGATTAATAAACCACAATTTAAAATATATTTAGAAATAACAAATATTTGGCTTGCAATCCTGACTAAGTTTGAAAATACAATTTTGTTATTAGGCAACATGATAGAATTATTAAGAAAATTCGAAGCAAAACAACCGGAGATTGTTTTCGAATGGAAGGACAGTGAAACCGATGCAGAGGGCTGGGTGGTAATAAACTCATTAAGAGGTGGTGCGGCAGGAGGTGGAACCCGTATGCGCAAAGGCCTCAATAAAAATGAGGTGGAATCTTTGGCCAAAACCATGGAGGTTAAATTCACTGTATCAGGCCCACCTATTGGTGGCGCAAAGTCAGGTATCAATTTCGACCCAACCGACCCACGTAAGGGTGAAGTACTTAAACGCTGGTACAAAGCAGTAATACCACTCCTTAAAAGTTATTATGGCACTGGGGGCGACATGCATGTGGATGAGATATCTGAAGTGATTCCATATACCGAAGAGTACGGACTTTGGCATCCACAGGAAGGGGTCGTAAACGGGCACTATTCTTCTGCAGACAGCCAAAAAATCAGAAAAATTGGACAGCTGAGATCGGGTGTGTCAAAAATTGTGGAGGATATAC
>JAGQYJ010000012.1:0-3996 GCA_020436145.1 Cyclobacteriaceae bacterium | reverse complement strand
ATTGATGGGCATGGAGGAGTGATTAAAACTGATGGCTATAATGAAAAAGAAATAGTTGAGCTTATGCTCAACAGGGATGGCATGGCTTTGCGAGCAAATAACCTGATGTCATTCGAAGAGGCCAATAAAAAACTATGGTCTGTTGGGGCAGAAATATTCATTCCGGCTGCAGCATCACGACTGGTATCAAAAGAAAATGTGGAGACACTGATAGACAATGGCCTTGAGGTTATTTCCAGTGGCGCCAATGTACCTTTTGCAGATAAAGAAATTTTCTTTGGACCTATTCTTGATTTTGCGGATTCACATGTTTCCGTAATTCCGGATTTTATTGCAAACTGCGGAATGGCTCGCGTATTCGCCTACCTAATGGGAGAAAATGTGGAAATTACTGATGAGGCAATATTTGCCGATACATCAAATACTATTAAGCATGCTATGGAAAAAGTACATGAGGTAAACCACGCACAAACAAATATCACAAAAAAGGCTTTAGAACTTTCTATAGGACAGTTGGTTTAGCTCTTGATTAATAGCATTTTAGATGAAAAGACCGTAAATTTTAACTTCAAAACCGAGTACCTATGCCGATATATCACCGTTTGGGTAAAATACCCCATAAAAGACATACCACCTTTGCTAATAAAGAAAAAGGAGGGCTTTACCAGGAAGAACTATTTGGAACTTCCGGCTTTGCAGGAATGTCATCCCTATTGTATCATTTGTATCCTCCTACGCTGGTTACTGAAAAGGAAAAACCTTTTTCCGTAAGACCAGAAATTGCCATTGAGGACAATATGACGGAGCTAAGTTTTAAAGGCTTTAGTATCAAGCCTGAAAAGGATTATATTAAAAGCCGCAAGACGTTATTCGTTAATAGCGATCTTCATATTGGGTTGGCTTCACCAACTACTTCAACAAAAGAGTACTTCTTTAAAAATGCTCAGGCCGATGAAATGATTTTTGTGCATGTGGGCTCCGGTAAATTGCGAACATCTTATGGAACCATTCCATTTGAGTATGGTGATTACCTTATCATCCCAAGAGGCACCATTTACCAAATTGAATTTGATTCGGAAGACAATCGATTATTATACGTTGAATCCTTCTCTCCTATTTTCACTCCAAAAAAATACCGCAATAACTTTGGGCAGTTGCTGGAACATTCACCTTTCTGTGAGCGTGATTATAAATTACCTCAAGACCTCGAAACACACGATGAGAAGGGTGAATTTAAAATACTCATTAAAAAAAATGGGTTGATATACCCCTATACATATGGAAGTCACCCATTTGATTTGGTAGGTTGGGATGGTTATAATTATCCATACGCTATTTCCATTTTCGATTTTGAACCAATTACCGGAAGAGTTCATCAACCACCACCGGTGCATCAGCAATTTGAAGGAACCAACTTTGTGGTTTGCTCCTTTGTACCAAGAATGTACGATTATCATCCGGAATCCATACCGGCTCCTTATCATCATAGCAATATAGATTCTGATGAATTACTCTACTATGTAGATGGCGATTTTATGAGCCGAAATAATATTGAGAAAGGACAAATAACATTACATGCAGGAGGTATTCCTCACGGCCCACATCCAGGTGCCATTGAGCGCAGCCTTGGCGTAAAGTCTACGGAAGAATTGGCCGTAATGATTGACCCATTTAAGCCTATGCAAATAACAAAGGATGCTCTGGAAATAGAGGTGGATGGTTATTACAAATCATGGATGCATTAATTAACTAATGATCTAATGAGATAATTGCCCAATGAAATAAAACTTTTGAAATGAGATTTACAGATCAACCAGCATATAAAGAGAACGTTATTTTAAAGCTGACATTCCAATTTGCAGTTGATATTGTGAAGTACACTGAAGAGTTATCTAAAAACAGAAAATTTGTCATTGGCGATCAATTACTTAAATCAGGTACTTCTATTGGTGCAAATGTTAAAGAATCTCAAAACGCAGAAAGTAAAAGAGATTTCATACATAAACTAAAAATTGCTTTAAAGGAAGTAGATGAAACAGAGTATTGGCTATTTATTTGTAATGAAGTGGAATCATATCCTTCTACAGACCATTTAATTAGTCAGTTAACAGAGATTTCAAAAGTTCTGACGAAAATTGTTACAACAACTAATAGGAATCATTTTCAGAAGGCTAAAAATTAATCAATTAATACATTATTCAATTAGCTAATTAACTAAGAGATGAACGATCTAAAAAATGTCAAAAACTTTGATTACGGATTAGAGAAGATTTTCCCGGAAGCACAAGATTTCCTTCCAATTAATGGAACTGACTACGTTGAAATATATGTAGGTAATGCTAAGCAATCTGCTCATTATTACAAAACAGCATTTGGTTTTCAATCATTAGCTTATTCCGGTTTGGAAACAGGCAGTAAGAACAAAACTTCCTATGTTCTGGTACAAGATAAGATAAGATTGGTTTTAACCTCCTCCATGGATCCTGAAAGTGATATCAACAAGCATCTGGCAACTCATGGAGATGGTGTTAAGGTTATAGCTCTTTGGGTAGATGATGCAACAAAAGCGTTTGAAGAAACTACGAAACGAGGAGCCAAGGCATATTTGCAGCCCACTCGTGAGGAAGACGAAACCGGGTATATTGTACGTTCCGGCATTCACACTTATGGAGATACTGTACACATTTTCGTAGAGCGAAATGAATACAATGGAATCTTTCTTCCTGGCTTTGAAAAATGGGAATCGACCTACAATCCGGAACCTACCGGTTTAAGATATATAGATCATATGGTGGGCAATGTTGGTTGGAACGAAATGAACGTTTGGGCCGAGTTCTACCAAAAAGTAATGGGCTTTGCCAACCTTATTACGTTTGATGACAAGGATATTTCTACCCAATACACCGCATTAATGAGCAAGGTTATGACCAATGGGAATGGTAGAATAAAATTCCCCATAAATGAACCGGCCGAGGGAATTAAGAAATCACAGATTGAAGAATACATTGATTTTTACAAAGGGGCAGGCTGCCAGCACATCGCTGTTGCAACCAACGATATTGTTCATACAGTTCGTGAAATGACTAACCGGGGAGTCGAATTCTTGTATGTTCCGGGTACCTACTACGATACTGTTGGTGACCGAGTAGGCGATATTGAAGAAGATTTGAAAAAATTAAAGGAGCTTGGAATTATGGTGGATAGGGATGATGAGGGTTATTTGCTTCAGATTTTTACTAAACCCGTAGAAGACAGGCCAACTATGTTCTTTGAAATAATCCAGAGAAAAGGAGCTCAATCGTTTGGGAAAGGCAATTTTCAGGCGTTATTCGAATCAATAGAAGCCGAGCAGGCAAAAAGGGGAACACTTTAATTATACGGAATGAATAAATTGGAAAGCTGGGTGCAGGTTGATCCTGACTCAGACTTTAGCATATACAATATTCCTTTTGGAATTTTTAAAAAGGATGGACGGGTTAGATCTGGCTCAGCTATTGGAAATTATGTAATCGATCTGGACCAGCTTCACAAACGAAAGTATTTTGATGCTTTCGAATTCCCGGATGGTTTCTTTGAACTGGATGCACTTAATGAATTTATAGATCAGGGTAAGGAGGTTACCAATGCCGTTCGCTATAGGATCATTCAGTTGCTTTCAAAAGATTGCCGGGAACTGCAAGAAAATGAAGATGCCATTGAGGCATCACTGATCCCTATGAGTGAAGTGGAGATGCAAATGCCGGTAAAGGTGCCCAACTATACCGATTTTTATTCAAGTATTGAGCATGCAACAAACGTTGGCACCATGTTTCGGGACCCCGAAAATGCATTGATGCCCAATTGGAAACATTTACCCGTAGGTTATCATGGTCGTGCTTCATCCATTGTCGTTTCCGGTACACCTGTTAAACGGCCCAAAGGGCAGACTAAGGCCCCGGATGCAGATAAGCCCAGCTTTGGCCCCACCCAACGGCTCGATTTTGAATTGGAGATGGC
>JAGQYJ010000128.1 GCA_020436145.1 Cyclobacteriaceae bacterium | reverse complement strand
GGCAGATGATAACGCTGTCTTTAGTTCTTTGAAGATCGGCCTCCAAATAATCAACTCCAAGTTTTTTGGCAAGCCAGTAGGAGGGTGCAGTTTCTTCCGGAGCATGGTGTGGCATCCCACGGTGAGCAATAACTATATTTTTAACCGGCTTATTTCCTTTATTTTCTTGACTTAAAACTTTATTAAAATAAAATAATAAGCTGATAATCAGTAATTTAATAAAATATTTACTTGAGTTCATTATTTCAATATGTACCCTTCGGTATTTTTTGTAAAACTCTTGATTTGCTCTTTTGACCAGCTGTATTTTTTTCTCAATTCACCGGCCATAATATCCGCAACTTCGGGCGCCATTTGTATACTGGCCCTGGCATCCAGGAAGGTTGCCCTCAACCTTCTGCTTAATACATCGTCTAGTGTCCTTGCCATTTCTTCACGCACAGCCCACACCACCTCCGCCCTTATATATGGAAGGTCAGGATGGATTCGTTTTCCCAATGCGGGTTCCTTTTCTACTAGATGTTTGATCTTAGGAATATCAGCCCCATATACATACATGTGGTTCTTACGATCCACATTTTTTATGTACCCATGCAAGGGCATATTTTTGGTAACACAATCCCGTTCTTCCAGTCCTGCCAACAGCGTTGCCTTATTAATTACATCTTCACCCATTAATCGATAGGTTGTCCACTTACCACCAATAATACTTATAAGCCCCGATTCTGACACCAACACCTTATGACTCCTGGAAATCTCTTTGGTTGCTTCTCCTTCTGTTGCAGCTGCAAGAGGTCTGAGTCCTGCAAAAATGCTGAGCACATCTTTTCTAGTAGGAGTTTTAACCAGATACTGTGCTGCCGTTTCCAAAATAAACTCAATTTCTTCTTCCTCGGCCCGCGGCTCTATCTCAGCATTTTCGACCAGATGGTCCGTTGTACCTACAATCACTTTTCCATGCCATGGAACTGCAAATAATACCCTGCCATCACTTGTCCTGGGTATCATAATGGCATCATCACTTTGGAGGAAAGACCTGTCAAGCACAATATGAATGCCCTGACTGGGTGTAACCGTCTTATTCTTCCCGGGTTCATCCATTGCTAAAATCTCGTCCGTAAAAACACCTGTGGCATTTATAACCACCTTAGATTTTGCTTCATAAACAATATCGGTCTCCAAATCTGTACATTTAACCCCTGAAATGTTCCCCTGGTCGTCCTTCAATAACCCGATTATTTCACAATAGTTTATGGCTGTTCCACCATTTTCAACCAAAGTTTGGGCAAGGTTAATGGCCAGGCGCGAATCATCAAACTGCCCATCGTGGTATATTACGCCCCCTTCCAGCTGGTCCTCCTGAATATTAGGAAGGGCTTTTAGTGTTTCTTCCTTTGACAATAGAACAGATGGCCCCAGTCCCAATTTACCAGACATCATATCATAGACCTTGAGGCCAACCGTATAGAATGGCCTGGCCCACCATCGATACGTGGGAATAATGAATTTGAGGTTTTTAACCAAATGAGGTGCATTTTGGAGCAATAGGCCTCTTTCCTTTAGTGCTTCCATAACCAGGGCGATATCGCCCTGCGCAAGGTACCTGACACCCCCATGTATTAATTTTGTGCTCCTGCTCGATGTTCCCTTGGCGAAATCATATTTCTCAAGTAACAAAGTGCTATAACCTCTTGCAGCAGCATCAACTGCAGCGCCTAAACCAGATGCACCACCTCCAATTACGATAATATCCCAGGTTTTGGTGGAGTCGGAGAGGTTCTTTATACCTGTCTCACGCTTCATAGGTAAACCAGTTTTTAGATCTTTCTATTGCTTTTAACCACAGATTTAACCTTGTCTCAACCTCTTTTGGTTTCATTTGGGGTGTAAACGATCGGTCCTTTTGCCATTTGGATTTCAATTCCTCAATTGTCCATAGCCCAACACCCAATCCTGCAAGGTAGGCTGCCCCTAATGCTGTGGTTTCAAGATCGACAGGACGAACCACCTCTAGCTGAGAGATATCTGACTGAAATTGAACCATAAAGTCATTGGCTGTGGCACCCCCATCTATGCGTAGTTCTGTAAGTGGTGAACCTTTATCCTTAGACATGGTGCTTAATACATCTTCCACCTGGAAACAAATACTTTCCAAAGCAGCCCGGGTTATATGTGCTTTGGTGGTTCCCCTGGTTATTCCAAGGATAGTCCCTCTTGCGGTTGAGTCCCAATAGGGTGCGCCCAAACCAGCCAGGGCGGGCACGAAAACTACTCCATCAGTATTGGTAACATTTGTTGCAAGTGCTTCGCTTTCATCCGAACTGTCAAAAAAACTGAGCCCATCTCTGAGCCATTGGATAATAGCTCCACCAACAAAAACGCTGCCTTCCAAGGCATAGGTCGTTTGCCCGTTTATTTTCCAACCAATGGTAGTAAGGAGTTTGTTTTGTGAAGGAGTGGGAGTGTTCCCAATGTTCATTACAAGGAAACAGCCCGTACCATAAGTGCATTTTGCCATCCCCGGTTCAATGCACATTTGTCCAAAAAGTGCCGCTTGCTGATCCCCGGCAATTCCGGCAATGGGAATTTCAGCCCCCAGAACATCTTTATCCGTAACAGCGAGCGAGCCGCTGGATTCCATTACTTCAGGGAGTATTGATATGGGTACATTTAAGATTTCGGCCAGTTCCTTATCCCATGTTAATGAATGTATGTTAAACAGTAGTGTCCTGCTTGCATTGGTTACATCGGTAACGTGGCTTTTTCCTTTGGTTAATTTCCATATCAACCAGCTGTCTATTGTTCCAAAAGCCAGTTCTCCAGTTTTTGCAAGTTTTTTTGCTTCATCCACATTGTTCAAAATCCAGTTGATTTTTGTGCCTGAAAAATAGGCATCAAGAACAAGCCCTGTTTTCTTGGTAAATGTGGGCTCAAGCCCTTTTTCAATTAGTGTGGAGCAATAATCACTTGTACGCCTATCTTGCCATACAATGGCATTATGTACCGGTTTGCCAGAAGTCTTGTTCCATACAACGGTGGTTTCGCGCTGGTTTGTAATGCCTAAACCTGCCAGCTGGTTAGGTAAAATACCTGCTTTTTGTATGGCTTCTTTGGCTACTTCCAGTTGTGATTCCCAGATTTCCTCAGGGTCATGTTCTACCCAACCTGGCTTTGGGAAAAATTGCTGAAATTCCTTCTGAGCAATAGCTATAGGCATTGCATCCTGGTTATAGATAATGGCCCTTGAGCTTGTGGTTCCCTGGTCAAGGGATAGAATGTATTTAGACATAAATTTCAATTGGCTTGGAGTAAATATAGCACGAATCTGAGAGAAAAAGCGTTTCCAAATTTGGAAATTTATAATCCAAAATCGTATATTTGAGAAGTGAAAAATAAGAAAGACATTTATTCATCCAAAGACACAAAGCCTTCCCAAACCAACGAACCGGCTGTTGCTTATAATAACCATGTATTGCATGTGCTTAATGGTTTGTCGTATGCAGATATAAACAATATTCATTTGTCAGGAGAGGCACTTACAGATATACAGGAGCAAACATTGCTTAATGCACAAGCTCTTGCCTCTGTGGTTGGGGTTGGCAAAAGCAAGTTCTATGATCTCGTTAAAACAGACGATCTTGGGGCAAAAAATATTGATGCTTTGGCCGATTTTGCTGCTTTATGGCAAAAGGGACTGGATGCCTTTGATGGAAATACGGAATTACTAAACGAATGGTTGGAAACCCGTAATTTAAATCTGGGCGGTACAAAACCTATCGAACTATTGTCTTCTCGGATGGGAAGGAGAGAACTTGAAAAAGCGTTTCTTCGCATTGAATACAGCACTTACGGATGATTCTCTATCATCTGGAAAAATGGAAATACAAGGATGCATGGCCACCTGAGGGCACACTTCATGCAGAGGGTAGATGGAACAAGACAGGACAGTGGGTCATATATACCTCACCCAATATAGCCCTCGCCAAATTGGAGATTTTGGCTAATGAAAATAACCTTCCTATCAAGCGTGTTTGCCTGGTAATTGAAGTGCCTGATAAAACTAATATTTATAAGGTAGAGCTTAAAGATTTACCTGATAACTGGATGTTAATGCCCTATCCGGCAGAACTGACATATCATACGGTTCAATTCCTTAATAAAGGTTACCTTCTTATGCGAGTTCCTTCAGCCCAGAGTAAAAGAGAATTCAATTACCTGATTAATGTGAGACACCCTGATTTTTACAAGCAGGTAAAGCTAAAAGATGTTTTTGAGGAAGCTTTCGATAAAAGATTAAGAAAGGTACCTTAAAACTATTCCTTCTGATGTGCCGGTTTAAGCAAATCGTTAATGGTTTTTACGGGATTAAATGTTTCAATAGGCACCTCAACAAAAACTGTATTCCAGTAGGCCATCGCTCCATTCCAAAGGCCAGGCCTTTCCAGCACCGTTATATCGGTTCCATTATATGATTTTGATGTGATGAATGCAGCAGACTGATCTACAAATTCCAACAGATTAAATTTATTTCCCTGGTAATCATTTACATAACAAACTAAATCAACAGGATTAAAATGAGTAGATTCCTGAAATATGCTTTCCTGCTTTGAATCTGATCTGTCAATTTGTGCCGATTCAACAATTTGTAAAGAGGTGCCATCTCCTTCTTTGACCCAAAACGGCCCTCCACCGGGTTCTCCTTCATTTTTAACCATTCCGCATATGCGTATCGGACGATTCAGCTTTTTCTTCCAGAATTCAATTTGCTCGTTTTTATTCCATTGTTCGTACAATGAAGGTTTTTCAATCATCAGCATTTCGCCAACCTTTTCTAATTCTTCATTCTTTGCTTCTTTTTTATCAATGGCATTTAGCTGGTCAAAAACTTTGTCTTTCAATTCCAGCAGAATTCCAGCCAGGGCCTTTTTGTATAAAACGGTGGGGGCTAAACGACTCTCATGGGTTACATTATCAATATTCTTCACAAAGATCAAGTCGGCCGCTATTGAATTCAGGTTTTGTATCAAAGCCCCATGCCCACCTGGTCTTCGTAATACTTCGCCTTTTTCATCCATAACAATATTGTTGTTATGATCTATGGCAATAGTATCTGTTGACTTTTTCTGGTATGAATAATCTATATCTAATTGAACCTTATAGTTTTTTTCAAACGTTGGGGCGTTCCTATTATAAAGCTTTAGAAAAGCATCGTAATGTTCCTCAGAAACGGTAAAGTGGATTCGGGTTCTACCTCCAGTTTCAGCGTAACTGCTGCCTTCTACCCAATGCTCTTCAAAAGGTGTTCTGGAGCCAAAGCTGTAGGAATGGAAAGGGATGAGGCCCTTGGGGGTAAACTGGTATCCCAGTTCATCCAATATGAACCCGGCAAGCTCAGCCCTTGAAGCATTTTGTGGAAGTTGTGTGTAGAATGCTAATTTGTCAAGCGAATTAAAGAGGGTATCTATTTCCTTAGAACTTTTACTTTCCGTTGCAAATACAATTAGTTCCTTGAACATGCGCGAAGCAGCACCTGATGCAGGTACAAACTTTTGGATGTTGATTGAATGCCGGTGTTTCTCAAATGACTGAGCATACCTGTGAGCTTCTTCGATTGGCAAAGGCCTAATCCCATCTCCGGGAACGGCCGCCCTGTCAAGCTGTATAAAATGAACTCCGGAAATAAGGAGATTATACTGAATGTCAGCTTCTTGTTTGGATATTTCTGCTTCTTCTAATTGCGAATAAATCTCGGGTAGTATCATACCGTGAATTTAAACAGAAATGATGTCAGGGACAATTTTTGAATTACCCCTATTACATATTTTCGAATGTTTGTATAGCAGATCTGATCTTGTCAGGAATGGGAGTGGACCCCATGTTCTTTTTGAGAATGCAAACCTGTACTGTTTCTGCTTTCGCAAAAATGGTCTTCTCATCTGGTGAAACCATTGCGTACTCCATTATAAAGCTTTTATTGCCCAAAGACGCCACCTTAACCAGAACCACAACTTCATCTGTAGGAACAATTTGGCGCAAATAGTCAATTTTAAAGGAGGCTACTACATTACTTACTTCTGACAGGTTCCATCCTATTTTGAGAAAATATTTCAGTCTCCCCAGCTCAATAAGCGTAGCATACTGCGCACTGTTCATATGACCCAGCATATCAAAATCTGAGTACCTCAACTGAAGAGGCAACTTGAAATTAAAACCTTCCATTAGTTAAACTGAAGTTTCACTTTATCAAAAGAAAGTACAAAGTCTTTTCCAAAAGCAAGGGCGGGAGTTTGATAACCAACAGGGCATTTCCCTTTAAGCACACGTTTGGTCGCTTCAATTGCTGTCAGGGATGTCAAATAGTACGATTCAGGGGTGGTAAGCTCCGCTTCAATGCTTTGATTGTTGTTTTTATCAATCGCCTTTCCCCATAAATGCGTAAGGCAGGTGGCACGCTTAATGGCCGAAGGACCATCAATTTTGCTTCTGATAATCTTTTGAAGTACCCACTGCACAACTTGGGTCTTTGCAATACTTTTGAATTTTCTGTAAAGGCGCAGAGACTTAAGTGTCTTGATGGAAATACCCGTAAAGACTTTTATATTTTGAATATGAGTGGTGTAAAATGCTGTAAATACATCACCCCAGGGAATAGATACACACAAGCGATCCTGCTCTCCAAAATGTATCATTTTTACCTCATGGGCCAAAGGTACAGAAACCAACTGTCCGTCAATACGCATGGTACCTCCATTGTGGTATCTGCGTGCCATTGATAAAGCAGTACCCCTGGAAACACCGGAAGTACCCTGAAAAGCAAGTTCAAGGTGGGTGGCAGATGGCAATTTGTCGTGCAACTGCGCTGAAAGGCAATCTGATGGAACTACATC